>CAZGQL010000010.1:29216-33501 GCA_964527905.1 uncultured Syntrophobacteraceae bacterium
GGAGGCCGCAATCGGCCGGACGGACTCGTAATGCTTGCTCAAAACCCCATGGATGACCTTGACTCGAAGGGGGCTCTCGACGGTCGCAGTAAAATATGGAGTCAGGTAATCGTCATGATAGATGATCTTCATCCACCCTCCATCGTCGGGGGACTGCACCCTGGCTGGAGAGCTCCAGGGGAATCCTCATGCGCCTCCCTTGGGCCGGACGGCCTCAGGGGGTGCGTCCGGGGATCTGCGTTTTTCGATCATCTCCTTGATGGTTTCCGCCAGCGAATGGTAGAGGGCGAGCCGATTGTCCGCCCCGTAACCTTGCTCGGCATGGATGAACACCGGCTGTCCGTCCCCGTACTTGAGCTTCGACGAAACCACGACATAGGGAATGTTCCGTTTCTTGTCGACCTCGTGCAAGAGGGAGATGAAATGGCCCCGGATAAGAATGAGATCGGGTGTTTTGCGCTTCTCGTGCATATGGTAGGCAAACAGTTCCTCGCGAGGGAACTGGTGGATGGTCAGCCGGAATCCATGCTGCCGGCACACCTCCTGCAAAAGTTTGCCGTCCAAGCCGCAATGCAGCATGTATAGGACGACCTCCTCCGACGGTTCCGGGACCGAATCGGTTTCGGAATTGCTTTCGGGTACGTCAGTCACGTTCACCAGTCCGAATCTCGGGCCGTCTCACGGCCTGCAGGAAAGTCCAAGGGCCTTGTGGGCATCTCTCGTGATGCCGGGATACTCCATGCGGAGGGGCACCACACCGGGTTATGGAAGCTTCATGAAACGGGGTCCACCCGCCCGGGGGCGGCATCCCGGATGGCCTGACGGGCCAGGGCGTCACAACGCTCGTTTTCGGGATGTCCCGCGTGGCCTTTGACCCACCGCCATACCACACGGTGCCTCCGGACAGCCTCGTCAAGGGCCTCCCACAAATCCCTGTTCTTTACAGGTTCCCTGTTGCTGGTCCGCCAGCCGTTTCGCTTCCACTGGTGGATCCAAGAGGTGATACCCTCTCGAAGGTACTGAGAATCCGTACAGACGACCACATCGCAGGGTTCTTTCAAGGCTCGCAGCGCTTCGAGGACAGCCGTCAACTCCATGCGGTTGTTGGTGGTCGTGGGATCGAAACCGCTCAACTCCTTCTCGACACTCCGGTATCGCAGGATGGCTCCCCAACCGCCCGGCCCCGGGTTGCCCGAACAGGCCCCGTCGGCAAAGATCTCAACCCGTTTCAGGGGACTTGAAGGGGAGGGAGGCAAGATGGATTCATTCCTTGGCAATGGGGGACATCTGTTTACGAACGAACGCCTCGATGGCTGTCGAAGCCCGGGTTCCCAGGTGCGCCGTGAGGGTCTTGAGGGGGATTTCAGCTCGGGCCATGGCCTGATGACCGCCGGCGCACCCGAGGTCACCGAAGGCTCGCCTCACGAGCTTTCCGGCGTCCTTGCGATAACCGTCGTTTCGCACCACGATGATGAGGTTCCCCTCGAAGATTCCTGAGATGATGCTCCACGAAACATTGTGCACCTTCAGCAGGAATTCGGCGATCTCCACCAGGATGTCCGCCGTGGGGACTTCGTCGAGGTGAACGAACATCCGATCCTTGACCACGTGCTTGCGCTCGACCGCTTTGTGGAAGTAGCGAAGGTCCTTGAGGGAAAGATCGGAGATCTCGATTTTCCTGAGGACATTGTGGTTCGCGAGGGAGAACAGATACCGGAAGGCTTCGATGTCTGCGACGTGGGTATGGCGCTCAAAGCTTCGCGTGTCGGTCTTGATCCCGTAGATGAGGGTCGTGGCCAGGGACTGCGAAGGTTTGATGCGGGCGGCCTGGAGGTATTCAGTGAGGATGGTCGATGTGGCGCCGAAGCTCGGCCGCACATCCACGTAAGGGGCCGCGATCTCCGAGTTCAGCGGATGGTGGTCGATCACCACATCGTAGGCGAACTGTCGAAAGAACTCGTTGTGGTGAGGTTGCCCGTCGACGACAACGCACTTGTCGTGCTTCGGAACATGACCTCTTTGGAGTTGCACCAGGGGAAGCTTTAGGAGGCGGACCATGGTGAGGTTGTTGAGTCGCCGGATTGGACGGATGATGCCGACCGTACAAGACTGAACCCTGCGCCACAGGAGCCGTTTGACCGCGAGGGCCGAGCCGATGGCGTCGGGGTCTGGGTCAATGGTGATGAGGACCTGATCCCGGTGCTGGAAGCGGGCGTAAAGATCCTTGAGCCGTTCTTTGGGAGTACGGTTTCTCTTGGCCGATTTGGATTCTGGGCTCGCGGGCTCGGTTGACATGGCGTCCGGCAATTCTGGAGGCGCAAGGACGGACGATCGTAAAAAAAGGGTGGCATGAAACCACCCTGGATGTTCATGGAGCGGGAAACGGGATTTGAACCCGCGACTTCAACCTTGGCAAGGTTGCACTCTACCGCTGAGTTATTCCCGCTCGGCTGCGAAAACGGTATATAGTGGAGCACGGTTTGGAAGTCAAGGGGAAAAATGGGCGCCGAGCGACCTGGAAGCGGTCGGATGGCACCCGAAGCCCCAGACCATAAGTCTGATAAGGTTTATTATGTCAACTAAAATGGAGGGATTATATGACCTTCGATCCAAGCCTCCACGGTGCGGCCCCACCCGTCACCGGAATCTTCTACCATCCGAGTTTCAGTCGCAAGAGTTACCTCACCCAAGGATCCCGCCTCTATGACTTCCCCCGCGCCCTGAAACCCTTCCTAGACAACCCGCGGTTCCGACTCTACGAATCTCCTCCGATCTCCGAGGAGCTCCTCCTCAAGGTCCATTCCCGGGAATTGCTCGAGGGCGTCAAGCGGGATCCCCTTTGCTCCACCGCGTGGCATTCCGCCGGCGGCGTCGTGCTTGCGGCCGAAAAGATCGCGTCTCGGGAAATCCGCAATGCGTTCGCCTTCATAGGAGCGGGCGGACACCATTCTGGACGCGATTACTTCGGCGGCTACTGCTGCTTCAACGACGTCGTCCTCGCCATCCACGTCCTGCGCGAAAGTCACGGCATCCGACGCATTGCCATCCTCGACACCGACGCCCACCACGGGGACGGCACACGCGATCTGGTCCGTCATGATCCGGATGTTCTCCATGTTTGCGTATGTTCCATGCACCAGGAATCCCCCGACGGCACCAAGGTGGACGTGGTTGCGCCGGGGATCGACCGCTGGAGCCTCTTTTCGGCCCGGCCCGCGGACGACGATGACATCGACGAACGGTACGCGAGGGTGGCCTGCGAGGCGTTCGAGACTCGCGCCCGGCGTTTCCGGCCGGAATTCATCTTCTGGTATTTCGGATTCGACACCCACCAGGGAGACTATGGGGACCTGGGGCTGAGCGTTGAGGCGGATAAGCAAATCGCTTCCATGGTCCGGCGCCTGGCCTCGGAGTTGTGCTGCGGACGGCTGGAGGTGGTCCTCGGCGGCGGTTCCATGAGCACCATCGCACGCGCGGTGATTCCCCCCGTTATCCAGATTCTTGGCGATGACACCGTCGCAACTTCCTGAGGAGCAATGCCTGATGTGTCCCCGCTACCATCCCAAGACCCTGGCAAGGACCCTGGCCACAATGTTGGTTCACTCGCCGGGCGAACATGGACTTTTCTGGGACCCGGACGGCTCCATGCCCTGGAAGGACTTCTACTGGGTCCTTCAGCAGGATTCATCCCTTCGGTTCGTGCGCGGAGCTCATCTCAAGGAAATCGCCTATCTCGGGATCGATTTCCCTGTGTTCCTCGATGGAACCGTCCTGCGTCTGAAGGAGGGGCTTGCGCCGCCCGAGTATCCACCTGCTGCCGAGCCACCGAAGAGACTGTATTTCGGATGTCCCAGACGCCATGTGCCGACTGTCCGCGAAGGGGGTCTTAAGCCCTCCAGGCGTTCCTTTCTCACGCTTTGGGAGGACCGCGACCTGGCGTTGCGATCGGTTCGGCGACACGATCCGGACGGGGTCGTTTTGGAGGTTGTAACGGAAAAAGCCCTAACGGAGGGAGTCGTGTTCCTTTGGGCGGGAGGCCCGCTCTACTTAGTACGGGCCCTCTCCCCTTCCTGTTTGGTGCTGCCGCTGTTGCGTGCAGAGACCCCGCCGAAGGGGGCGGAAAAGAAAACCTCCGGCAAGTCAACGGGCGTTCCCGTGTCTCCCGGATCCTTTTTCGTCAGCGGGGCGGATCTTCCGCGTCCAGTCGGAGCGGCTCCCGGCGGCGAAGACTCGGCCGGAAGACGCGGCCCTCATGACCCTGGCTGGAGCGGCGGCGATCAGCCTG
>CAZGQL010000010.1:33511-39454 GCA_964527905.1 uncultured Syntrophobacteraceae bacterium
AAAGCGCGGATCCGACTGGAAACGGATGTCGAGAAAAGAACGAACGAAACGTGATATCTGAGGGGAGTCTGGGTTCGAAGGGCCGGCGGGCGTTGCCGGGGCAACCGCCTGCCGGCCAGTGACATGGGGAGCGAGGACCCGAATCTGTTCCGGAAACCTTTGTCGAGCACTCTCTCCAGAAGAAGCGGAACGATCGTTTCTCTTCAAGACGGGTGTGGTTAGGGTTGCAAGAGAAACTGGCCTTCGGGGCTCACTTTGTAGACCCGATACACTTCACCGACACGGTCCCCTTTTTCGTTGAAGGAGATCTTGCCCGTCAAGCCTGGAAAATCCTTCAAGGTCTTTTTCAGAAAATCATTCAGCTTGTCGGGGTCCGTGGACTTGGTCTGGTCGATGGCCTGAACCAGCACCCGGAAACCATCGCCCGCCAGAAGCGAATAAATGGAATTGGGAGCCGCGCCGTATTTATTCGTAAAGGAGGCCACAAAAGACTTGGCTTCCTCATTGGGAAGATCCTTCGGCAGGGGCGGAGTCAAGAAATAGAATCCCGCCGCCGCCTCTTTCCCGGCAATCTTCACCAAATCCGGGTTGTTCGTGGCGTCACCGCCCATGAACGGCACGTTCCAACCCATCTCCTTTCTCTGCTTGAGGAGCAACCCTGCCTCCCCATAGTAGCCCGTAAAGAAAACGAAGTCGGGTTGAGCGGCCTTGAGTTTGGTCAGGATCGTGGTGTAGTCCTGTTCCTTGGGAGTGATCGCGTCGAAGAAAACGACGTTGACGTCCTTGAGGAGGGCCTTGGTCTCATCGGCGAGGCCTTTGGCATAGGTGCTATTGTCATGAAGAATGGCAAGCTGCTTGACTCCCAGCTTCTGGATGGTCTGCGCGGCAACCTTGCCCTGCTCGTCATCCCGGGGACAGGTCCTGAAAAAGTATCTGAGTCCTTTTTCAGTCAGTCGCACGGCGGTCGATCCGTTGGCGATCTGGATGATTCTGCTTTCGTTGAAAATGCTTTGGCTGGGCTCGGTCACGGACGACCCGTAGGTTCCCACCACGGCGACGACGCCTTGGGTCACCAAACGCTGGGCGGCGAGCGCCGAGGTCTTGGCTTCGCTTCCGTCGTCCTGCGTGATCACTTCAACCTTCTGACCCTGAATGCCCCCCTTCGCATTCAGCTCCTCGGCCAGCAGGTCGAGGACCTGCTTCATTTCCTGCCCTTCACTTGCGTATGATCCCGTGATCGGGGCCATGAGGCCGATCTTGATGGGCCCCTTCAGGGCGGGATCACTCGCAAGCGCGGATCCGCTAGCCAGAGCCAATGCCACCAGGACAAGCGCCAGTCTTTTCATCCAGTCCTCCTAATTGTTGTGAAAGGCCTTGAGAAGAAATCTGTCCTTGCCGCGCGATGCCGGCGGCTGCAAGCTAGCAGGACTCAACCGTGTCGTCAATGCACCTTGGCCCCAACCGCGTTTGAACATCGACGGTTCATGCCCCACGTATCGTGCAACCCGACCGACTCACCCGAATGGCCAACCCGACCCACGTGTCGCGACGTTTCACGACACGGCGGGCGCACACCCTCGAGGCGTCTTGCTTCGTCTATTCCATTTTGCTCAGAGTACGGTAACCATCGCGTTTGTAGAGCGAATACCGGGCGTTCGCAAACTCGAAAACATCCTGGTACGCATAGGGGAGGCCGTAGTCCATGGCTGCCGACATGGTTTCCATCAAGAAGGAGAGAACCTGAGCATACTCAGGGACCGCCAAGGCCATTTCACCGACGCTCACGCGGATTTCATCGACCCCGAAAAGCTTCGTCAGCCCCCTGGTCACGAAATAATCACCGCTCTGGTCCCGTACCACGTAGATCGTCTGCTCCGGCTTCTTGCTGTTCTGAAGGGTCATGAGAACATTTTCGTCGTTCAGGGTGGCATCCACGGCCGCCTGCCTTTCTACGAGGAGCGTTGACGTTTGGGCTGATCGAGACAAGAGTCGCGGAAGCAGCATTCGCTCTGATCGCAGTCATCCACGGCGCGACCGTAACAATCGAAGTTTCCCTCTTTGCGCTGAATCTCTCGAATGAGCTCGACTTTACTCTTGCCAAAGGAACTGATCCCCATTGCCTTGGCCTTCGCCTTCACATCCTGCATTTTCATCGGACATCACTCCTAGCTCACGTGCCCCGGCTTGTGCACCCCGAATCGTGCTCGGGCGCCCTGGCGCTCCTCGCTCTGGTTGCACCCATTGGCATCATTATGAGAGAATGACGGTGACAAATCAACCGGCAAACGCACGAGCCTCCGGCCTTAAGGACTTGATGGGCCCATGCGAGTCGCGGCGCCGTTACTCACTCGGACGCGAGGCATGCTCTATGAAAGCGATGGTTCTCAGACACCCCGCCCCCATTGAACGCACTCCCCTCGAATGGACGGACGTGCCGACCCCAGAGCCCGGCCCAGGCGAAGTCCGCGTTCGGGTGAGGAGTTGCGGCATCTGCCGCACAGATCTTCATGTCATTGAAGGCGAGCTCCCCTTCCCCGGCCATCCGGTGGTTCCGGGTCATCAGGTCATTGGAATCGTAGACGCTCAGGGCCCAGAAGCGAACCGATTCACCGTCGGGGAGCGCATCGGGATCGCCTGGCTCCACCACACCTGCGGGACGTGTGGATTCTGCCTTGCCGGCCGGGAGAACCTCTGTGAATCTCAGAGCTTCACGGGGTATCACCGGTGGGGTGGCTACGCCCAGTATGCCGTGGTGCCCGAGTCGTTTGCTTACCGCATCCCCGAGGTCTTCTCCGATACGGAAGCGCCGCCTCTGCTGTGCGCGGGAATCATAGGGTATCGGAGTCTGAAGCGCAGCCTTCTGCAACCCGGCCAGAGCCTGGCCCTGTACGGTTTTGGCTCCTCCGCGCACATTGTCATCCAGATCGCGCTCCACTGGGGCTGCGAGGTCTACGTATGCTCCCGCAACGAATCGCACGCTCAACTGGCTTTGAGCCTGGGTGCGCGTTGGGCAGGATCCCGGGCCGAGCAGATGCCGGTCCTCGCCGACAGTGCAATCATTTTCGCGCCTGCGGGCAACCTGGTTCCGGTGGCGCTCGAACGCCTCCGAAAGGGTGGGACCCTGGCTCTGGCCGGCATCTATATGTCTGAAATCCCTCCCATGAATTACGAGAGACATCTTTTTTACGAAAAGAATATCCACAGCGTCACGGCCAACACGCGACAGGACGGCGTCGAGCTTTTAGAGACCGCGGCACGCATTCCCATCCGTCCAAGGGTACAATGTTTTCCCGTAACCGATGCCAACAGGGCCCTGTTGGACCTCAAGGAAGATCGCATCAACGGGTCTGGGGTTCTCGTGGTCGAGGACTGACGCCGTGGCGTTCGGAAGGGTCGCGTTGGGGTATGGATTGCACATTTGTTGTGATTTCATTAGACTCAGCCCAAAAGACGCATGTGGAACAGTGCGGTCAGAAGGGTTCCACAAGAATACGAAACCCGCAATCGTGACGAAGGAGACGTGAGCATGAGCCTTAGGAAGAGCGGTTTGATTTTCTTGGCGATGGTGATGATGCTTCCGGGATGCGCCGGGATGAGCCGAACCGAACAGGGAGCGGCGATCGGCGTGGGGGTTGGAGCGGCTACGGGGGCTGCATTGGGCCAGGCCATCGGCAGGGACACCACCTCAACGGTGCTCGGGGCGGTGGCGGGTGCAGCCGCCGGCGGATTGATCGGTGGGGCGATCGGCAACTACATGGATCGTCAGGAACAGGAGTTTCGGGCTCAAATGGCCCGCATGCAGGGCGCGAGCGTCCAGCGATATCAGGACAACCTGGCGGTCACCCTGCGCGCGGACGTGTTGTTCGACGTCGGCTCGACCCGGATCAAACCCGGTGGCATGGATGAGATATATCGGGTTGCGGACATCTTGAACCGCTATCCCGAGACGCGTGTGGAAATCGGAGGGCATACGGACAGCACCGGTTCCGAGCGCAGCAATTTTGAGCTTTCGGAGCGCCGTGCCCAAGCGGTGGCGGATGCTCTGGTGAATGCAGGTGTCAATCCGCGTCGCATTTCCGCCCGCGGTTACGGCGAGACACGGCCGGTTGCGACCAACGCCACCGAGGCCGGCCGCCAACAGAACCGGCGCGTGGTCCTCGACATCATTCCGATTCGGGGCTGATCTCTTTCACTGGCGACTGGGGGAGCGGACGCCTTACGGGTCGCGTTCCCCCCGTTCGCTTGCGCGATGTTGTTCCCCTCCCCTTCTTTTCAGGAACCGCTTTCCAGCCGGCTTCTCCACGCATACAGAGCCACAGCCAGCGCCGCCCCGGCGTTCAGGGACTCCACCTTTTCCGAAATGCGTATGCGGATCCCTCGCGGCCTCCATGCCTCGGGCAGTCCGGGCCCCTCAAGTCCCGGGAGCAGCCCGAACCGGTCCGGAAAGTGAAATTGACGGATGTCCTGACCTTCCGTCGACAGCGGGATGACGGGGACGTTTTCGGGGAGCTCCCCGATGGAGGGGCCACGCAACAGTCTAGCGTGAAACGCGGCTCCCCCGGAGGCACGCAAGGCTTTGGGGTGAAACGGATGAGCGCACTGGCTGAGGAGCACGACCTGCGCCACACCGAACGCGACCGCAGAGCGCAGGGCGGCGCCGACGTTTTCGGGATCCTGAAAGGGGAGAAACACCGTGCACCCGTCCGGGAGCGCCGCCGATGGGTCCCAAGCCGGCGGCTCCTCCACGCGGACGAGCATCAGCGGTGCCCGTGTCCCGAACCGATCCAGGACATCGAACAACGCAGGCGCGAGCTGGATCCACCCCAGGGATTCGGGGGCTTCCCCGGGCGGGGGAGTTCGATCTCCCCTGGAAATCCAGGCCTCGCATCGGTCGGGGAAATCGCGAAGCACCTCCTCCACGAGTTTTCCACCACACACGATCGCCCTGCCTTCCTTGCGAATCCCCTTGCTTGTGAGAAGGCTCTTGAGCTGCCGGAAGGTGTCGTTTTGCTCACTCTCGATGCGTTTCATTCCATGTCGCTCCGCAGCCCGCCTTCGAACGGCGGCGATCGGTTCGTCAAGGCGTTGGAAAACCACGAGCCTTCGCTCATGTGGTGTTTGCGGAATGCGATACGCGCGGTCTTCCCTCAGCCGGTAGGATCCATGGAAGTCCGCCTGAGCAGCCGCCAGCTCTTCGTCGCACCCGGGCCCCTTCATGAAGATTGCCAATCCCCCCTGGATCAGGCACCCCCTCATCCGTTCGAGGCTCTTCCCGATGGATTCCACCGCGCGTGTGATGACCCCAGCCACGGGTCGCTCCCATTGGGGTGTTACGGCCCGTGGCACGAGCTCGACCCCGGACAGGCCAAGTCTTTGCAAAACCGTCTCGAGAAACCGCACCCGCTTCCCACGGCTCTCGGCCAGTAGGATCTCCAAGTGAGGGAAAAAGATTTTCAGTGGGATCCCGGGCATGCCGGCCCCTGTCCCGAGGTCCAGAAGAGGCGACGGCAGGGCGATCAGGGTGCCCGGCAGGATGGAGTCGACGTAAAGCTTGAGCACCATGTTCTCAAAGCGGTGGATCCGAGTGAGGTTGAGCTCGGTATTGTGCTCACGCAGCATCTGGTGGTAAAGCCAGAGGCGATCGAGCTGGACGTCATCGGCGGTGATGCCGCAGCGATTCAGGATCGCCAGGAGTCGGTCGGGACTGAACTCTTTGTCGTGCAGCGATCGGACGGGTTTTCGGAACACCAATGGAAAGTCCTCCAAGACCATGGATCACGGGACGGGTGGCGTGGAGACAACCGGTTTTCTCATTGCGGAATGGCCGATTTTCTACCTCGACAATCACCTCTTCGCCCTGTACAAGCCGGCCGGGCTCCTCGTCCAGGGCGATGAAACCGGTGACATCTGTCTGCTCGATCTGGCCCGGGACTGGATCCGACG
>CAZGQL010000010.1:39513-55109 GCA_964527905.1 uncultured Syntrophobacteraceae bacterium
ACCGTCCCGTGGCCGGTGTCGTGGTGTTCGCACGAACGTCGAAGGCGGCGGCCCGTCTCAGTGAGCAGTTTCGATCCGGAACCCCACAAAAGGAATACCTAGCGGTGGTCGAAGGATGTCCCCAAGAGCCCTCCGGCCGGCTCGTTCATTACCTCGAGCGTTCCGACAAACGATCCACGCGGGTCCGGCTCGATCCGGCCCCAGGGCGGAAAGAGGCGAGGCTGCGATACCGTCTCCTGGCGACCTCGCAGGACCGCAGCCTCCTGGCGGTCGTCCTCGAAACGGGAAGACGCCACCAGATCCGAGCGCAACTGGCCGCCAGCGGCCATCCCATTGTCGGCGACGTCCGATACGGAGCTTCCGCGCCTCTGGATCAAGCCCAAGTGGCGCTTCTCGCCTGGCGACTCACAATCCGGCACCCCATCCGAGGGAAGACCCTCACTTTCGAAAGCCCCCTTCCCCGCCGTTGGCCGTGGCCAGGTGGCGATGCGAGGGATTGGGGCCCTCCCTGGAACTGGCGTGACATGGAGCCGATCCTGGCTGCAAATATTTAAAGCCGTTGTCCGGCGGCCTTTCCAACGGCCCATCGGCGGTTCGAGTCCCCCTCTGAATACGCCCCTACTCGCTCCGGACTCACAAAACCCCTTTTGAGGACGGAACGCCGAGGCGCCTCGCATCCTGTTGCACCGCCTCGTCCAAAGCGCGCCCGAAGGCCTTGAAAACGGCTTCGATCATGTGATGGGTGTTTTGACCATAGAGCACCTGGACATGGAGAGTCAGGCCCGCCCGGCCGCTCACGGCGCGGAAAAACTCGGGCAAGAGCTCCGTTTCGAACTGGCCGACGCGTTCGGCGAGCTCCGGCACGTCCAGCACGAGGTAAGGGCGGTTGGAAAGATCGAGCACCACCCTCGCACAGGCCTCATCCATGGGAACCATCGCATGACCATAACGGCGGATGGACTGGCGATCTCCAAGAGCCTGGGCAAGGGCCTCCCCCAGGCAGATGCCGATGTCCTCCACCGTGTGATGCGCGTCGATATCAAGGTCCCCTTCGGCCTGGAGCGAGAGGTCGAACAACCCGTGCACGGCGAACAGGGTCAGCATGTGATCGAGAAAGGGCACTCCGGACTGGATCTTCACCTGCCCCGAGCCGTCGATCTCCAACTGAAGTCGGACATGGGTTTCATTGGTCTTGCGGTCAACAACCGCATTCCTCGATTGCGCTGGCATGATCGTGTGCTTCGTTCCTCTCTTTCCGACTATTCAAACCGATCCCCGACCTTCGCACCCTTCTCGGCCGCCCATTCGGAACCGGACACTTTCCCGCCCCCACCGCGCACTTTGCTCACGATCATGGAGCCTCCCGAGACGGCCACGTGGATGCCCGCACCGTCAATGGCCGTCAAGGTGCCGGGAATCGAGCCGCTCGTTTCGGTCGAAAAAGCGGCACCGAAAAACCGTGTTTTCTCTCCCTGCCACAGGGCAAACGCACCCGGCTGCGGATCGCAGCCACGTACGAGGTTGTAGACTTCCTGTCCGGATTTTCCCCACTCGATTCTAGCCACGGCGTCCGTGCACGGAGGCTCGTAGGTGGCCGCCGCCTCATCTTGAGGGATCCGCGGGGCCTTGCCCGCCTTGATGAGATCGACGGATTCCAGGATGGCATCGATGCCCATAGGAAACAGGTGATTGAAATACAGAGATCCCGTCGTGTCGCTGGGCTGGATGGGAATCTCCTTCTGGAGGAGAATCGGACCGGTGTCGATCCCGCCGTCGGGCCAAAAAATCGTGAGGCCGGTTCGTGTGTCTCCCATGATCACGGCCCAGTTGATGGCGCTGGCTCCGCGATGTCGAGGAAGCAGGGACGGATGATAGCAGATGGCACCCGAGCTTGGCGCCTCGAAGAACCCGGCCGGGATGATGTCCGTGACGAAGGCCAGTATGGTGAGGTCGGGCTTTAGTTCCAGGTATTCTTTGAACGTTTCCTCACTCTTAAAGCCGTTGGGCTGCAAGACCGTTAACCCCCGGGCCAGCGCCGCCTCCTTTGTGGGGTCGGGTTTCCCACCCGGTCTGTCGGGGGGCGTGTAAACCGCGACCACATGCTCCCCCCTGTCCACAAGTGCCTCCAATGTCTTGGCCCCAAAAGCCGCTTGCCCGATCAAAACGATCCGCATGACGCTCCCCCCGCAGTGCTGGCGTTCTCTCCCTCCTGTGTCCACGCTCTCCCCCGGACACCCAATGCCATCCGTCCAGAAGAGGCTCCATCGTCGGGAAAGCCCCGGACGACGGCGGCACAGTACCTATCCTGTGTGACTGCCGCAAATGGCCTGCCTGCATCGCGCAGACCAACCGAAGAGCTAGGGCAAGGCGAAATGGGGGATCGCTCCAGCGTTGATGGATTCGGGGGTCTCAGGTCGCCGGGTATGTGCGGTTCGGATGCTTCAATGCGCTCTCTCAGGTCCTCCATGTTCTCTCGGAAAAGGCAGCCGTGACTTCACGACGTAGCATGGAAGCCTAGGAACGGCAAGGGAAAAGGCGGTTGCGACGAGGGCGGCTCGGACTGGAGATCCCGGGTGGTTGGGACATGTGATCACGCGCTCAGAGCGTTTCGAATGGCTTTCGCGATGGTTTCCATCAGGTAAGGCTTACGGATATAAGCGCCTGCACCAAGTCTCTGGGCCTCCCACACTCGTTCCGATTCAGAGTAACCGCTGGTGATGACGGCCTTCAAACCAGGCTGCAGCTTGATCAGTTCCCGATACGTGTCCAACCCGTCCATTCCGGGGAGCATGATCATGTCAAGCACCACGAGATCCACCTTCTGTGTGCGCACCACCTCCAACGCTTCTTCGCCACTGGCCGCAACGATCACCCGGTATCCCAAAACACCCAGCATTTCCGATGCAATCTCGCGCTGTTCCCGCACGTCATCGACCACAAGAATCGTCTCACCTCGCCCCATGAAGTCTTGGTTCACGGAGGCTTCCCGCTGTTGGACCGGTTGTTCGCGCGTCACGGGAAAGTAAAGCTCGAACGTCGTGCCCTCCCCTTCTTTGCTTCGGACGTTCACGAACCCGTTTTGATCCTGGATCATCCCCCAAACGACCGCCAGCTCGAGTCCGGTTCCCTTCCTTCCCATCACCCGGCGCACGTAGAAGGGTTCGAAAAGGCGCTGGAGGTCTTCCGGAGCAATCGCTCCGCCCGTGTCCGACACCGTTAGGCGGACGTATTCCCCCTCAACCACGTCCGTGGTGGCCACAAGACGATCGTCCACGTAGCAGTTTTCTGTGCGAATGGTGAGGAGGCCGCCCCCCGCCATCGCTTCCACCGCATTGCTGATAAGGTTTCCGAGGGACTGGGTCAGTTGCGTTCGGGAGGCTTTGATGGGCAACAAAGCTTCCTCGAGAGTCACGGACTCCTGGATGTCCGGATGCTCGGCCATGAGTCTCCGGTGCGCCGTGCCTTGCAGGTGCTCCTTGATGATCTCGTTCAGGTCGGCCACTTCCTTCTGGGGGAGGCTCCGTCGCGACAAGGTGAGGAGGTCTTGGACGATGCCGGCGGCCCGCTCCCCCGAGCGTTGAATGGTGGCGAGCGGTTTCCGCAGGGGGCTGTCCTCCGGAAGCGCCTTGAGCAGGACTTCGGGATAGGTCACCAAGCCGGTCAGGATGTTGTTGAGGTCGTGGGCGACGCCGCCCGCAAGCATGCCAACGGCCTCCATCTTCTGGGCGTGCATGAGCTGTTGGCTCAACCGCTCGCGCTCAAGCTCGGCGTGCTTGTGCTCTGTGGTGTCGCGGCTCACTCCGACGATCCCGACTAGAAGACCGTCGCTCCCGAACAAAGGGGCCTTGATGGTCTCGAAGTACCGAACCCGTCCATCGGGCAAGGGAAAGGTATCGGAAGTCCGCACCGGGCAGCGGTTGCGGATGACCAAATCATCGCTTCGACGATTTTGGGCTGCAATCTCCTCCGGGAAGAGCTCCATGTCCGTCTTGCCGATGGCGCTCTCCGAGTCCCTTCCGGTCAGGAGCTCGAACGCCCTGTTGACGATCAGATGACGCCCTTCGGTGTCTTTGAACACGATTGCGTCAGGGATCGCCTCGACGAGTGTGTTCAAACGTGCGTTGACTTCATGCAGGGCCTCCTCGGTGAGTTTCCTGCGCTCTACTTCCTCTCGCAGGTCCCTCACCAGAGTCTTCAGATCGGCGTTGCTCCGACGGACCTGTGCGTCCAGCTGCCTTCGTCGATTCGCGGCCCAGAGCGCCGTCACCGTGAGCAGGAGCCCGAGCACGGAAGCCGTTCCCAGCATGCTCCAGATCAAGCCCAACTGTTTCCGCGCGCCGGTGGCCTGCAGAATCTCATGCAGGGGAGTAGACAGCCCGATGGTCCAAACGTGGGGCCCAAAACGAACAGGGGTCCAAGCCCCCACCTCAATGCCTTTCTCAGGGAGCCAAATGTACCACCCGACTCCTTCACGGGCGTTCATGACGTCCTCGGTCATGGCCTCGTAGTGACGCGCCCCCTTCGCGGCCTGGTGTGCAAAAATCTCCGCCATGCTTTTCCCGCGGTAATCCTCAGGAAAATCCGAGCTGAGATCAAACACCACGTGACTCGGAGCGTAGATCCACGCATCACCGCTTTCCAAAAGCTGCACGGGTGCGACGAATCGCTTGAAGATCTCCTGCTCGACGTCCTCGACTCGCTCTCCCGCCGCGAACCGATCCTCCACGTAGAGGGCAATGCTCCGTGCGACGGCGCGAACGATTTCGAGCTGCGTCTCCTGGTAAGACTGAATCAGAGCTCCCTCCAGGGATTTCCGGTAGTCCGCCGCCACGTACCATCCCGTTCCAATGGCGAACCAAAGCACCAGAGGTAACAGGAGCTCCGATCTTCCCTGGAAGAATGCTGTCAAACGCCCTTTGTCCTGGCTCAATTCGGACCCGCGATCCGACCCGTTTTCCATAAAATCACCTCGTTGCAAGCCAGGAGGAAAGGTGCCTACTCGTGGCGTACGGCCAAAGCAGCGTGATGGTCTCGGCGACCCGTTTGATCGCCCATCATGCGCGGCGGGCACAGACGCCGCCGCCATTTCCCGTTGCCCAACGCTTAGCGAGGTCCATCCTGGCGTTCCAGCTTCGCCAGGGCGCGACGGGCCGCCTCCTGCTGGGCTCCTTTCTTAGTCTTTCCCGAACCCCGTTCGATCACCTCGTCTCCGAGGACCACCTCCATGAGAAAGCGCTTGTCATGGTCGGGACCTTCCTCCTTGACCAGCGAATAGGTCGGGGTCAATCTGAAGCGGGCTTGAGTCAATTCCTGCAACTGCGTCTTGTAATCCTTATCCAAACTCCGCAGAGGGTCCTCAAGGTGTCCCGCCGAGAAGTACGGTTCAAACAGCTTTGCGACGATCCCCACCACCGCATCCAGCCCACCGTCGAGATACATGGCGCCCAGGAGGGCCTCGAGCGTATCGGCAAGCAGGGAGGGTTTGCTCCGGCCACCAGTCAGTTCTTCCCCTTTCCCCAGGAGCAGACAGGACCCGAGGCCGAGCTCCTGCGCCTGTTTGGCCAGTTCACGTTCATTGACGATGGACGAGCGGATGCGAGACAGGTCTCCCTCCCGGTAATCGGGGAAGCGTTCAAACAGCAGATGGCTGATGGCGAGTCCCAGCACGGAGTCGCCCAGGAATTCGAGCGTCTCGTTATCGACAAGGCTGGACGGGGCAGTCTCGTGAACATAGGAACGATGCACAAGCGCACGCACCAGCAGGTTGGGGTCCGAAAACCGGTACCGGAGCGCCTCCTGAAGTTTTTCTAGGTGCCTTGCCTGATCCATGGCTTTTTGCTACCCTCGAAGCAAAACCTGTTCGCTGGATGAAACGGGCTTGGCCCATCCATCGCGAGGAATCAACGGTTGGAACGGGGGTGACGGGGTACGAGAGCGGCCGTGCGGATCGAATGTTCGCACAACAGATTGAAATCCCACGCGAAACATTTTTTCCGAGCCTGTGGCACATGTCAAGCCTGATGTGGGGGTGGGTGGAATGCTGGTCTGGACGGGGTCTATCGACCGCAAGGTGAAGTCGTACCTATTTCTGGACCGGGACGGGGTCATCAACCACGATCGGGTGGACTATGTCAAGAGCCGCGCGGAGATGGTCTTTTATCCGGATGCTTTGGAAGCGTTGCGATGGCTTCATGAGCGCGCCGTTGCAACCGTGCTGGTGAGCAACCAATCGGGTCTCGGACGAGGCATCATCCGTTGGACCGAATTCTGGGACATGCACGAGCGGATGGTGGCCGCTATCCGCAGCGCCGGTGGGGACCTGCTGGCCGCCTTTTACTGCCCGCATCGCCCCGAGGAAGGGTGCTCCTGCAGGAAGCCCGCACCAGGCATGATTCTGGCCGCTGCGAAGCTCTTTTCGATCCCACTGGGTGGCTCATTCCTGGTCGGGGACCGAATGAGCGATATCCAAGCGATGGTCGGCGCGGGGGGGCAAGGTGTCCTGCTGGCTCGTGAGGAGGGGGAAAGCAGCGCCCGGGGCGGTGCTTCCGGCGTGGCGGCGGCCCCAACGCACACGAATCTTATGGACGCCGTCCGGTCCTTGCCCTGGTCCAAAATGGGCTGACACCGATGGGAAGGACATTCCGCCGCTTGATCCCCCACATCCGATTCGTTGAGGTCGGCTTAGGGGCCGAGCGCAACCAGAAAAGGAGGATTCCATGAATTCGCGGCACTCGCCGGGCTATGTGCCCAAATGCCCTGTGGAGCAACACGGCATCGTGAACTACACACGGGTGTTCTACAACGCCCCGACGCCTGTGCTGGTCGAGCAGGCGGTGAATCGACAGGAGGGTCTCCTGTCGCACCTGGGTCCCCTGGTGGTTCGCACCGGCACCTTCACGGGCCGTGCGCCGGATGACAAGTTCGTGGTCAAAGAGCCGAGCAGCGAGGACAAAATCTGGTGGGGGCAGGTGAACCGGCCGTTCGACCCCATGGACTTTGACCGTATCCACCATCGGATGCTCGCCTACCTGCAGGGAAAAGAGATCTATGTTCAGGACTGCTGCGCGGGCGCGGACCCCGAGTACCGGCTGCCCATACGCATCATCACCGAGCGAGCCTGGCACAGCCTCTTCGCCCGAAACATGTTCATTCGGATCCTGGATCCCCAGGCGCTGGCTGAGTTCGTCCCCGAGTTCGTTGTGATCGACGTACCCCATTTCTTCGCCTCTCCCGAACTGGACAACACCCATTCCCAGGCCTTTATTTTGCTCCACTTTGGGAAGAAGCTCGTCCTGATCGGGGGGACGGGGTACGGGGGCGAAATCAAAAAATCCATCTTTACGGTGATGAACTTCCTCATGCCCCGCGCCTCGGTTCTGCCCATGCACTGTTCGGCGAATGTCGGACCGGACGGAACGTCGGCCATCTTCTTCGGACTCTCGGGAACCGGCAAGACGTCGCTCTCGGCCGATCCCGCACGGGAGCTCGTGGGGGACGATGAACATGGGTGGAGCGATCGGGGGATCTTCAATTTCGAGGGTGGCTGCTACGCCAAGGTCATCCGGCTTTCGCCCCAGGCCGAACCGCAGATCTACGAGTGTACGAGGCGGTTCGGCACGGTGCTCGAAAACGTCACGATCGACGTGAACACGCGGCGCCTTAACCTCGACGACGCTTCCCTGACCGAAAACACCCGCGCCGCATACCCCATCACCCACATCGAAACCGCTTCTCGAACGGGAGTCGCCGGTCATCCCAAGGATATCGTCATGCTGACCTGCGATGCGTTCGGTGTCCTGCCTCCCATCTCCCGGTTGACGACGGACCAGGCCATGTACCATTTCCTGTCGGGTTACACCGCCAAGGTCGCCGGCACGGAGACCGGCGTTACGGAACCGCAGTCCACGTTCAGCACGTGTTTCGGAGCGCCTTTCATGGCGCGTCCTCCCATTGTTTACGCGGAGCTGCTCGGCAAGAAGATCAACGAGCATGGGAGCCGGTGCTGGCTCATCAACACCGGTTGGACGGCGGGGGCTTACGGAGTGGGACACCGGATCCCCATCGATTATACGCGCCGGATGGTTCACGCCGCCCTCGATGGGGCACTGGACCGCGTCGAATTCGTGACCGAACCGTATTTCGGGCTCTCAATCCCAAGGGAGTGTCCCGGCGTCCCCGCTGAAATGCTCAACCCGGTCAACACTTGGCAGGACAAGGAAGCCTACCGGCTTCAGGCGGAAGATCTACGCCGGCGCTTCCAAAAGAACTTCGAAACCTTCGCGCCCAGTGTGGGCGAAAACATCCGGAATGTCATGTAGATTCGGCTTCATGGGAGGCACAGATGTTTTTTCCCCCGGTCGTGGTGTTCTTGCTTTTTGTGTTCCTGTTCCTCCTTTTTTTCGTGTTCGGCCTGATACAATTTGGGATTTTCACGTGGGCGTTCACCCGCATCGGCATCCCTCCGGAGTATCTGTTTTCGCTTCTATTCCTGTGTATCGTCGGGAGCGTCGTCAATGTGCCCATCAAGCGGATCCGGGTGGACGCAGATCCACAGGAGTGGGAAATGGTGTCCTTTTTCGGGATGCGTTTCCGCCCGCCGCCATGGAACCGGGAACGAGAGATGATTCTTGCGGTCAATCTCGGAGGCGCCATCATCCCTACATGCCTCTCGATCTACCTCCTGCTGCACACGCCGCATCCGGTCCGAATGCTGCTCGCCCTTGCGGTGGTCACCGTCGTGGTCCACAAGGTTGCCCGCCCCATCCCCGGGGTGGGCATCGCCACCCCGATGTTCCTGCCCCCGGTGGCAGCCGCGTTGGCGGCCTTCCTATTCAACTTCAACTGGGATCCCCCCACGGCCTACGTGGCGGGGACCCTTGGCACTCTCATCGGGGCCGACATCCTTCACCTGGACAAGCTTCGCGACTTGAACGCCCCCGTGGCCTCAATCGGGGGAGCAGGAACCTTTGACGGGATCTTTTTGACGGGGATTCTGGCGGTGCTCTTGTCTTGATTGGATGAGACGGTCACGAGTCCAGGGAGGACGAGTGGCCCTCGAGGGTCTCCAGCCGTTCGTGGAGTAAGTCCTCCGCACGGTGTCCCATGAGCCGGGCGAGATTGACCAGAAGCAGAAGCGATTCGCCAAGATCCTCCTTGAGCGTTTTTCCGCCTTCATTCATCCCGGCGCCGATCCGCTCCAGGGTGACCGTCAGGGCCGAGTGCTGGACGGCCACGTCGTTCCACGGCGCAGCTTTGTCCTCGACGAGCCGCGAGGCCATCCGATAGGCGCGCATGAGCGCCGGCAGAGAGTCGGGGACATGTCCCTTCCCCTTTCCCGAAGTAGCTTTTTCACCGGCCTTGATCCGTTCCCAGTTGTCGCGGACTTCCTCGGATGTCTCCACATGAACCGCACCAAACACGTGGGGATGACGCCGAATCATCTTTTGCCGGATCGTCCCACAGACCTCCTCCACCGTGAAGGCCCCCCGCTCCTCATAAAGGTGGACCATGAAAAGAACCATGAAGAGAAGATCGCCCAATTCCTCGGCCACCTCGGCGACATTTCCGGCCCGCACTGCAGAGGCCGCCTCGTGGGCTTCTTCGATCAGGTAGGTCTGAACGCTTTCGGGGGTTTGTTTTCGATCCCAGGGACACCCCGGCTCCCCTCTCAGCCGATCGATGATCTCCCAAATGGCCCCCACTTCATCCCAACGACTTCTCATGTCTTTCATGATCCAACCACCGCCTCCGACTTGGTGGGAGCTCTGGGGCTCCGGGGCCCCCCATCCTGCCTTTTCCAATATTCCATGAGCTGCTTGCGTTTCGCGTCGAAAAGGTCCCGCACCGGTCCCGGGGTGATCTGAACCATGAGCCGTGCTGCTTCGTAGACATAGGGAACCAGTCTGGACTGCCGTAAGATGGGGCTCTCCGGTGACGAGACGAATGTTACAGCCGACACGATGATGACGGCCACGACGACGGCCTTGAGAGCCCCGAACAGAAACCCCCAAATCCGATCCACAAAACCCAGACCGGTCCTGTGAAACAGTCTGGCGAGCCAGGCACCGCAAATGGCCAGGCAAATCCATGTGAGCAGGAAAAGCAACGCAAAGCTGATGGACTCAGTTGCACCGAGTTGTGGGAAAGCCTGGGCGAGTCTTTCCGACAGAGCCAGATAGGCATGCGATGCCAGGGCGAAACCGCCCACAAGGCCCGCAATGCTGAAAACCTGAGCGATCGCCCCGCGCCAGACCCCGCGCAAGACACACAGCAAACCAACAATGAACAAGATCCAATCCAGCGAGCTCATCGCCTCGCCCCCTCAAGCATCAATCTACTTGCCCGCGGCCTCCAGGGTGTCGCACTATAGTACGCTCTCCTGCTCCCAGCAAGGTCATTCCCGAGACAACCCGGGACCGATGTTTGAAAAGGAGGCACCACGCCCTTGCAGGTCCGACCCACCACATTTTGTTCGGTGATTCCCACACTCCATCTGGTAAGATAAATGGGCGCCAGGGCAGCGGGACCGCACGGGATGCCGGGGATGTCCTCGAGGACGCGTGGACGCCAGCGCTCGCAAGCGGCGCGAAGCAGAAATCGAACAGGGAGGGAGCATCATGCGCTGCTTTCGGTGTCTGATCGTGGGAGCTCTTTCAATCCTGCTTGTCTGCGGGATGGCATTCGGGGCCAGCGAGGAGGCCATGCGCCTGCGCGCGAGCGGCGCCTTGTCGCCGTATGCGCCCCCAGCTGGCTTTCAATCCGCCAATTTCGTGGCGGATGAGGTCGAGCCCGCCTACATCTTCGGCAAGGTATCCGACTTCGCCCGGACCCGGGCCTGTCCCACGACATGGCTCCTTGAGGAAGGGGAGCGCAAACGGATCGAAGCCGACGGAAAGGGGGCGGCCCCCACGGAGTATACAGTCTATCTGGAAGAGGACTGCCCGGGGAAAGTCACCCACTACATTTTCGTTGACCGATCCCAGGCCAATTCGGCACAGTGGTTGGAATGGCGCAAGCAGTTCCACAAGAGCAAAACCGATGCACAATACGGAGCGGCTGGAAGTGCCTTGGAAGAAGCGGCCCGGAACGGCTTTCCCGCGGGTGCCGAGCTCCGTTTCATTGTGGTCGACAACGTACTGGAACTGAAAAAACCCGAGGAAGTGCTGGTCGGGACCCTGAAGGTTCAGCCCATCTACGATCTCAGACAGGGCAAGCCCCTGGTGCCCTGATGCCCGCCGAAGCGGTCCGGCATGGGGCCGGGCGCTGGCCGGTTCGGGAAACGATGTGCGAATCTCTGTGGGAGGCTTGTCATGGAGAGATCGAGAGAAGATGCAGGACTGAGCCGACGGGGTTTTATGAAGAGGCTGGGATTGAGTGGGCTGGCGGCGACAGCCCTTACTCTACCCGATCCGCTCAAGGCGCAGCCGCAGCCCCCCAACAAGGCCCCCACTATCCCGAAGCGGGTCCTGGGAAAGACGGGTCTTGAAGTCTCCATCCTTTCCCTGGGGGGAATGTTCGACACCATCAACAACCAGTTGCTGCTCAAGCAGGCCCATCAATGGGGCGTCAACTTCTGGGACACCGCTGAAGGCTACGGGAACGGTAGGAGCGAGGAAGGCTTTGGGCGCTACTTCACGCGGTATCCGGAGGCCCGTAGGGAAATCATCGTCGTGACCAAGACGCGGCCGTCCTCCCCCGAAAACCTCACGGTGAGTCTGGAACGATCGCTGAAGAATCTCGCCTCCGACTACGTCGACCTGTTCTACGTACACGCTATCGCCGGCGTGAACGAACTGGGAGACCCTCTCCAGAACTGGGTGACAACGATGAAGAAGGCCGGCAAAATGCGGTTTTTCGGATTCAGCACTCACACCAATATGGAGGACTGCCTCCTGAGCGCCTCGCGGTTGGACTGGATCGATGCCATCATGTTCACTTACAACTTCCGCCTCATGCAGACACCGAAGATGAAGGAGGCCGTCTCGGCCTGTGCCGAGGCCCGCATTGGCCTGGTCGCGATGAAGACCCAGGGAGGCGGGCCCGTCAAGACGGACAGCGAGGCGGAGCTGCAGCTGGCCGGCAGATTCCTTGAACGAGGGTTCACCGACAAACAGGCCAGGCTCAAAGCGGTGTGGGAGAATCCCATGATCGCGAGCATCTGCTCTCAGATGCCCACTTTGGCGATTCTGTCGGCCAACGTGGCCGCATCCAGGGATTTGACGGCCCTCTCCGGTGCCGACCGCGCCTTGTTCCAGCGGTTTGCCGCCGAGACCCGGGAAGGCTATTGCGCCGGTTGCGGCAGCATCTGCAACGAGGCGGTGGGCGGTTTGGTCCCCGTCAGCGATATCATGCGCTGCCTGATGTACTACCACGAGTATGGAGACCGGGAAACGGCGCGGGAAGTTTTCGCCGGGCTATCCGAGGAGACCCGACGACAGGTGGCGCGGCTTGACTATTCAAACGCTGAACGACGGTGCCCGCAGAATCTGGCCATCGGCCGTCTCATGGATGAGGCATCCCGGCTCCTGTGCTGATTCCAGAAGGCGCGGGCCGGCATGCTCTGTTGATCCTGGAGCGGCCTTGACATATTATGGATGCAAGGGACCGGACGGACTCTCGCATTGGCGCTCGCCAAGTGCGGCTTGAAGGACGGATCCCTCAAGGCTCACCACTGGTGCGGCCGGGAGGCCCCAGCGTTGGGAGAATCGGATGACCGTCATCGATGAGCTGATCGAAAAGACGTGCAAGAACATGATCCAAACCATCCTTTTCTGCCTGGAAAACGCCACGAAAGGGACTATCTACCGCATCGGTCCTCCGCCTACCCTTCAGGCCGTGCGCATCACTTCCGGGGTGCGTGTCCCGGGTACCGACGAGATCAACTGGGGCCTGCCGACCTCTTCCGACTACAACGGCCCGGGTAAGAGCTGGGAGCAATACAAGGACCGACCCAACCACGTTCTCGAAGCCATGGGTTGGTGCGTGGAGAGGCAATCGAGTTGGACCGCCGACAATCCCTTTGAGGATGTTCGAAGCGTCGCCAAGCAGCTCCGAGGTGAAATCGAGGACAGCCACCACATGGAGCCTGTCTTGGTCCGGAAGGTGGACATCTACGGCAGCAATGTCGACTCCATCGAATACCCCCTTGACTGGCGCGGAAACCCGATCTGGCAGGACACCGACTACATTGTGGCCGCCGTGATCAAGATCCATTTCCTCCCGGGAACTCTTCACCGCGAGGACCGTTCGACCCGCATCATCCGGGAACTGTCCAGGACCTTGGGGACGGAGCTCCTCACCCTCCATGTTCGGGAGGGGCTTTACCGGGCTCAGAAGGATTTCGCTAGACAGCGACTGCACAGTTGCGAAATCCTCGCCCACGAGTTGCGCAACACGCTCATGCGCTTCGGTTTTATCTTTTCCGCAGTCAACGCCCAGCTCGGCGTCATCCGGGAAGAGTGGGAAGATCTCTTGCGCCGCTCCTACCCGGAACGCCGGTGGAAACAACCGATCCTGGCACGAATGAGCGAGATCCTTCGGGCCAACGAGCCCATCCTGGCCGGGGCGCCTGAGACCGCCAACGTCTTCAGGGCCCTGCTGTCGGACCACGACGAGCTGCTCACCTTTTCCCTGCTTCCCAATCAAGCGGATCAATGGGTCAGGAACAAGATTCGTCCCAAATGGGAGCGGCTGTTTGCGGCGTCGGAGGCTCTCAGAGCCTTCAAGGGAGAGGTCGAGGAGCTGCTGGACGCGCTGGCGACGGCCCTCCAGTTGGGGACAGATCGAGAGCTGGCCGCCGGGTTGACCCAACTATCCCCGGAACTGCGGGAAAAATGGCCTGAAATCGCATACATGCACTTCACACCGGACAAGACCGAGGAGGTCGCGGACATCATCCGGTTTCTCACACATCCCAACCTGCCTCTGCCACACAAACAACAGATTGCCAAAGTGTTCCGATCCTTCAAGGCTCTGGTCGAGATCCTCCCCGAAGTCGAAGAGCGGGCAAACAAGATCATCCTCTCCCTTCGGTTTGGAGGCCCCTCGGACGCCCAGACGCCCCAGTTGCTCGAACGTCTCGCCAGTCCCCTCGACGGGTCGCAGGAGAATGGAGGATTGAACCAAGTTCAAACACTGGCCGACTGATCCCAGACTCCAAGCCGCCTCCTCTGCCGTTTCTCCATCCAGGGTTATCCCATGCTCCAACCCAGACGAAAGATCTCCCATCGCTTCTTCCTGTCCATCCTGGCGATCGTGGTCTTGCCCATCGGGATCATGGGCTACGAAAGCTATGTCCTCGCCCGAAGAGCACTCACCACCTTCGCGTTTCAGCACATGGCCACCATTGCGGAAAACAAGGCGAACCACGTGGACACCTGGCTTCAGGAACGATTGGATGACATCGGAGTGGTGGCGCGTCTGCCCGCTATCCGGGAGGTATGCCGGACGTTCCGTGAAGAAGGGAGCCAACCGCTCCAACTCGTTCCCGAGGGACTCATCGACACGCTGGAGCTGATCGAAGCCACCTCCCCCTCTTATGAAAACACCTACATTCTCCTGACGGATGGGAGGATCCTCTCGGCGACCCACCCCGATCGTACCCACACACAGGGGCCCCACGTCGAAAAAACCATCGAACGGGTTCGCTCGAGCGGCACACCTGTGATGGGGCCCGCTTATCAGGATTCCGAGCGGATGGGCTGGCACGTTCAACTTGCCTCGCGCATCGAGGACCAGAATGGGGAGACGCTCGCCTTCATCGTCGCCGTGCTTGACCTCTCCAAAATGATTGACCCGATCCTGCTCGAGCGGATCGGGCTCGGCGAAACCGGTGAGACTTATTTGGTCGACCGGGAGGGTCGGATCATTTCCGAATCCCGATTTTTGGACGTTTCGGAAAGGATGGAAAAACCGTTCGAAACCCAGGGGATTCGCGCCGCGTTGGAGCAACAGCGGGGCACTTCCGTCTACACCAATTACATGGGAAGGGAGGTGCTGGGCTCTTACGTATGGCTGCCGATCCCCGAATGGGGCATCCTGGCCGAGATGGAAATCGATGAGATCATGGCGCCCCTCGCCTCGATCCAGGCCATCGGACTCCTGACATCCCTGCTCGTAGGGCTGGTCTGTCTTCTGATGGCTCTGGTGGTGAGCAGGAGGGTTTCCATGCCCATCGTCCAGGCGGCCGAAGCGGCAACCCGAATCGCTCAGGGGGACCTGGAACAGCAGATCCGGTTCTCCAGCAGGGATGAGGTTGGAGCGCTCGCGGCGAGCTTCAATACCATGGCCCGTCAGCTTGCACAATCGGTCGCGGCGCTGCGTCAGAAGGAAGAGTCCCTTCAGAAAGCCTACAACGAGCTGGTCATGACCCAAGAACAGCTCCTGTGCTCGGAACGCATGGCGGCCATCGGCGAGCTCGTGGCTTCGGTCGCCCACGAGATGCGAAGTCCCCTGTCCTCCATCCGGCTCAATTTGCAGATCATCGGTCGGTCCCTGGGCAAGGGAACGGATCTTCACGAACATTATGAGATCGCCTTCGACCAGGTGATGCAGATGGAGCGCATGTTCTCGGATCTTCTCAACTACAGCAAGCCAAT
>CAZGQL010000011.1:0-30479 GCA_964527905.1 uncultured Syntrophobacteraceae bacterium
CCCGCCTGCTGTGCGGAATCGACGGAGGCGACGCCGGCCGCCGCCCCCGCGGCCGAAGCCCCCAAGGTCGATACCGGAGACACCGCGTGGCTGCTTGCCTCCTCTGCGGTCGTGATGCTCATGACCCCGGGGCTGGCCCTGTTTTACGCCGGCATGGCCCGGCGCAAGAACGTGCTTGGAACCATGATGCACAGCTTCGTAGCGCTGGGGATTGTCACGATCCAGTGGCTGCTCTTCGGCTACAGCCTGGCGTTCGGCCCCGACGTGGGGCACGTGATCGGGAATCTGAGTTGGGCGGGGCTCGCGTCGGTCGGGCTGGACCCCAATCCCGATTATGCCGCCACGATTCCCCATCAGGTCTTCATGATCTTCCAGATGATGTTCGCCATCATCACGCCGGCCCTCATATCGGGGGCCATCGCCGAGCGGATCAAGTTCAGTACTTACATAGTCTTCATCTTTCTGTGGAGCATCCTCGTGTATGATCCCATGGCCCATTGGGTCTGGGGCGTGGGCGGATGGATCCGCGAGCTTGGTGCGCTGGACTTCGCGGGTGGTCTCGTGGTGCACGTCAGCTCTGGCGTGTCGGCCCTTGCGGCAGCCCTGGTGCTGGGCAAACGGAAAGGCTACGGAGCGGATCTCATGGCCCCGCACAACCTGACCATGACCATCACGGGCGTAGGCCTGTTGTGGTTCGGGTGGTTCGGGTTCAATGCGGGGAGCGCCCTGGGGGCCGGAGCCCTGGCGGCCTCCGCCTTCGTCGCCACGCAGTTGGGGGCCGGCGCGGCGGCTCTTTCCTGGATGGTGGTCGAATGGATCCACCGCGGCAAGCCCACGGCCCTGGGCATCGGCTCGGGCGCCGTGGCCGGCCTCGTGGTCATCACCCCCGCGTGCGGGTTCGTGGGACCCCTGTCGGCCATCGTGATCGGTCTCGCCGGCGGGGCTATCTGCTACGCGGCCGTGAGCCTGAAACCCCGCTTCGGCTATGACGATTCCCTCGACGTGGTCGGCGTCCATGCGGTGGGAGGCACTCTGGGGGCCCTGCTGACCGGCGTGTTCGCCTCCAAGCTGGTCAACGCCGCGGGCAACGACGGGCTCCTGTTCGGAAACGCGGCCCAGCTCGGAACGCAGATCATCAGCCTTCTGGCCGCCTGGGTCTATTCTTTCGTGGTCACCTTCGTCCTGCTGAAGATCCTCGATGCGGCCATGGGCCTTCGGGTGAGCGAGGAAGACGAATCCACGGGTCTTGACCTCAGCCAGCACGGTGAGTCCGGCTATACCTTCTGAACTTAGCCCGGCGCCGGCGACGGCGGCATGGATTCGGATCTCAAGGGCGGGCGGGGGATGAACCCCGCCCGCTCACAAATGGACGACCGGCGGCGCGGGCACAAAGCCTTGATGTCGCCTCCAGGCCCATCCCCGCGAATTCGGGACTCTCGTTTTTCCGAGTCTTCTGAGCCTCAGCCTGCGCGGGGGCGACGTTGCGTCAAGGGTATGGGATGGCTCCCGCCCGTATGTTTTTTTCGCCCTTCCGTTCCCGATTCACTCGTGATAAAGGGGTTTCCACACGTTCATCCCTCTCGTCACGGGTGATTCGGTCACGATGCGAACGCTCAGGAAACTGCCCGCGCCCCTTTACCCGGTGCTGAGTTTTTCCGTTTACATCTTGGCGGCGACCTTCGTGCTGCTGGCACTGCCGATGAACGGAGACGGCCGTCTGTCCTTCGTCGATTCCCTGTTTCTCGTCACGTCGGCCACCTGCGTCACGGGTCTCTCGGTGCTTGACATCGGATCGGAACTCAGCGTCTGGGGGCAGCTCATCATCCTGGTCAGCATTCAGCTGGGCGGCCTGGGCATCATGACCTTCTCCACCGTGTTCATCCTGGCCCTCGGGGGATCCCTCTCGTTCCGTTCGCGTTTCGTCCTCCAGGACATTTTCGCGCACAGTCCCCGGGCGGACCTGCACCGCCTCCTGCGCCGTGTGTTTCTGTTTACCCTGGCCTTGGAGGCGGCCGGCTCGCTCCTGCTCTTCATGCGGTTCCGCGAGGCATACCCGTTTACCTCGGCCTGTTATCACGCTGTCTTCAACGCCATCAGCGCGTTTTGCAACGCCGGGTTTTCGCTCTTTGCCGACAATCTGATGCGTTACCGGGGAGATTTTTTGGTCAACCTGACCGTCGCGGGCCTGATCATCCTCGGCGGCATCGGATTCATGGTGATGCACGAGATCATCCAAAACCTGGAGAACCCTGCTTTTCGCCGTCGCTGGTGGAATCAGCTGAGCCTTCACAGCAAAATGGTGCTCACGACCTCCGCCATGCTGCTGGGCTTCGGCACGCTCTTTTTTCTGTTCAGCGAGTGGAACAACACGCTGCGGGGCCTGGCCTTTTCCGAAAAACTGCTCGCCTCTTTTTTCCAGTCCGTCACGCCGCGCACGGCCGGGTTCAACACACTGGACTTTTCGGTCATGAACAACCTCACGCTTTTGGGAACGGTCATGCTCATGTTCATCGGAGCCTCGCCTGGGTCGACGGGAGGCGGCGTCAAGACCAGCTCCCTTGCGGTTCTGCTGGCCCTCAGTCGAGCGCGGTTGCAGGGAATGGACAACGTCCACGCCTTCCGCCGCACGATTCCCTCCGCCACCATCAACCGCTCCTTCAGCATCTTTGTCCTCTCCGTCGTGATCGTGCTCGCGGGCACCGGGGCCCTGCTCCTGGCGGAAACCAGCCAGGCCTTGCCCCAGGAGAGCCGCTGCCAATTCATGGAGCTGCTTTTTGAGACGACATCGGCCTTCGGCACCGTGGGGCTCAGCATGGGCGTGACCCCCAAACTGACCCCCTGGAGCAAGCTCATTTTGGTGCTCATCATGTTCACCGGAAGACTGGGACCGCTGGTGGTCGCGATGGCCATTCAGCCTTCCGAGCGCAAAGGCCGTTACCAGTACGCCGAGGAACCGGTCATGATCGGTTGAGGACACCGGCCATTGAGGAATCATTCCATGCGTCAGATCGCCATCATCGGGCTGGGCAATTTTGGGTACTACCTGGGGCGCGAGTTGTTTGCGAAGGGCTTCGATGTGATCGGCCTCGACAGCCGCCCCCCGGCGGTGCAGCGGGCCAAGAACGAGATCAGCGAGGCCGTGGTGGCCGACGCAACCTCGAAAGACACCCTGCTCTCCCTAGGGCTCGAACGGGTCGACCTGGCCGTGGTGACCATCGGAACGAACATGCTGGCCAGCATCCTGGCCACCTTCCACCTCAACGAAATGGGAGTCAAGCGCATTTACGCCAAGGCGCTCAGCGAAGAGCACGAGCTCATCTTGAGGCGCATCGGAGCCGACGAAGTCCTTTTCCCCGAAAAAGACCTCGCCGTGACGCTCGCCAGACAGATCGAAAACCCGAACATGCTCCAATACCTCCCCTCGATGCATGACTACGGCATCTTCGAGCTGCCAAACCCCGGCAAGATCGTGGGCAGGAATTTGCGGGAACTCGACCTGACCAATCGCTACGGGGTCCAGGTCATCGCCGTGCGCGATGAACTCAGGCAGCAGATTTCCTTCATTCCCAAGGCCGAATACACCATCCGCTCCACAGACGTGCTGATCATCCTCGGGCCGCAAGGTGCAATGGAAAAGCTCCTCGAAGACCTTACCGAGCGACCGGTTTAGTGGCCAGCCCAGAGTCTCGGACCTGACAACGTCTGGTTGAGCGGGTCGAGGGGCCGGATCTTTCAGGAGGTCAGGCGATCGAGGATGCTCCGGAGCCGAGCCGGGTCCGGATTGACACACTCCCGGGTCGCGCCGACGTCCACAGGCAGGATGAAATGCAGGTCGCCCGCCACGCGCTTCTTGTCGGCCTGCATCGCCCGGATCACGGCATCGGGGTCGATCCCTTCCGGTAAGCGCACGGGGAGCTCCCAAGCGACACACAGCGCCTCCAGACGCTGCGCCACCCGGGGATCCAGGAACCCCAGGTCGACCGAAAGCCTTGCGGCAGCCACCATGCCGATGGAGACGGCATCCCCGTGCGCCATCCGGTAGTCCGTGACCCGCTCGAGGGCATGTCCGACGGTGTGGCCAAAGTTCAAGATCCGACGCCGCCCGGACTCCGTTTCATCGGCTTCCACGATGCTCGCCTTGAAGCGCGCGCACGAACCCACCACCCGCTGCAGTGATTCGGGCTCTCGGCGGCGGAGGGCTTCTGGTTGTGCCTCCAGAAACGTCCAGAGGTCCGCGTCTCCAATCATGGCGGTCTTGATCACTTCCGCCATCCCCTGGCGGAATTGCTCGGCCGGCAGGGTCTCGAGGAATCCAGGGTCCATCCAGACGGCGCTGGGCTGATAAAACGTCCCCAGCAGATTCTTCCCCTCCGGCAGGTCGACGCCCGTCTTCCCCCCGATGCTGCTGTCCACCATGGCCAGCAGAGTGGTCGGCACCTGGATCACGGGCACGCCACGCATGTAAATGGACGCGAGGAACCCCACCACATCCCCCGTGACGCCTCCGCCCACGGCCACCAGTACCGTCCCGCGGTCAGCCCCGGCGCGGACCAGCTCGCGAGCCAGGGTCTCGACCGATGCAAGCCGCTTGTTCGCTTCCGAGGCCGCGAACAGAATCACGGAGCCGCTTTCCCTGGGTGGCCAGCCGCACCGAGCGCACGCGTCGCCCCACAGCGCCCACACGCGCTCATCCCAGATCCAGAACGCCCGGCGCCTGCCCGCGTATTCGACCACATGCCGGCAGAGCCGTCCCATCAGGTCGCTCTCAATCCGGATCTCGCTCTCTCGAGGCTCACCGCCCGGCAGGCGCAACGTGAACTGCATCCCCTAATCTCCCCGGCTTCGGGTCAGATCCCCGCCAACGCCGCACCCGTTGCAGCCTCTGCACATGCAAACCCCGGAGCGCGCGGCACGCACATAATGGAGAATTCCATAAACCAGAACCAGCGCCACCACAAGCACAACGACCCAGGATTGTCCCATCGCTCAAGCCCCCCATCGCGGTCAATTCACGGCGCCAACCCGAGCCAGCGGCCCCCCTGGTAGACGGCCGTCGCCACCAGCAGGGCCACGGTCGTGTTGAACACCATGGAGAAGAGGCCCCATTTCCAAGCCCCGGATTCCTTGATGATGCAGGTCACCGTCGCCAGGCAAGGAGCATAGAGCATGATGAACAAGATGAGGGCAAAAGCCTTCAGTCGGTTCCAGCCCGCCTCCCGGCTTATGCGCTCGCTCAAGGGCTGGTCCTTGTCCTTGGAGACCTTCCCCATAGAATAGGCCGTCCCCAGGGTGGAGATGATCAACTCCTTGGCGGCGAACCCCGCCAAGAGCGAGACGTTGGTCCTCCAATCGAAACCGCACCATTGCGTGACGGACTCCATCGCGCTTCCAATGCGCCCCGCAAAGGAGCCCTTCAGGGCAACTCGGGCCTCCGTGTGGTCCACCTCGTCGAGCTGCGCCCGGACACTCGCGAACGCACCCGTCGCGTCTCCAGGCAACGAACCGCCCGATAAGGCCATGGCCCTGAGCTCTTCCGGCAGGGCGGATACGATCGCCTTGCGCTGACGATCGAACCGCTGCCTTTCCGCCTCCGGCAATCCCGGAAACGCCATCAGCGCCCAAAAGAGAACCGAGAAGGCCAAGATCATGGTCCCGGCTTTTTGGATATACTGCCAGGTTCGCTCCCAGGTGTGGATCAAGAGCCCCTTGAACGTCGGCAGCCGATAGGGGGGAAGCTCCAGCAGAAAGGGCGTGCTGGGCCCGCGGAGAATCGTCCAGCGAAGGATCCGGGCCAGCCCGAGGGCCGCCGTCCAGGAGATGATCGTGAGCAGGAAAAGCATTTGGGCGCGCCGTGCGGGGAAAAACGCCGCGATGATCATGGCGAATACGGGGACCTTGGCCCCACAGTTCATGAAGGGGGCCGTCAGGAGCGTCGCCAGACGCTCGCGCGAGCTGCGAAGGGTTCGGGTCGCCATGACTCCCGGCACCGCACACCCCCCAGCGATGCCGCCCGAAATGATAAAGGCCATCACCGAACTGCCGTGCAACCCGAACGTGTGGAACACGCGGTCCAGCATGTAGGCCACGCGAGCGAGATAGCCCGTGTCTTCAAGGAACGCGATCGCAAAGAACATGAACAGGATCAGCGGCACAAAACTGACCACGCCGCCCACCCCGTCAATGATGCCCGAAACGATCAAAGACCGAAGGAGCCCTGGCGGAAGCACCGACTCCATGAACGCGCTCAAGGCCGAAAACCCTGCTTCCAGCCAGCTCACGGGCAGCTCGCTGTACCCGAACGTGAACTGGTAGACGACATAGAGGATGGCCATCATGATGAGGGGGCCGAAGAGACGGTTGGTGAGAACACGATCCAGCTGATCCGAAAGGTAGAGCCGGTCGGCCTTCTCCCCACGGCGGACGACCCCGCCCCGGAGGAGTGCGGCGATGAACCCGTAACGGTGATCCGCAATGATGGCCTCCGGATAGGTCTCAAGGGTCTTTTGGAGGTGTTCGGCCACCTGCGCCCCCCGCACCTCCAGTCGTGCGGAGAGCTCCGGATCGGCCTCACGCCCCTTCCCGACCACCTGCTCATCCGCCTCGAGATACTTCAAGGCGGTCCATCTCGGCGGGAAGTAATCCGTGAGAAACCCCGCGGAGGCAATCTCCCGCTCCATCCACTCGAGGGCAGGGTCCACGTCCGGTCCGTAGGAAAGATGCAACGGCTTCCATTCCCGTTCTTGCCGGGACAGACCCACCACGGCCTCCAGCAGTTCATCCTTCCCACGGCCCGAGCGGGCAACCGTCGGCACTACGGCCACCCCGAGCCGCCGTGCCAGCTCCCCAGCATCGACTTCGATCCCGCGTTGGACGGCGACATCCACCATGTTGAGGGCAACGACCAGCGGCACGCCCAGCTCCATGAGCTGGATCGTCAGGTAGAGGTTCCGCTCGAGATTGGACGCATCCACGATGTTGATGAGGGCCCCCGGACGCTCGTTCACGAGAAAATCGCGGGCCACCAATTCCTCGAGCGAATAGGCCGTGAGCGAGTAGGTACCCGGAAGGTCCACCAGACGGACCCGTTGGGGACCGACGGATACGACCCCCTCCTTCTTGTCCACCGTGATCCCGGGGTAATTGCCCACATGCTGATGCGCCCCCGTGATGGCGTTGAACAGGGTCGTCTTGCCGCAATTGGGGTTGCCCGCAAGCGCGATGAGGATGTCCTGACGATCCGGCGTCATGAGGGGTCGTCCAAGGTGACGTCGATGAAGTCCGCTTCGTTGTTACGAAGGGTCAGGGTGAAATCCCGGGTCCGAATGGCCACGGGGTCTTTGAGGGGCGCCCGGCCCTGGACCTGGATGAAGGTGCCGGGCACGAGGCCCATGTCACGGATGCGCCGCCCGAGCTCCCCCTGGGCACTCACGCGCGCGATCACGCCCTTCTGGCCCGGTTGCATCTGTCGCAGGTTGACGGTCGACATGGATCGTCCTCTGTCCTCGCATGCAAGGCTCCAATGTGCCGGAGCCCCAAAAAAAGTGAGGCGGTTCGTATCATCTCAACCGCCTCGTCGTCGTTGCGGATCATGACTCCATCCAGACCGCCGATCCCGGATGGCGGTCCCTGGGGCCCGATGCTTCAGGGGCTGGGCGAAACCATGATGTGCCGTGTCAGTCCGGCCCCAAGGCTGAGGGTTCCCCCATGAACCCGCACCAAGCAGGGGGGACCGCAGCTCTGGGGCAACAGCTCCACTTCCGCGCCGGGGTAGATGCCCATGGCCGCCATCCGTGCACAAACCTGGCGCCCGCCCACAATGCGCATGACCTTCAACCGTCTGCCGGGAGCCGCCTCACACAGCGGCATCGCCCCAGGCGATTCGGTGCCGTGCTCCTGACAGCAACGTTGTCGATTCCTGCATCGCCAACCGCCGAACATCGAATGGCTCCTCCAAGGGTCCGTTTTTAGATTAGGATACCCAAACAAATTGTGGAGTCAATAGCTTTGTCGACAATTTCTCTCATTTCCTTGAAGACTCCCTTGACTTTGGTCAAGGCTTCCGGCTGTTATTCAAATGCGACGCCCAGGATACCTCGAGAAGCACTGCCCGAAGCCAATGGATGATGTGATGACCCTCGAGAATGCGCACCCCTCCCTTCTGATCGCTTCGCTCAGAGATCAGCTCCTTCTCGGCGTCCCCCTCTCGCCCCTCGACGCGCACCGCCTCATGAGGCTCTGCCTCCACCCAGAGAAATCGATTCGGGAAGCCGCTCTTTTATTGTTGCTCGAACCTCCTGTGGACCATCCCCTGGATCACACCGTCCGGTTGTTCTCGATCCAGGCCGGAGGATCCCTGATCCCGGGGAGGGTCCCCATGGCCCTCTTCGAGCTCGCCTTCGACCTGATCGCCACCCTGCGCGGCCTTCCAGAAACCCCGGCCCTGCGGGCCTCCGTCGAACGACTCCTCACCCGCGCCCCGCGAGCGGCTGCGAAGCTTCCCTGCGCAGCACGGTTCAGCCTCCAGGAAATGGGCCATCGGATCGTCGAAAGAATGTTCGCCGCCCAGTGCCAGAAGCATGGTGCCCGCTTCAGATCCAAGCTTCGCCTGTTCCTGCGGCTGCTCCCGAACGCCCCGCACACCTGGTCGACCCTGACGAGCGCCGATTTGACTCCCCTTTGGGAAAACCCTCGGGATCACACCCCAAAGCGGCTCACCCTGGGTCGATGGGTGCGAGTAGCCCGGCCGTTAAAAGCTCCAGAGGATGCGCAAGATGGAAGAGAGCTCCGGCCGTTTCCGACCTGCCTGCGTCCGCTCCACTGGGGGGGATATGGACACCATTCCCTCCGCTACATGGAGCGTCTCCTCGAGATGCAGGCTCGGGAGATCACCGCCCAAAAGGAGCTCTGCTGCAGGGTCAGCACGGCGACCGGACGTGTCGTGTTGAGCCTCCACAATGCCTCCCTCGCGGCCATGGGGGGCTGGGGGTTTGATTCCGTCCATGAGGCCGTGCCGGACTCGTTCCGAAGGAGGGCCTTCCTGGACGGCGTGCGGCAGGAAGAGGTTCGGATCCGCGAGGAGGTGTTTCGAGATCCGGAAGTGGACGCCCTCCAGGAGCTTCGGTTCGACCGTCTGGTCCGCCCGAAACTGACTCAGGTTCTCCTTGAGGCAGGCGTTCGCATGCGACTGGACTCCGCTCGGTTTTTGAAACCCGATCCGGCGATCCAGAAGGTGCGGCGGCTCCTCCGCGATGCCTCTGCCAGGCTGTCGGTCGAACACGCTCGATGCGCGCTGCCGGGGGCCGTGGCCCCCCATCAGCGGCTCGAGCCCGACTCGCTCCTTCAGTGGAGCGCCCGCCAAGGAGGACTCTGGAGGGCGGGCCTTGCGCGCCTTGCAGCTTTGTTGCAGCACGCTCAGCGGGCGATGACCCGGGGGGAGATCGACTGCTTCGTGGTTCCCTGGATCGACAAGTTCTACATCTCCTCCCGCCGCGACCGGGACGGAGCCTATCTGCCGGCGGTGGTGCGGTGGCTGCGGGCGCAGGGATGCTGTCCCATCGTGCTGTTCTGGGAGGATACGCCCCATGCGGAACACCCGAGCTATCGCCTTGCTCTGGACTCGATGATTGCGGCCGGTTTGCCCTTCCGCGGCATCGGCATCTTTGACCGCAATGGGTCCGACCGCGGTGATGCCGAGCGCATCATCGTCTCGTCGCATTCCAGCACGCAGCTGTTTGCCCTGCGACCCTGGACCGACGAGCACTTTCCCCGCTCCTTCGACGGCCTTCTCCGGGACCTCGATGCGCGCGTGTTCCGCACGTACGACTCCTCATGGAAGGACAACCTCGCCTTTATTTATTCGGGGACTCAGGTCTCCTGGCTGCTTTCGCTGCAGACCTCAATGGAGACGTTCAGTCCCTGGGTGGTCGTCGAGGGCAGGAAGTACCCTTTCGGCGCTTTCCTGCGCGGAGCGATCCGGCGCCGGATCTTGGACGTGCCGGCAGAGCCCCGGTCGCTTTCCGATCCGTGGATGCGTCACGTGCAGTGGGCGCATCTGGGTTGAGCAGTACCGTTTCATTCGATGGCACGGGCAAATGCCGTGAAACAGCATCCCAAAAAGGGTTTGACAAGGTTTGCCTTTTGTCATTACTTCTAATCGACCGAAACGCGGGGGGGGGGGAACCGGTCGACTTTCGCAATCCCGTCGCGTTCGGATGGCCCACTGGGCATGGGTCGAGGGACCCCCGACCGATCGACCGATGGTGGGAGGAGGGTATCCAGGGAGAGGGGCAAGCCGTTTCATGATCAATTTCCAAAAAGCTCGCGATCGCATGGTCGAGACCCAACTGGTCAGTCGGGGAATCTCCGATCCCCGTGTCCTCGAGGCCATGCGAAAGGTCGGCCGCCATTTGTTCGTGGATGAAGCCCTTCGGGACCAGGCCTACAGTGACCATCCCCTGCCCATTGCGGACAAGCAGACCATTTCCCAGCCTTACATTGTGGCGCTCATGACCGAATCCCTGAAGCTCAAGGGACACGAGAAGGTCCTCGAGATCGGGACCGGTTCGGGGTATCAGGCGGCCATCCTGGCCGAGCTCGCCGCACGCGTCTTTTCGGTGGAACGATTGCCGGGCCTGGCGCATCGGGCAAGCCAGCTGCTCCAGAGTCTGGGGTATCGAAACGTCATCGTCCGCGTGGCGGATGGGACCCTCGGCTGGCCCGATGAGGCACCCTTTGACGGCATTCTCGTTACGGCCGGCGCCCCGAAGGTTCCCCAGCCGTTGGTCGACCAGCTGGCCGTGGGGGGACGCCTGGTGATCCCGGTTGGTGGCCGCATTTCGCAAGATCTCATCCTCGTCGAGCGCACCGCCGAGGGGATTCGTGAAACCGACCTGGGCGGGGTGCGTTTCGTCGACCTCGTGGGCAAGCACGGTTGGGAAGAATGACACAGGGACGACTGGACCATCCATGACCAAGCCTATGATCGGGGTCATCGGCGCTGGGGCGTGCGCTGGAGATGTTGAGGATTTGGCGGCGGACGTCGGTCGAGCCATCGCGAGGGCTGGTGGCATTCTGGTGTGCGGAGGGCTCGGCGGTGTCATGGAAGCGGCGGCCCGAGGCGCCAAGGAAGCCGGCGGGGTGACCGTGGGCATCCTTCCCGGACCCGAGCCGACTGCGGCCAACCGGTTCATCGATTTTCCCATCGCCACCAACGTCGGGCAGGCGCGAAACGTCATCCTGGTGCACACGGCCAGGGTTCTGATCGCTGTTTCCGGTGGATATGGCACGCTTTCTGAAATTGCTCTGGCCCTGAAAACGGGGAAGCGCGTGATTGCCCTGCGACCCCGGTTTGCCGTGGAAGGCGTCGAAACGGCCATCAGCGCGGAGGATGCGGTGCGCCGGGCCCTCGCCACGATCCAAGAACCCATGCCCGTCGCTTGAGTCAGGCAGCTGGATTGCCCTTGACGGTCTCCGCCCTGGAGTACAGTGCAGATGCGGACCATTCATTCCGGGCCGAAGCCCCCTCGCGCCCCTAAACGACCGAAAACCGATGGGGTTGCCCCGAAGGCCCGTCGCCCCTCCCTCCGGGAGGAAAACGAGAGTCTCAAAGCCCGCCTTGGCGCCGTCCTGGAGAACGCCGCCGCCAATGAGAGAATCTGGCGCCACTTCGTGGACATCGAACGAATCCTGTTCCGAACACGGGAACTGGACGTTCTCGTCGAGGAGCTCCTGAGAGAAATCAAGGCGCGCTTCCGACCGCACAACGTCATCCTCTTTCTGTGCCACGGGGAGATTGTGGAGCGCTTTTTCCCCGACTTTTCGGTCGAAAGCGCTCCCGTGTCCGAGGGGGCGTGGGTGATCCCGCTCGGGTCGGAGGCATGCCTGGAGCTCTCTAGAAGGTCCTGCAAACCCTTCACGGTATCCGCCGACACCATGGACCTCGTCGAGCCGCACCTTCCAGCCGATTCCGGAGCGATTCAATCGGCCGTCATGATCCCCCTGAGCATCCATGAGATCCTCTACGGCGCTCTTTTCCTCGGGAGCATCGACGCGGACCGCTACCGCCCCCGGGACGGAACGGACCTGCTCGAGCAATTGGCCGTCAAGATCGCCCTGTGCATGGAGAACTGCCTGACCTATGAACGAATCAAGGATTTCGCCACCCAGGACCAGGTGACCGGTGTGCACAGTTTCTTCCAGATCCACACCATCCTGGAGCGGGAAATCCGTAAGGCACGCCGTAAGGGAGGGCCGCTGTCGGTGCTTCTGATCGACCCACACTTCTACCACGAGGAAAACGGATCCTTCGACATTGGAAACCTCGTGCTGCGCCATTTGGCCGAACATCTTCAGGAGACCCTGCCGAAGGGCGAAGCCTTCCTCGGGCGCTACGGAATCGACGAATTCCTGCTGGTCCTGCCGGACGTGGATGAGGACGAGGCGCGGGAGGTGGCCCCGTTCCTCTCCCAAATGATTCGCAAGACGCCGTTCAAGCACAACAACACGGCCGTACTCATCCAGACGGCCATGGGCATCGGAAGCCTAACGGCATCCATGAAGCGGGCCCAGGATCTCCTCGACGCCGCCTACGCGGAGCTCAGCCGGCTCAAGGCGACGCGCGCCGAGCTGAGGCTCAGCCAGAGCAACGAGATTCCGACGCAATCCATCGGAAGCCGGGAATGACGAAAGAGGCCGTGGAACCGATGTCCCCCTTCATGCGAATCACCTTCTCGTAGGGACTCGCCGTCCGCTCGCCCGTCACCGCGTTGCAGGCTCCGGCTTCCCGCCCCTCTTGTCCGCCTGAAGACAGCGACGCGCCACGCGCCCGTTTCGCTGTTGCTTTTCCAGGAAGCCTGTGTTACGGGGAGAGCGTTTTCACACGGGGCGTAGCGCAGACTGGTCAGCGCACCTGCCTTGGGAGCAGGGGGTCGGAGGTTCAAATCCTCTCGCCCCGACCAGAAAAGAACTGGGGCTCGAATTCGCGGGGGCTCCTTTCGTGACGGGCTCCCGGGAGCCCCCAACCGGGCGGCCCGTGGAGTGCCCTCTCACCCGTCCATTCTGGCGCATCCGGAAGTTCACCATCCTTTCTACGACACGTCCGTGGCAAGGACGCCCCATCGCGCCCCAGGCGGCTGCCGCGTGGCACGCAAGCACCGCGTCGACCGTACCAAGTGCAAGCGGGGCATCCCTACGGATTGCGGAGATGTTACATGATCAAGGTCGACAGGATTCTCGTCCCGGTGGACTTTTCAGACAACTGCCAAAAGGCGGCTCGGTACGGAGCCGAGATGGCCCGAAAGCTGGGCAGCCGACTCTTCTATTATCACGTCATCCACCAGCGGGTTCTCGACTCGACTCGCGAGATGTGCGAAAAGGGCTACAAGGGGCAATACGTCAAAGTCGTTCGCTCCCTGGTGGAAAGCCGCAAGGGCGACCTGGCCGAGCTGGTTCCGGAAAGCGTGCGTGAAGGGATCCATGTGGAGTTTGAGGTCGGCAAGGGGAAGCCAGCCGTCGAGATCATCAAGTTCGCCAAGGAAAAACACGTGGACCTGATCATTGTGGCGACCGTGGGTAGGTCCGGACTCCAGGCCGCAATGACTGGGAGCGTGGCCACGCACCTCATGAATCATGCCCCGTGTCCCATCATGGTGGTGCGCCCCGACGAGCGGGATTTCGTCTGAGAACGATCGAGCCCTCCTTGCCGATGCGGCTCATGCCCTTCGGTTCCCCCGTTGGGCTCCAGAGGCTCCGATCCTCCTTGCAAAGGCCCCGCGTGAGCGGGTCGCATACCGGTTCGCCCAGGAGACTGGTCCATGATCCAACTCAAAAGCATTTTGATCCCGATCGATTTTTCGGAAACCTCAAAGAAAGCCGCCCATTACGGCGCCGAGATGGCTCGAGCCCTCGGCGGCAAGCTGTACATCCTTCACGTCATCAACCAGAGAATCCTGGACCTGACGCAGGAGCTGAGCCGGAAGGGCTTTTACGCCCAGGAGTTCAAGGAAGTGCTGGGCTCCATGGTCCAGGAACGCCGGGAGGCGATGAGCCTTTTTCTGCCGGAGAGCTGGCGTGAGGGGCTCGAGGTGGAGTATGAACTCCGAAAGGGAAAGCCCGTCGAGGAGATCCTCAAGGTGGCCGAGGAAAAAGCGGTGGATCTGATCATTGTCGGGGCGACAGGAAAGTCGGCCTTGAAAGCGGCTCTCACCGGTAGTGTCGCCCGCGGCGTCGTCAATCATTCACCCTGTCCCGTCATCATGTGGCGACCCGGCGAGCAGGACTTCGTCCGCTGACACGCCTTTCATGAGGAGCGCTTCGGTCCGTCGGTTCCTTACCGCTGCTGGAACCCCGCCCCACACTCCCCCAGTGCAACGGATCACACGCCGTCCGAAGGACGGAGTGCTCCACAACCAATGACAAAGGCCCGGTCGATGCCGGGCCTTTGTCATTGGAGCACCCTGGGGCAGGTTCAATTGAAGAGGAGGTTCGGCAGCCAGAGGGAGAGAATGGGCACGTAGGTGATCAGGATCAAGAAGAGGATCATCACGATGATCCACGGAGCACACGCCTTGGTAGTCTCGGTCAACCCCAACCGGGAGATGCCCGAGGCCACGTAAAGGTTCAGCCCCACCGGCGGGGTGATCATGCCGATTTCCATGTTGACCGTCATCAGCACGCCCAGGTGAATCGGATCGATTCCCAGCTGCATCGCCATGGGAAAGAGCAGCGGCGCCGTGATGAGCAGAATCGAGGACGGTTCCATGAAGTTGCCGGAGATGAGCAACAGCAGGTTGGTCATGACCAGAAAGCCGACGGTGCCCAGCCCAAGACCGGTGATCCATGAGCTCAGCTGCTGGGGAATCTGCTCCGAGGTGAGGAGGAAGGAAAACAGCACCGCGTTGGTGATGATGTAAAGGATCATGGCCGACATGTTGGCCGCCGCCAGAAGGGTCTTCGGGACGTCCTTCAGGGACATATCGCGATAGATGAAAACCGAGACGATGAAGGCGTAGACGGCGCTCATGGCCGCGGCTTCCGTCGGGGTAAAGACGCCGGAGTAAATCCCGCCGATGACGACCACGATGAGCAGCAGTCCCCAGACGCTCTCGCGGAAGGTCCGAAGGACCGTGACAAACGGCGCCCTCGGGAGGCGCGGGTAATCACGCCTCTTCGCCACGACCCAGGTGACGAGCATCAGCAGGGACGCCAGCATGATCCCCGGAATGATGCCGGCGATGAAGAGCTTGCCGATGGACGCGTTGGTTGAAACGGCGTAGATGACCATGACGATGGATGGGGGAATGAGAATCCCCAGGGCCCCCGCGGTCCCGATGACCCCGACGCCGAACTTCATCGGGTAGCCCTGCCGAACCATGGCGGGCATGAGAATCGAGCCGATGGCCACGACGGTTGCCGGGCTGGAACCCGAGACGGCGGCAAACAGGGCACAGGCAAGGATACCTCCCAGCGCGAGCCCCCCCCGGAGATGGCCGACCAGCGCGGTGGCAAAATTGATCATGCGGCGCGCCACGCCGCCGTGAGTCAAAAAGTTCCCGGCCAGGATGAAGAACGGGATCGCCATGATCTCGAACTTCTCGATGCCCGTGAAGAGCTTCATGGCCACGGCCTCGATGGGCACGTTGGTCATGGTGAAGAGAAAGGTCAACACGGTCAGACCCAGGGAGATGGAAATGGGCATGCCGGTCAACATGAGGACGGTCAGGAGTCCGAAGATGATGAGTCCGTTCATGATGCGCCGCCCTCCTCCTTGTGGACACCCGCCGGGTGAATGCCGCATTCCTCACCGATTGGAGCCACTTCCTCCATGCCGTCCACGTGTCCGGCGTCGTGATGCGGCAGTTCGCCCGTGCGGAGGAAGCTGACAGTCACCTGAAGAAAGCGAAAGCACATCAAGTATGACCCCAGGGGGACCGCCGAATAGAAAATCCACACGGGCCATTCGAGGTCAGGTGAAACGGGCCCGGCGGTCAGGTTCGGCCAGTTGAAGCCGAATGTCGTGGCGACGGCGTAACGCAGTCCGACCTCCCAGACGAAATGGGCGCCCAGGGTGCCGATGATGCCGGTGAAAAGGGCTCCTCCAAGCAGGCCGATGACCACGAATTTGGCGCGCGCCCTGGCATTGAGGCTGTTGATGAACACATCGACCCCCACGTGGATCCCGGTGCGGACCCCGTAAGCAGCCCCGAATTTAGCCATCCAGATGAACATGTAGATGCACAGCTCCTGGGCCCAGCTCATGTTGATGGAGAGCAGCCAGTCCTGTAATCCGGGAATGGGCAGGCTGCTTCCGTATCGATGCACGACCGAAGCGAAAATCACTACCGTCGCGGCGCCGATCAGAAAGGCCACCAGCCATTCTTCCAAGTGATCGAGAAATTTCATCATCCTCCGCCGATCTCCGTCGTTCTGGGTAAGCGTCGGGCGCCAAGAGACAGAAAACGCCGCCGCAAGCGGGATGCGGCGGCGTCAAATGCCTACTTCTTGAAACCGGTGGCCTCATAGACCTCTTTGACCAAGTCGGCCCCGATGCGAGCGGCCTGCTCGTCGTGTACCTTGAGGAGGGCTTTCTTCCATTCCGCCCGTTCTTCAGGGGTCAACTTGATGATCTCGGACTTCCCGGAAGCCTGCACCGCCGCCAGGTCTTCGTCGTTCTTCTGCTTGGCGATGTCGTTGGCATACTTGGTTGCGTCGGTCATGGCACTTTCGAGCTGTGCACGGACGTCAGGGGGGAGCTTTTCCCAGAATGCCTTGTTCACGATGACGGCATAGCCGAGATACCCGTGGTCCGAAACCGTGACGTACTTTTGCACCTCGTGCATCTTCTGGGTGTAGAGATTGGACGGCGGATTCTCCGTGCCGTCCACCACGCCGGTTTGCAGCGCCTGGTAGACTTCGGAGAAGGCCATGACTTGCGGAATGGCGCCCAGAGCACGCATCTGAGCATCAAGGATCTTGGAAGACTGGATGCGCATCTTCAGGCCCTTGAAGTCCTCGACTTTCCGCAGGGGCTTGTTGGCGCTCATCACCTTGAAGCCGTTGTCCCAGTAGGCCAACCCCATGATGCCCTTGGGTTCAAGCAGCTTAAGCAGCTTCTTGCCCACCGGACCCTCGGTGACCTTGTGCAGGGTGACGTAATCGTCGAAGATGAAGGGAAGGTCGAAGAGTTCGAATTCCTTGACGCCCAGCGGAGCAAACTTGGCCAGCGAAGGGGCAAGCATCTGAACGGCGCCAAGCTGGAGGGCCTCCATCTCTTCCTTGTCCTTGTAAAGCTGGCTGTTCGGGTAAACTTCGATTTTCACGGCTCCCTTGGTGCGCTCCTCGGCCAATTTCTTGAAATACTCGGCCGCTTGCCCCTTCGGCGTGTCCACGGCCACAACGTGGCTGAACTTGATCACGATGGGCTCGGCGACGGCTGTTCCGGCAAAAGCCAACAACAGGGTCATAACGGCCAGGGCTTTCAGTCTCATGTTTTCCTCCACATCGTTAAGGGAAACCCACCAATGTACCCAGGCGACGGCACCGCCGGTCGGCACCGCCCTCAAGGCACTTCTCACAGGCCGTCCCCCGGCCGGCATCCCACGGACACCATGACGTGAAACGGCCTACACTGCATCGATGAGGGTTGGAAAGAGAGGCAACAGGGGTCAAGAAGAGCTAGAGATCCAGCAAACCGCCAGCCTACCCTCGGTCCCGGCGGATGACGACTAAACACGTTCCGGTCACACGAACCCACACCGTCGTACACGACGGCTCACGGTCCCAAGACCTCGGGTCCCAATAGGCGCCCCCCCAAGGAGGTAATGGGAACAAGCCGAACGACGCCCGACTCCCCATTCTTATCGTCGAATGGGCCGAACCGCAAGCCCGCAGAGGAGGAACCCGTCAAACTCCCCTCCATCTCGACCTAATAGACGGATTTCACTACCATAAGAAGCTGAGAAACGCAACACCGGGGGGACAGCTGCGAATGACCGTTTCCTCGGACGCCAGCCGGTCCCGATCCGATCAGCACCGGGCGGGATGGGTCCCGCAGAGGTCGTCAACGGGCGGCGCGGCCCCATCCGAGGTCGGCTGCTCCGTCCCTTTCGGCGCTGAAGCGGCCTCCGTCCTTCGCGCCTTCAGCCTGCGCCGCCGCTCCAACCGTCTCATGGAGCGCATCGCGATCATGAGCCTGAAATTCAGGCACAGATACAGGATCAGGGAACAAACGCCCCACGTTACCCATTCATCTAAGGTGAGGAACATTTGAGGCTCCTCTCTGTGGCTCCAAGCACTCCGCGGCCACGCCCTGGAAGGATCCATGCGACTGCTTTGGAAAGGCTAGCCTCGTCGAACGCAAATTCATCTACGCCTTTATACTCAATTCTAGCCCGGAAATCCTTTGAGAAGAATAGGGGGAAGTACACCTTTGGGGCGGAAAACGCATCCTTTGGCCCCAAAAGCGATCAGGGCTTGGAGAGATCGATCCAGCGGCTAGCGGGAACCAAGTCCCTTTTGGCACCATCCACTCGGAGAATGTAGGAACCCCACGCTCCGATGCGCCGATTGGGGCCATAGGAAATCCTTGGGGTGAACCCCGTTTCGTACTGATAGAATCGCTCAAGCGCCAGGATGAGCCCGTCCCGGGTCAGCTGACTGCCGGCGATCTTCAACGCTTCCACCAGGATCTTGCTGGCGCAGAAAGCGGCCAGTTGGGCACGGAAGGGCCCCTTTGACAGACCATGAGCTTCCGCAAGACGGTTCATCTCGTGTCTTCCGGTGAGTGACTGGTCCGATGGAAGAACCGAATAGGCCAGAAAAAGACCGCCAGGTAGGCTTTCAGCCAACGCAAAGACCTCCTCGCCGACGGGGACGCCCCAAAGAAACGTCCGCGGAGACCACCCCGTCGATGCGGCGGCGGCAGCGAGCAACGCAAGATCCCGCACGGATCCATGAAAGACAAGGGTTCCGACCTCCTTCAGTTCTCGAACGAAATGGGACGCATTCAACGGACTCTGCGCGTAGGTCATCACGGGAAAGGGCTCCAAACCCTTCCGGCGGGCATACCCCACCAAGGTCTCCACGACTTCCGTCGGAACCCCGTCCCTCTGAAGCAGGAAGGCCACCGACCGAACGATGTCCCTCGGCTCACGGGAAGCGAATTCCAGGAAGGCGAGCCCTTCTTCCCTCACGCCGGACAGCAGATAAAACACCGTTCGATTCAGGTGATCGGGACCGAGTGGATACAACGTGTAGGGCCCCACCACGGGAATTCCCAGCTCGTTGGCCGCCTCGGCGATCTCCCGGTCAGCACCCGCCAGGTAGGGGGCCAGCATCGCGAAGACGTCCCCGCGCCCGGCGAGCTGCTGAAAGGCGGCGAGCGCCGAACCACCTGATTCGCCGGCATCGACCACCTCCAGTTCCACCCTGCGGTTGTAAACCCCGCCCTTGGCGTTCAAATCCGCCAGACACGCCCGCAACACGGACTCCATGGCATGTCCCGTCTCCGCGAACCTTCCCCGGAAAGGCAAGACGGTTCCCAGGCGGATGATTCCCTCGCCCACCCCCACCTCAAGCTCGGAGCCCAGTCTTTTCAAGTAGGCGATCAACGCGGCGAGGTCCTGCTCGGGCATGGTGTAGACCGGCATGCTGGGTGCGAGCCGATTGCCTCCGGAGTCAATCCCTTGCGTGATAGCCCGCGCAAGGGTTTCCTCTGTATACGGAGGCCGCTCACGCCCTCCGGTCAGCCGAACACGGTACGGTTTGGTCAGTTCGCTCCACAGGATATTGCCGGGCTTGACGTCACTTTCCGGGCGACCGAGTCCATCCGGTCCGTGACAGTTCACGCACGGCATCGCCTCGCCTGGGGCGGTGACGGAGCTGACGCCCAGGAAGGCCGTGATCGCATCCCCGGAAGGGCTGGAGGTGACCGTGTAGATGTGCTTCCCATGCCGTTCAAGCTCCGAGAGGCGGCTTCCGAGCACCTCGGCGCGAACGGGAGCGGCCGCCAAAACGAGCATGGCCAGAAAGCAAGGCGCTCCGGTCAAGCTCCTCGGCCCCTTCCCCATCGGGGGCAAACCTGGGATCTCTAGAAAACCCCAAAGGCTCCAAGAACCAGGTCTCATCGGCATCATTGCTTCGAAGCCTCCTGGTCTCGCGATTTCAACACGCGCCGGATCTCCTCGAGCAGGACCTCCGGAGACGGATACCCATAGAAGCGTTTCCACTCTCCGCGAGGGTCACCAACCATGGTCAAGGGAATGTGGTTGTGCTCGTCCAGGCTCTGTCCCACGATGTACTGGACCCCGATTCCATCCAGGACTTTGGCCAGGCTGTTGCGCTCCCCCGAAACAAACACCCAGCCGGGCTTCGCCTTCTTGCGCGAGGCAAAGGCCTTGAGCCGTACGGGAGTGTCGGTGCGAGGATCCACACTCACCGAAACCAGCACCACATCCCTGCCGAGGCTCTCCCCAAGCAGCTCTTGCAGTTTGCCGAAAACGAAGATGAGAATCGGGTAGGCCGTGGTGCAGTTGGTGTAAAAGGGGACGATGGCGGCCACGCGATCCCCGATGACGTCGCTCTTGAACCGGACGATCCTGCCGTCCTGGTCCCAGAGCTCCATATCCAGCAGCCTCACGTCCGCCTTGTCGGCCCGCGAGGGCGGTTCTGCCGCAACAGAGGCGACACACGAGAAGATCACGAGAATCGTGCTCCACGTCAGGGATAGCTTTCTCATGGCCTTCCATCCCCCCTTTGACTGTCGGCCCATTGGGCTCCCTGATCCTCGGTCCGGGGACCGCTAACCTTCAAGACCTTCCGCCGTCAAGGCTTCTGAGCGATGAAGACGAAGTAGGGAAATTGCTTGGCATTCATCCTCAACTGGGAGGACGAAAACGTGAGATAGTAGGATCCCGGGCGCTGCGGCGTGAAAGACACCTCGTAGACCCCGTCGCCGACCTCTGATGCCTTGAATTTCTCGAACCAGGTTCCCGGTGCCAGCGTGGCCTGAACCATCAGGTCACGGACTCCCGTCACGGCTTCGTTCTTGCGAGGTCTAACGATCCGAAAGCGGAACACGAACGGTTGTCCCAGCGCCATCTTTCGTTCCCGGGACAGCGCTTCAATGGTCGGGACCTGAGCAGCCTGGTCCGAAAGGACGGGGTTGGCCTTCGCCGTGAATTCGAAGCAATGCAGAATCCTCGGGCTGTCGAGGAGGAAGGCGACCTGGTATCGGCCGGCACCGGGGATCCGCACCCGTGCCCCGTATACGCCCCGATCCATCTCGCGCACACTGCGATTCACCACGCGCACGGCTCGCTGCACAGTCCCTCCATAGCTGCGAAAGCTGCCCATGGCGAACTGCATCCCCTCCATGTAATAGTAAATCATCCGGTCTGCCGGATTGGCGATGAGCACATGCCCGTCTTCGGGGGTAGGCACGACGGCGTCCGCGACGGCGTGATGCGGCGATGCCCCTGGAGCCTGCTGCGCATAAATGATCCGGCTGACCGCGGGCGTCTCCCCCTTTCCCAACTGTCTGAGCGGGATCAGCACAATGGCTTCGGATCCCTTACAGCGCACGTAGGCGTATTCCTTGGTGAAAGCGATCTGGTCCGGCTCCCGGTCCACTTCCAGTTCCCGGACGACCTCCCGGGTGGCGGCGTCCAGGATGGCGAGCCGGCTGGTGCGGGCGTTGGCCGCAAGCACGTATCGGCCGTCCGGGCTCACCCGGACCACCCGCAGCCCCGGCTCCATGCTGACGGTTCCCGCCAGCGTGCGTGCCCTGGCATCGACGACCGTCAACGTCCCCTCGCCCGCACTCACGACAAAAAGCGTCCGACTCAGCCGGGAGTAGGTCATGGAAATGGGATCGGTCCCGACGTTTAGATCCACTGTCTTTTGTAGTTTGCCGACGTCGATGATGCTGAGCGTGCCGTCCTTGCTGTTGGTCACGAATGCCTGGAGGCTGTCCTCCGAAAAAGCGATTTCGTGATGCCCGAGGCCCGTCGGGATGCGCGCGACCATCTCGAGGGATTCCGCATCGATCACGGTCACGCCGCTCAACGCCGGATCCAGGGAATCGTTTCCCACCCACAGGTAGCGGGCGTCCGGTTGGAGCGCGATCCGCACCGGGTTTTCGCCCGCATCCACGTTCTTGATCACCTTGAAGGTCTCAGTGCTTGCCACGGCCACCTGGTTGGCCCGGGGCATGGTGACGAACAGGGTTTTTTCATCCGGCGACGCCACCCAATCCTCCCCCGGCCGCTTCAAGTGGATCATGGTGTAGAGCTGCGTGACCCCGCTGAAGCTCACGATCGGATCGGTCACGGAGATGGTCGCGTCGTTGTTCAGGGAGAGGATGAAATAGGAGTTCAAGTCCACATCGGGCCGGTAACCCATGGAACCCTGCAGGTACAGACCGATCTTGTCCTTGCACGTGAGGGGTTTGCCCGCCTTCTCCTGCAGCACCGGCTTGTCCAGATCGAGCCACACGGCCGGAATCACCGACGAAAGCGGCTCCCTGGTCGTCGCGTCCTTCAAGGAAAAGCGAAGGTTTGCCAGCTCGCCCTCCATGATCGTTCTGCCGTGCTCCGATGAGATGGAAAACTCGACTTCCGCGTTCTGGTGCGTGAACTTTTGAGTAACGGGCTCACCGGAAATCGCCGGGTCCGGCTCCACAACCTCCCCCGTTGCGACGGGCGTGACCGTTTCCGCGGCGCAAGCCCCACCACAACCGACCGCCGCTATCGCGGTCCAAGCGAGGAAGACCAGAAACCAACGAGCTCTCCAGAAGCAGTACTGCATGGCGTGTCCCTCCCCAGGCAAACCCGGTACCCGCCGGGATCGCCTTGAAACACACTGAACATACGGGTTGACCCGTCGAGTGTCAAAGCCCGATGAGATGAAAGCCGAGGGGCCCTTCCCTGCAGCCCGTTTGAGGCGCCCTCGTCTGAAAGTCTGGATACGGGTGAAGCGCTGCGTGAAACGAAAAGGGCGCAGGCCCCTCAAGCTCCTGCACCCTTATCTCATGTTGCCGCAAGCGATGGGGACGCCCGCATGCATGCTCACTGTACCCTAAAGATCCCCCACTGGCCGTCGAGGTTCTTAAACCCATCGCTCATCCGGTAGAGGTAGTCCCCACGAATTCGGAAAGCGCCGCCGGCCCCCTGATCCAACACGATGTCGTAGTGGCTGCTGGGCCCAAGACCTTCCTGACTCCCGATACGCTGCGAGGTCGGATTGTTGGCGATGGCCGTCGGCCCCCCGATGACCGCGTTGCCGTTGTAGGGCTCCCGCTGCCACAAATGCCCGTGCAGGGCGAGAACTCCAAACCGGGAGGTACCCGTCGGAACCATGAAGTGGAATCGACTCGCGGTCCCGGCGGAAGCGGTGAAGACCGGAGTCTGGGGATCCTGTCCCCCCACCTGTTGGTTGGAGAAGAGCCCGGCCTGCTGGCGGACCCGATGGATGACTCCCAGTGGAGTGTGCGGCGGGAATTTGAGCCGAAACCAGGCCGGTTCCGTGCGGTAATTGATCGCTTTTTGGCCCGAATCCTCGCTCGTGTCCTCGGACATGCGTCCCTCCACACCGCCAATCATGGGGACCGGATTGTTGGTGCCGGCATAATAAAGCTGGGTCTCATTCTGCAAGACCGCCACGAAATCCCGCACGCCGGTTCGAGGCAGTCCGGCGCCCCTCACGGTCGCCGACGCCCGGGAATTTCGATCTTCCGTGAAGACCGCGGTTCTCGGATAAACGACCATGCCGCCCAACAGTCCCTTGGCCCCCTGTTCGATCCGGTCTGCCGGCATGAGGTTCAGCCCTCCGAACTCCACGGGGGTGGCGATCAGGCGGAAGCGATTGCCCACCGTCCGCTGCAACCGAATGTCGCCGGCATACCAGCGGTATTGGACCACGCCGCCCGGAGGAGCGGTCTGCACCGGGTTGATGCCCACATTGGCCCCGTCGCTCCGCGTGATGTCGTACTCCAGCAGTTGAGGATGGAGCCCGACATGGCTCGACGGGCGAAGGTCATTCAGGTTGAAGGTGACCTTGGGGCTTTCGCTCTTGTCGACGATGCCGGGCATGATGTGCCAACCGGGCAAGTCCTCGATCACCGCCGGCAGGCTGTTGCGCAGGGTCACCTCGATGCACTCCCCGGCACGCGCCCGCAGGATCAGGGGCTCGATGGGCACGTTGGGTCTCAGCTTGCGGGTATTGGGATCCAGATCCGTAGTCCGAACGTATAGGAGAGCCGTTGGATTGTGCAGCGGACCGCGCCCGCCTTCCAGGGCGTTGCCGCCGCCCGGCTCTCCCGGATCGGCCGGAGGAGTCAAGTCAGGCACCAAGTCCGGTCTCGAGTTGTAAATCAGCGTGTTGATGGGGCTGCCGTTCACGTTGACGGTCGTGGGCAACACGTCCTTGGCCTGCACGGCCGTGATGTCGACACGTCGCCGGGGAGCGTTGCGAGGACACACCCCCACAAACAACCGGTCGTTGTCGAATTCCTCCAGGTTTTCGATGAAAGGCGGACCGGCCGGGTTGTTTCCGGGAAGAGGGAACAAATCCGGGCGTTGCTCGCCGTAGCTGCGCAGGAATCCCCAGACCCCACTCCAGTAACCCGCCGAACCCGCGTTGAGCGTGTAGAGGTAATCCGCGGTCTTCCCGATCTGGTCCTTGTCCGCGATGACGGGCGTTCGCAGCTGGAACTGCTCATTGATGCCCATCTGGTGAGTGTTTCGCCAGCCTGAATTGATGTTGGCATACTCCTGAAGCCACTTGAGACCATGGACTGTGATGTTGTGGGCCTCCTCGGTGGCGCCCGTTTGCACCTTGATCCGAACGCGGTCCCCCTGATAGACACGCAGCAGGGGCGTCGCCGGGTCGTTGGGACGCACGTCATGCGTCAACTGGGGCGTGCCAGGGATGGGCTCGCCGATGTTGATGGACAGACCCGAGTTGCCCGGGGTGATCGGGTCATAGGTCGTCGCGCGCACTGCCGCCGGCATGACGGCGTTGAGCTCGGGAATCATCCGCTGAATGGACGGATCCGAAGACAAGGCAAAAGCGAGGTCCCCCGCAAGCCCGTCGGCCTGCCCCCCGGGGACTCCACCCGGCAACCGGGGTGGTTTGGAGGGGTCGAACACCCGGAGCCCCACGGGCTCATTCCGGTAGTTGGCCACGTACATGGTGTGGCCCTTGGCGTTGATGGCGAAGAAGCCCTTGCCCCAGCCGTTGACGTTGTAGGCCTCGGGACACGGCCTGGTCGCACCGCCCGGGCAGATTTCCGCAAACTGCAGGACGTCCCCAGGGTCGTTGGCCGTCGCGCCGGTCGCCTCGGCCCTCACGACCGGATTGATGGCCTTGCGGAAGCTGTCTCCATCCGTCTGGCCATCGAAATCGGCCTTATAAGCGTGCTGAAAATCGGACCATTCCAAATAGAATTCCCGGAAGCTCGGCCCGTCCAGGTAATTATTCCCCCCGATGATGGCCGCCTGCCAGGAGGTGGGTCCACCATCCGTTTCGCGGGTACCCAGTTCCACTCCCGTTTCGTTGTGCACCCAACGTGATCCCGCCGGCTCCACCAGAAGGGTCCCGTAGAGACCCGCCTGCTGATGGGTCGAGGGCCCGAAGTGGTCGTGGGTGAACACCACACCGAGCGTACGGTCCTCTCCCTTGTTGTTGAGGACCGGGTCCACAAACCACCGCTGCACAGTTGTCCGAGCACCCAGCCATCGACCGTCGGGACCTTCCCCGAAGAACGGATGCGGCTGTGGGCTCGGCTCCTTGCTCGGCGCCCCGCCATCATACATCCGGATTCCCGGTCCCCTTCGGATGGCATCGATGCGCTCCCGCACCTCATCGGGACTCAGGGTCCCATCCTCGTAATTGAACCCGTTGGCGGCGCCGTCCGATGAGGTCACGTCGAATTTCACCATGTGAATATGTTGCCCGATGATATCCGTGGGCGTCCTCACCTGGTAGTCATCCAATTCGTAAACGCTCGGAACCAAGTTCGTGTGGTGATACTCCGCGCAGTCCAGGGTGTTCAGTCGCATCACGAAGGGCTCCGGCGGACGGGTTCCCTCGAGCGTATCCTGTACGTCGTCCCACAGCGAGATGATCCGCTGCTGCGGGTGATGGTAGCCGACCTTGTTGAAGATCATGTCCAGCTGGATGTTGGCCGCTTTGTATACCCTTGGATTGTCCGAGCCGTACTGGACGTTCTGGGGAGTCGAGGCCGTCTCGCCCCGGAAAAAGGGGTTGACGCCCCTTCTCAACGGCGCCCCGTTGTCGTCCCTGCATGGGTCGGCATAAGGCGCGCCCCGAACCGGCGGTTGTCCGTTCGTTTTGAATCCGCCGGCTCCGGTAGCGGGAGTTCCGTCCGGAAGGAAGGTGTCGTGAAAGGGCGTGGCGTGAAAGCTCATGGCCACCTTCTCGGCGGGCGTGCCGTCTTCCGGATATTCAATGGCCGCCGCGGCGTGAAGCACTTTGCTGAAATCGAGTCGGCTTTCGATGTGCTCGGTATCCCTGTCGTCCGCGTTGGCGCCCAAAGGGCCGGCGATCACGTGCCGCTGCAACCCCCCGTCATCGATGATGTCGAGGGGCGGGGTCGAGGGGCGATGCCCGGCCACGGCCGCAATGTTGAACGGATAGCCAGGGTTGTCGGAAACATCCGTGAGCGGATTCCCCGACAGATCGATCTGACTGCCGGGAAGCGGTGGGTTGAGGGTGCTCCCCCGCACCAAGGTGACTCGACCGGGCATGGGGGCCATGGGTTGCCCGGGAAGGGGAACCACACCGGGAATGGGCGTGCCCGCCTCGATCTCGCCATCCGGGAGAGCCCGCGAGCCGGGTCTGGGCCGGCCTTCCTCGTCCAGCTCCGTTCCCCGTTCAAAAACGTCATGGATGCGCCACAGCTCCCACATCCCCTGAGCGAAGTGCGGATAGAAATGGCAGTGGAAAATGGCGTCCCCCGGTGTCTTGTTGCGATTGCCGCTGCCGCCCATGGCCACATCGTAGGTGTAGCCGCTGCCGGCCCCGATGGTTTGCCCGTCGAGGTAGGAGGAATTGTCGTTCTGGGGTGAAAACACCCACTGGTGTGAGTGCAGGTGGAACATATGCTGTTCCTTCGGTCCCGCATGGAGGTTGCGCATCTTCACTCGGTCACCAAGGTAGCTGTGGTGCACACCGGCTGGATCATCCGGATAAAGCGCCTTGGTGGCCTTCGGTCCCACAGCGTCCGGGTCGGGGACCGCGCCGGGGGCGAGGATCTCGAGTCCGGCATTGGCGGGAATGTCCACCACCATCCCGGGGTCCCCGACGGCCCAGGACGTCAGGAAAAACTCCTCGTACTTGCACTCATTGCAGTCCCACATGGGACCGACCCCAAGGCGGTTGGCGATGATCTCAGCCCCGATACCCCCCGATCCGTAGTTGATGGGAAACGTGTCCCGAACCCCGGCCAGCGTGTGCAGAAGGACCGGATCCCCGAAAAACCCTGCAAAGGACTGGACGGCGAATGCCTCGTCATGGAAGATGACAGTGAATTCGCGGAAGGGTTTTTCCTGGTCCGGGTTGACCGGTGTCGACCGATAGTGGCTCCCAGGCCTGAAGTCGCCGCGGCGGGGACCGGTAATGATCGCGTTGATATCCGAATGGACGATCCGGGCGCCCTGGGTCATGCGGATGATGGGCAGTCCAGCTTTTCCCTCCGCCTCGTAGCGCGGGTTGATCGGGTACACGGCATCGTAGTTGAGGATCGGATGTCCCTGGGGGGTTAGACGGAAGCTGCCGTCCAGGTTTCTTTCCGTCGCCAGGTCCATTTCCTCACGGGTCAATTGACTTCGGTACCATTCCGCCCCCGCGGGCTCCACGTTCACCGCGCCAAAAAGGCCGAACGTGATGGTCCCCGCCCCACCTTCCCCGCCGACGGTCGCCCCCATACTGTACATGAGGTATGTATTCTCGTACTCCGCGTACAGCCTGTACGTCCTGCTTTGGCCCGGAGGAGCCAGACTGCTGGCGTTCCGCCCCACGTGCGACCCGTCGCTGGCGATGGAACCGACCAGCTGAAGCCCGTTCACGTGGATGGACGCCTCGCGGGTTATCGGCTGATCATCGACCTGGTTATGGTTCGCTCCGGGTGGAATGAAAGGCAGCTCGGCGATGAAAGGCTGCGGACTCAACAGGTTGGTGAACTTGATTTCCAGGCAGCTCCCCACGTTCATGCGGAGAATCAGCGGGCGTGGGCGCTTGTCCTCCCGAAGCTTCACGTTCCCGGGAAGGAGAACCCCACCCGCCGACTCGGGAAGTCCCGTCGTCTTGTCCACGACGTCACGCCGTAAGGCGTAGATCATCCCGTTGGCGTTGTAGGCGCCCAGTCGGTTGTAAAAGAAAGGCTGGTCCAACGCCACGACGTCGGCCGTAAAGGTCTCGCGACACACCTGCGCCGTCGCACTGGGCGGGACACCTCCGGCAACGGCTCCGAGGAAAAACACGAGCACCCCCCATCTATTCCATCGATCGCGCCGCCTCGACATGGTCCGCTCCTCTACGAATATTGATCATCAGGTTCGAACTCATCCCAGCCTACTTCCTGCGGGTCCTGCAAGTCACTGCATTCCACCGACAAGAAAGCGGGTTCCGTCCAACCATGCGACCGCCACGCCTCCCTTTTCGGCGAGGAAGCGTCGCGCCTGCCGGACGGATCCCAGCGAAGCTGCTCAGTCTGACGTACGTAATATGAACCATCGTACTGCGTTTAATCAAGGACCATTACCGTATATTTTCTTTAGTCACTTCTCACCACTCAGGGCATTTCGGAATCGAGGGGATACGCCAAGGCCATTTGCGCTATGCAAGGGCGAAAATGGGTTGAGCGCAGGGCGACGGAAATCACGACATTTCGGCGTATTGCCGTATGAGCGCGCGGCTTTCCACCAGCCCGCCCGAGCCCGGCGGGGCGGGAGCGGTCGCGGTGGGCCCATCGTCCCCGTCTTGCGATTGTCGAACGTCAAGAACGGGATTGTAATTGGCGTAGAAATATTGCAGGCTTGAGTCGTGGAATCCCTTGCCCGTCTGGATGCCAGGGGGCGGCGAGGGATTCCGACGGGCGACCCCTTGTCATCGGGTCTGGACTGGAGCCATGGCATTCAATATGCATCCCTTCCGGCCGACGTTGTGAGGACTGGGACCAACCCGAGGACCTTAGGAGAAACCATGAAACGCGTACAAGCCATCGTGTCGGGGATCGCGCTGCTGTCGCTGCTCCTTTACACTCCACTGGCGACGGCACAGACACCGGATGTCGTGTATCCGAACCCGGTCATCGAAAAACAGTTGAAGGCCCTGCAGAAGGAGGTTTCGAGCAAGGGCGCCACGTACAAGGTGGGCTATTCATCTGCGATGGAGCGATCGATCAGCGAACTGTGCGGCCTCAAGGAACCGGCAGGCTGGCTGAGCAAGGCTCCGGTCGAGCGGCTTTCGGCGGCCCCCCTCCAGGCGCTGCCCTCCTCGTTCGATTGGAGGACCATGGGTGGCACGACCCCCATCAAGAACCAAGGCTATTGCGGAAGTTGTTGGGCCTTTGCGACCGCCGCGCCCCTCGAGAGCCAGATCAAGCTTCAGTGCGGGGTTTCCGTCGACGTGGCGGAACAGTACCTCGTCTCCTGCAACCGGGATGGCTGGAGCTGCGCCGGAGGCTGGTGGGCGCATGACTACCACATCGCCCGAGTGCCGCAAAACGACACGCAGTCTGGCGCGGTGGCGGAGGCATCCTTTCCCTACACGGCCAGCAACACCCCCTGCGGTGGGCCCTACGAACATCCCCAGCGACTCATCAGCTGGTCGTACGTGGCCGGCAACCCGAGGCCGACAGTCCAGGCCATCAAACAGGCGATTTTCACCTACGGTCCGGTTGCAGCCGCCGTCTACGTGGGCCCGGCCTTTCAGGCCTACGGGGGCGGGATTTTCAACACGAACGAGGTTGGGACGATCAACCACGCCATCGTCCTGGTGGGCTGGAACGACGACCTCGGGCCGGACAACGGCTACTGGAGCCTGAGGAACTCCTGGGGCACCGGTTGGGGTGAGAGCGGATACATGCGGATCCGTTACAACGTCAGCCAGGTCGGTTACGCCGCCAACTACGTGCAGTACGCTTGCAACAACCAGCCGGATCCCCCCAATCCGGACCCGACGCCGGACCCGGAACCCGAGCCCACCCCCACTCCGCTGCCGAATCTTCAGGGCAGCTTCACCAAGCTGACGGGACTGCGAGCGGGAGTCCAGGTGACCGCCACACTCCAGGTCAGCAATACCGGCCCGGTCAATGCCGGTGCCTTCCGCGTGCTCCTGTACCACTCCATGTACGGGACCGACAAGGCCCAGTACCTCGGAGCGATCAACATCCGAAGCCTGTACGCGGGTGCGTACCGCAACATCTACATCCGGAAGCGCTCGACCTCCCAGTTCCCAAGCGG
>CAZGQL010000011.1:30503-31546 GCA_964527905.1 uncultured Syntrophobacteraceae bacterium
CGAGAATCCAACGAAAATGACAACGTGGTCCTGGGTCAAATTCCCTAGGGACCTCTGCTGAAACGGTGGTCACTCCGAGGGGCATCCGGGTCCGATCCCAAGCTCGGACCCGGTGCTCCCCCTACCCACCCCCTCCCCCGCCGACCCCACTCGCCCCCGGTACTATGGAGACACCCTCGATCCACCACCGACAGGAATTGTCACTTCCCTGCCCGGATGCGTCGCTTCAGAAACCATTGTCCCTTCTTGCCGATCGCCGCACCGGCGGCCATCAAAAGTTTCATGTGATCGAGTCATTGACCAACCGTGGAAGGGCGCTTAGACTCGCTCACCTGAAGGTGGGGAATTGCAGAGTTGAAGACTCCCCCGATCCGCTTGCTTAGGGGTGTCCCACCGCAACCCTCACAGACCCCCGTTCAATCGCAACCCTCACAGTCGGATCTTCTAAGGAGTGGACATGAACCGCATTCTCTTTGAACGCTGGTCGCAACGGGCACGCTTCCACAGCCCCCTCAAGGACGGACAGTTGGATGAGCAGGAGATCGAAGTGCGCAAGGATCCTCTAACGGGCTTTCAGTCCATCTTCAATGCTGCCCTGGAGGATAAATCCTCCGTGCTGTTCCATCCCACGGACTGGGATTGCCTGCGCGAGCTTGCCGGAACCACCGAAGGAAGCTGCTTTTTGTGCCATGGGCGTTGGTCGACGACGACGCCGCGATACGCCGAATCGTTTCTTCCGGGAGGACGTCTGATTCACGGCGATGTGGTCGCCTTCCCGAACCTGTTCCCGCTCGCCGTGTACCACGCCGTCATCATGCTGGGGGAGCGGCATTTCCGAGCATTGAATGAATTCCCACACGCGCTGCTTCGGGACGCCTTCGAGTGTTCTCGGGAATTCATCCGCAGGTGCTGGGAGCTCGATCCGGAAGTGGAGTACTTTACCATCAATGCCAATTATCTCCTCCCCTCGGGCTCCAGTGTCATGCATCCCCACTTTCAGATTCTCGGTTCTGCACGCCCGTTCACGCACCACCAAGTGCTGC
>CAZGQL010000011.1:31600-43684 GCA_964527905.1 uncultured Syntrophobacteraceae bacterium
AGGACCTTGTGGAACAGGAGCGGACGTCAGGGGAGCGCTGGGTCGGTGACATTGGGAGCGTTGGATGGCTCGCAGCCTTCTCGCCGATGGGTGTGAACGAGGTCAACGCCGTATGGCCCAAGAGGAATCATTTCCTCGAATGGGATTCAGACGACATCGAGGGACTTTCCCGAGGGCTTTCTAGGGTCCTTGAGGCCTACCATGATCTCGGGTTTTCCACCTTCAATTTTTCCTGCTTCGGCGGCCCTCTGAGCGGCAAAGCCCCCGGGATGCGCTGCTTCCTCCGCCTGGTCAACCGGCAAAACATGGCCAGGCACTATCGGGCCGACGACTATTACCTCCAGAAGCTTCTGCAAAACGAAATCATGATCCAAAGGCCCGAACGTTTCGCGGACGTGTTACGGGGTTATTTTCCTCCGAGCCCATGAGCTTCCGTCGTCTTCGAACGCGCCAAACGATGACGGACGCCCAACTGGTTTCATTGTGGGGGGAAAATGTGCTACCATGACAGCGCAACGGCCAGGAAGGAAGGAAAAAAGGAAGGCGGATGGTGGGGCCCATCTGAGCTGTGCGTCATGAGGCCATGAACCGTATGAACAGAATCGAGCCATTGGTGGAGGATGAGGGAATCCGAGAGGAGCTTCTCGGGCTTCTGACCGCTTTCGAAGCCAGCCGCGACAACGTCATCCCCATCCTCCAGGCGATCCAGACGAGACTGGGCTACCTCCCCCCAGAGGCCATGCGCCTCACCGGGGAGTACGTGGGGTTGTCCGCCAGCGACATTTACGGGGTGGCGACTTTCTACAATCAATTCCGATTCCACCCCCCCGGAAAGCACCAGATCAAGGTCTGCCTGGGCACGGCCTGCCACGTGGTGGGAGCGGACATCATTTTGGAGAACTTCGAGCGCAAGCTGGGCATCAAGGATGGGGAGACCACCCCCGACCGGGAATTCAGCCTGGAACGGGTCGCTTGTGTCGGCTGCTGCGCCCTGGCACCCGTGGCTGTGGTGGACGATACCACGCATGGCCACATGGCGCCCAGCAAGGTGGAGGGAATCCTGCTCGGTTTCGAGATTCAACGGGCCAAGGCGGAGACAGAGAGTCGGTCGAGTGAACGCGATCCCTGATGAGACCCTGAAGCAACGCTTCTCTCGAATCGAGGGCGAAAGCAGAGCGCTCATGGAAGCTCGGGGGGAGGGCTGCGAACCGGTCATTACCATTGGCATGGCCACTTGCGGGTTGGCCGCGGGAGCGGAAGAAACGCGGGCAGCCTTTCTAGGGGCCATCGAGGAGGCCGGCATCGCGGCCAAGGTCGTTGCGGTGGGCTGCATCGGCCATTGCTACGCCGAGCCCTTTGTCATCATCCACAATCCCGGGTTCCCCCCCATCGCGTATCCCAACGTCACCCCCGGGAAAGCCAGGGTGCTGGTGAGAAACTTCCTCCTGGAGGGGGATCCTGTCTTTGAGTTCGTCTTGGGAGCGACCGAGCCCAACGACCTGCTGCCACTCGTCACGGATTATCCTCGATTCCACCTGGAAGAGCGCGTCGTGATGGAACTTTGCGGGCACGTCGATCCCGAAAGCATTCATGACTACATCGCCCGGGGTGGGTATTCGGGTCTCTTAAAGGCCCTCACGACAACGCCTGAAGAGATCGTCCGGGAGGTGCTCGAATCCGGCTTGCGGGGCCGAGGAGGGGCCGGATTTCCCACCGGACTCAAATGGCAGTACGCCAGGAACCATGCAGCAGCAGAGAAGATCGTCATCTGCAATGCGGATGAGGGTGACCCGGGCGCCTACATGGACCGGACCCTTCTGGAAAGCAACCCCCACCAGGTCCTCGAGGGGATGGCCATCTGCGGCCTGGCCACGGGAGCCGAGCAAGCGGTGGTCTACGTACGGGCCGAATACCCCCTGGCGGTCCGCATCATGGCCCAGGCGATTCAAGACGCCGAAGGGCTTGGGCTCATTGGTTCCTCCATGCTCGGGACCTCGCGCGCCTTCCGGGTACGTCTCTTCCAAGGCTCCGGGGCCTTTGTCTGCGGAGAGGAGACAGCGCTCATCCAGTCTCTCGAAGGCAGGCGGGGCATGCCCCGACATCGGCCACCCTACCCGGTTCAAGCCGGACTTTGGGGGCGACCGACGGTGATTAACAACGTCAAGACGCTTGCGGCCATCCCGAGCATTCTGCGGCGTGGGGGCGTGTGGTACCGCCGCATCGGCAGCCCCATCAGCCCCGGCACGGCGATCTTCAGCGTCGTCGGCAAGGTGGTCCACCCGGGTCTCGTGGAAATCGCCACCGGAACGACCCTGCGGACACTCATCTTCGAGATCTGTGGAGGGATTCCCAAAAAGCGTGGGTTCAAGGCCGTGCAGATCGGTGGACCGTCGGGAGGATGCTTGCCCGAGTCTTTTCTGGATACCCCAGTCGATTTCGAGTCCCTCACCAACGCGGGGGCCATGATGGGATCAGGCGGCATGGTCGTCATGGACGACGAGAGCTGCATGGTCAACGTCGCCCGTTACTTTCTGGAATTCACTCAAAAGGAATCCTGTGGCAAGTGCACGTTCTGCCGGGTCGGCACACGTCATTTGCTCGACACCCTGGATCGCATCACGCGCGGCGAAGGCGCTCCTGAAGACCTCGACCTCCTGGACTGGCTCAGCACCGACGTGAAGGACGGTTCCTTGTGCGGCCTGGGCAAGACGGCCCCCAACCCCATCCTCACCTCCCTCAAGTACTTTCGGGAGGAATATGAGGCCCACATCTACGAAAAACGTTGTCCGGCCTTGATGTGCCGCCCTCTTGTGGCCTTCTACATCGATTTGGAACGATGTGCGAGGGGCTGTGAGGCCTGCGTGGGATCCTGCCCGGTGGAGGCCATCTTCACCACCACGGGGCGAAAGAAGGCCATCGATCAGGACAAGTGCGTCAAGTGTGCCGAGTGTATGGCGGCGTGCCCGGCCGAATACGACGCGGTGCGGAAAGTTTCCCCTCCCTCACTGGCGCCGGTGGTGGAGCGCCCCAAGGAGTGAGTGATGATCCGGCTGATCGTCGACGACAGGGAGATCGAAGCGGATGCCGGTGAAAACCTGCTGAAGGCGTGCCTCCGAAACGGGATTTACATTCCCAACCTGTGTTACCTGGAAACCATGGAGCATCCCCACGCTTCCTGCAGACTCTGTTTCGTCGAAATCCAGGGCAAGTCAAAACCGGTTGCCGCCTGCACGCTCACCGTAGCGGAGGGACTGGTCGTTCGAACCGATACTCCAGCCGTAAGGCGCTTACAACAGACGGCCCTCCGACTGCTCCTGTCGGTCCATCGCGCCGAATGCCGCAAGTGCCCCTCCAATCGGCGTTGTGATCTCCAGCGTTTGGCACGTCTGCTCGGTGTCCGGCTCCGACCGAAGCGGCTCAATCACATTGACCGGAACGCCGCTCCGGTATATGAGCACCCAAGCATTGAATACGTGACTTCCCGCTGTGTGCTGTGCGGTCGCTGCGTCCATGTGTGCGAAACCCGACACGGCAAGGCGCGGCTCACATTTGCCGGGCGCGGCTTCGGGACTGTCATCGCTTCGCTGCCCGACCGAAACCTGGATCCGCTACAGTGCGACGGCTGCCACGCCTGCGTGGATGCCTGCCCCGTGAGCGCCCTCCTCCTGCGTCCCAGATCCGAAGGGGATCCGCCCGCGGCCATCCGGTCCGCGAGCAGGCCCTCTCAACCTGACGTGCCGAGGACTCCATAAGCCCACTCTTCAATCCTTCAAAAAGACTCAAGTAATCGGATGAGCGCGTCGAGAAGATGGATGCACGTGTCGGGTGATCTCTGGTATGCTGCAAATGGGATCCGTTGGAATCAGCCACCCTGCTGTTTTGTCTCGTCACCAACTTGGCGATGTGTTCTCATCCTGCGTTGAACCGGGTTCATGTGGCTGCTCCGAAAAAACGTTCCATCGTGAGGACTCCGAGCACCCCACTGGGGAAGTCGGAGCGTATAAGGATTGACCAATGATCCGGCCCATGAGTCACAATGAGGTCAAGGCCCTTCATTATGAGCTGCTGCTCAAGGATATTCTGGCGTCCGCCGAAAAGCTCCCGCCCTTTCCGGATGTCGCATGGAAGGTCCTGTCCCTCATCCGAAAAACGGCGCCCGTCAACGAAATTGAGAACGTCATCCGTTACGACCCGGTCATCACGGCCCGAGTCATTTCCTTGAGCCAGTCTCCCCTCTACGGTCGGCGCCACAAGATCAGCTCTTTGAGCGACGCGATCTTCGTCCTGGGCAATCAAAGGCTCATCCAGGTCATCATGGCCAGCTGCGCGGCCCGTTACTTCTACGGCGGTAAGGCGGGGGCGCATGTCAGTGAACGAAAACTCTGGGAGCACTCCGTCGCTACGGCCGTCCTGGGAGAAATGCTGGCTCAGGGCTTGAAAATGAAACGCGTGCTCACGGTCTACACGGCATCCCTTCTGCACGACATCGGTAAGACCATTTTGAATCAGTATTCACGGATCTTCATGCAGTTCCAGGACGGAATGCTGCAAGGCTCCGCGTTCGTGTCGGCCGAGCGGAGCGCCCTCGGGATCGATCACCAGGAACTTGGGGAAAAGATCGCACGCCGCTGGCGCTTTCCGGACGAAATCACGACGGCCATCGGATGCCACCACTGCCCGGACCAGGCGAAATCCGACAAGGACGTCACGTATGTGGTCTACGCGGCCAACCGCATCGTCAACGCCATGGACGAAGAACTCGCTCGACACAGCCCCCTCGTGCCCGAGGAAGATCCGGCCTTCGTGCATCTGGGCCTGAGCCAGTCCATCGTCACCCACCTTCAGACACGGCTGACCGAATCCCTGGAGGGAATACAACAGTTCCTTTCCAGCGACGATTGAGTCCGAACGAGTGGATACAAGACCGCAGGGAGCGGCATATCCTATGGGGTATGCCGCTCCTTGCTTCTTTGGCGCGGGATCGTAGGGTTCGTTCCGGGTTCGGTCTTTCAGCTCGCCTCGGAGGACAATCGCCACTGGCCTGACCTGGGCCAGGACCGTCCAAAGAAGGGAGCATGGTTCGACGTGAAGTGGGGTGGATCCCGGCGGAGAATGGCCGCAATGGCCGGATGCCGCCGAAGGTCCCGGTCGATGAATTGCCTCACGGAGCGCCGATCCCACCCTGACGGATGCCTGAAGTCCGTGTAAAGCGAAAGATCCCCCTCATAGTGGACCTTGGTTTCGAGCCCATTCATCGCCTCGTCATGGATGGGAAGATTGAAGACGGCTATGTTCAAAAAGTCGATACAATCGCTATGCGCGACCGTGAAATCGAGCGTGGCACGTGCATCCGCCTCGGTTTCAGACGGCGTACCGAAAAGCAGATACACGTAGGTTGCAATTCCGACGTCCCGCAGGCATTGGAGCGCCCGAGACGCCTGGTCGACTCGAATCCCCTTCCCCTCGCGGTCGAGCACCTTCTGACTGCCCGATTCGACCCCAAGGGCCAACATCACACAGCCAGAACGTCGGAGGCTTCGACAGAAATCCAGATCCATTAGATGGGACGTGACCCTCGCGAATCCGTGCCAGGGGATTCCGACGGGGTGGCGAGACAACGACTCGAGAAGCGACGGACTCATGGCGCTGTCCACGAAATGGAGCAGCAGCGGGTCCATTTGCTCTCCCAGGAACCTCACGTCCCCTAAGACGCGCTCGGACCCCATGGGCACATAGGCGTGTCCCTCCGCCCGCTCGGGACAAAAGGCACAGCGATTCCAATAACATCCAGCCGAAGCACTGAAGGGAAGAATCGGGCCCGGAGCAAAGTAGCGCTCCAGGGGAAATCCCCCATAGCTCGGTCGGGGAGGACGACGAGTCTCAGAATCAGATCCAAGGAATTGTAAGAGTCGTTCCTCCCCGGGTCCGTCCACCAGCAGATCCACCAGGCCGTCGAATGGGTTTCGCCAGCCCGGACGCCTCATCCAAGATGTGACCAGTCCACCGCCTAGAACGATCTGCGTCGAGGGGGCCTGGCGCCGCAGAAAACCGATCATGGCGAACGTGGTGAGGGCCTGGGAGAGGAAGTTGAGGGAAAACCCGACCGCCCCCGGCGCGTCCCCTTGGATGCGGGACAGAAGCTCCCGAGCGAAGAGAGGGAAAAATGGGTTCGCTTCGGGCTGTTCGGCCGCCCTCAGAAGATCCGCGCTTCGAACCGGAACTCCCGAGATATCACGGAAATTGGAGAAACCCACGCGGGCGCCCAGCCCTCTTGCAGCCTCCTCCAAGAGTCGATTCAAATCTGCCACGGCTCCGCGATAACGATCGAAGTGCCCATAGCCGAAGGGTTGCCGCAGAGCTGCAAGGTGGGCATCCCGCCTTCGAACAGCCCGCCGGGTCCAGGTGTCGGAGGATTCCTTGGGCTGCCTGATGAGCCACAGTATTGCCTCGAGGTTTGCATCCCAGAGGGCATAGGGCTTCCCAGCCTGCTCGAGCGCTCCGGCGAGCCTGGCTAGACCCGGAGGGGGCTCTGAGGGTTTTGAAACAGGAGGGTGTATCAGCAGCATGGCAGCATCACCGGCCGTCCAGGAAAGGATCTCGCCCCAAGAAATGGACCGCCGTCAGAAGCAGCCAAACGAGACCGAGCCCTTCGCCTGCAGCCGGGCGGCCCGCATCCCGCAGGCGCACCGGGGATTCTACTTCCGGAACCTTCCCCGTGTCCACCCGTGCCGCTCAGAATTGTCGTGATATTTGCCGTGGCTCCTTCCCACCCGATAGATCGAGGTCGCAAACCGTCTCGGCACAGCGTGACTTGACCATCGCGTTTCCTTGTCGGTTTTCGAGAATCAACGCCCGGATCAGATTGTCCGAGCAGGCTTGTTCCGCTTGAATGCATGCCGAGACCTTGTCCCCGGAGGATCCCACGCCCTCGAGACGGACCTCCCGGCACGCACGATAGGCACGGCTGGGGGCACAGGTGCTGACTACCCCCTCCGCCTTGCATACCCATCTCGGGCCGTCATCCGCCCAAACGAACGACGCTCCCCCTAGAATAATGAACGCCCAGATCCCCATTGCCCGTCCCAGTTCCCTGAGCCCTTGACAATTCCGTCTCATCCGTGGTTCCTTCCGCCTCGCCGTCCATCCGAAGCTCCACGATCGGGACCGCAGACTGCAGCATCCTTCGAGCGCCTGAACCAAGTGTCCCATTTGGTCCTCTCCGGAACGCTTCAACGCGGCGTCCCCTCCTTCACCCGAAACAGCTCGTCCAGCGCCGTCAGGATCAGAAAGCCGCTCACCATGAGAGCCGCACAGCCGGGCAGCGCATTGTCCGCCAGCAGGACGAAGCCCTCGTAGCCAACGACCAACCCTACCAGAATGTGCAAAGATACCCACATGTCTCCCTCCTGTGATTGGGTTGCGATCCCATGGAGCAAGAGACGTGCCGCCCCTTCGTATCGATTTTTTTGACGTAATTTTAACATGTTAGAAAATGTTCCCCTCAGACCCCAGGTGACATTTCTCGAAATATCGGCGTTTTCTTGCCATCAAGGAATCCTTGATGGGGTCCTGTTGGGGGTCCGGGAACTTGGACCGAAAGGACCCCGCGCGGCTTCCGATGGAGGAAGTGGCAGCCGCATGTTGAATTGCCAAGGGAAGTCGGTTCCTCTATGATAGGACGTTGGAGCCGCCATGTTCCGACGCCCGCTGTCGCACGTCCCCCTTCACGTCACGAACGGAGTGAACCGCCATGCGCTTTGAGGGAACTGATCGCTACTACCTGAACCCTGAATTACGCGAGATCGTGAACATCGCCATCGCCCTGGAAAAGCCCTTGCTGCTCACCGGGGAAGCGGGAACCGGCAAGACCCAGCTCGCCTTTGAAATCGCACGCTCCCTAGGCCTGAACATGGAGGAGGCCCGATGCAAGTCGACCTTCAAGGGGGAAGAGCTCTGCTATGTGTACGACACGGTGCTGCGGCTTAACGATTCGCGGTTCGGCAGTGGGGACACGGGACGAGATGTCAACAACATCTGGGATTATTTGCGCTTCGGTCCCATCGGACGCGCCTTCTTGGCCGAAGACCGTCGCGTGTTGCTCCTCGACGAGATCGACAAGACCGATTCCGACACCCAGGACAACCTCCTGGATGTCCTCGAGGACCGTTCCTTCGTCATCCGGGAGATCAACCACAAGGTTCGGGCGACCCATCCTCCCATCATCGTCATCACCAGCAACGCCAAACGCGAGCTGTCGGACCCCTTCCTCAGGCGCTGCTTCTGTCACTACATTCCGTTTCCAACTCCCGATGAAATGACCTCCATCGTGATGCTTCATTATCCGGACATCCCAAAACCGTTCCTCGAGGCGAGCCTCATCGCCTTTTACCGTCTCAGGGAGCAGGGATTTGAAAAGCCGCCGGCGACGGCCGAGCTGCTTGACTGGATCGGTGCCATGCGCTCCCGGGGAGATCGGGCTCCCGGGGCGGGCAAGGACATCGTGCACATCGGGACGCTGCTTAAACGAACCGAAGACCTGCTGAAATTCAAGGGAGTCCGCAGGTCGTCCCGGCTGTGAACGCCGGTTGGGGGAACCGGGCGAACCGGAGGGGATCATGATCGGTTTCATCTACCAGCTCCAGGACGCGGGCATTCCCGTGAGCGTCAAGTACGTCCTGGAGCTGTATCGGGCGCTCGGTCGCGGGCTCGCAACCAACCTCGACGAGCTTTTCCTGCTCTCGCGGCTCATATTTGTCAAACGGGTCGAGCATTACGACACTTTTGAGCGGGTTTTTGCCTCGTTTTTCCTGGGTCTCGAGGGCGGGAGGCCCATCGGCGACTGGGAGGAGCTCCTTTCCGGGAAGCCCTTTCAGGAGTGGTTGAGGGACCAGATCGAGGAGGGAATTCTTTCCCTTGACGATATTCGTGAGTTCGAAACCGAGGAGTTGCTGGCCCGATTCTGGGAAACCGTCTTGGCCCAGAAGGAAGCCCACCACGGAGGGAACCGCTGGGTCGGCTCACGGGGCGGGTCTCCTTACGGTCATGGGGGACATCACGCGGGGGGGGTGAGGGTCTATGGACGGAGCCTGTACCGGTCCGCCCAGAAGGTCATCGGCGACCGGCGCTACATCAACTATAGCGAAGAGGCGAGCCTGTCGACGGAAAACCTGCGCCAGGCGTTGACCTCGCTGAAGAGTTTGCGCCCGACGGGCCCCGAGACGGAACTGGATGTCGACGAAAGCATCGCCCGGACGGCTGCAAACGGGGGGGAGATCGAGCTCATTTTTCGCCGCGAGCTGAGGAATCGTCTCCGGTTGATCGTGATGGTGGACAACGGCGGTTATTCCATGACCCCGTACATTCCCCTCGTGAAGACCATCTTCAACAAGATCCGCGACTTGGTCCGGGACGTCCAATTTTACTACTTTCACAACTGCATCTATGGAACGGTGTATAGTGACCCTCCGCGGACCCTGTCGGTCAAGTGGGAGAAGCTCACGGCCGAGAGAAAGAGCACCCGTCTGATCCTGATCGGCGATGCGAACATGGCTCCCTCGGAGCTCATGGCCTCCTACGGTTCTCTCCTGGACATCTCCAACACCGAGCGTCGCGCGGGAATCGAGTGGCTTAAGGAGCTCGCCGTGACCTTTCCCGCCAGCGTGTGGCTCAATCCTATCTCCAAGTCACACTGGGCGCGGGAAAGCAGCACGATTCGCCAGATCGGCAGGATTTTTCATATGGAGGACCTGACCCTCGCGGGGATCAAACGGGCGGTGGCCCACCTCAACATCCGGGGCCAGGCCTTCGACGGCCGGGGCTGACGCACCGAGGGAGGACGTGTTCCAGGAACATGGCGTTCATTGATCAAGAGGTCCGTCGTCTTGTCGGAAAAGCCATCCATGGGTACCGGCTCATCGAAAACGGCGACCGCATCGCCGTGGCCGTATCGGGCGGCAAGGACAGCATGCTGCTCCTGTGGCTGCTCCGAGAGCGTCTGCGACGCATCCCGGGCCACTACGATCTCGTGGCGGTCCATGTGGATCCGGGATTTGATCCCCCGTCTGCAGACGTCCTGGAGACTTACTTCCAGAGAGAGGGGTTTGCTCACGCCGTGTTACGAACGGACCATGGTCCACGGGCCCATGGCCCGGAGAACCGTGAAAATCCCTGTTTTCTGTGCGCCCGACTCCGGCGCAGCGCCTTGTTCCAGAAAGCCCGCGAGCTCGGCTGCTCCAAGATCGCCCTCGGGCACAACCAGGACGATCTGATTGAGACTTTTTTCATCAACATCTGCTACGGAGCGCAGGTGGGCGGGATGGTGCCGCGCCAGCGCTTCTTCGGAGGCGCGATCACGGTGATCCGTCCCCTCGCCTTGGTCCCCTCATCGAAGGTCGAACGGCTCAGGGAACGGCTTGGACTCCCCGTCGTCTCGAATCCCTGCCCTTCGGCCTCACGAAACAAGCGCCACGACGTGCGCCTCCTCCTCGAGGAGCTCTACCGCAACAACCGGAAGGTTCGTGGAAACATCTATCACGCCATGAGCCACGTGAATCTCGAATACCTCCCCCCGCCTCTCGAGTCCGAACCGGGGGATGTCGCCAACCTGGAGGAATACCTCCTGAAGCGGGACAGGTGAGATCGACGATGGAGCCACCCCGAGCCAGCCTCTATCTGATCGACGGAAGCTCATACATTTACCGGGCCTTCTACGCCCTCGGTCGACTCACCAACGACCGGGGTATGCCCACCCAGGCCGTGTACGGCTTTGCCCAGATGATCAACAAGGTGATGCGGGAAAAGAAACCGACTCTGGTGTGTGTGGTATTCGATGCCCCCGGTCCAAACCCTCGCCACGAGCTCTTCAGCGCCTACAAGGCGACCCGTTTGAAAATGCCCGAGGACCTCGTCGTCCAGGTGCCCTACATCAAGGAGCTCGTCCGCTGTCACGGCTTGCCTCGACTGGAGGTTCCCGGTTACGAGGCGGACGATTTGATCGCCCAGGTGGCGCGTAGAGGAGCGGCGGAAGGCTACCGGGTCGTCATTGTATCCGGCGACAAGGATTTGTTTCAGCTGGTCCAGGACCCTGACATTGAGCAATGGGACCCCCAGAAGGATCGGGTTTTCAATGAGGCCGCCGTGTATGAGAAACTGGGCGTCACTCCGGCCCAGGTCCGGGATTACCTGGCGCTCGTCGGGGACAGTTCGGACAATATTCCCGGCGTCAAAGGCGTGGGCGAAAAAACCGCCCGCCAACTCCTCCAGGAGTATGGATCTCTGGATGCGATCTTCGATCGGATCGATTCCATCACGCCGCCGGCCCTGCGGCGGAAGCTCCTGGAAGGAAGAGAGTCGGCTCTTCTTTCCCGTCAGCTCGTCTCTTTTCTGGAAGTCCGTCCGGACCAGGAACCCCTGGATTCCCTGCGGCCACAGCCCCCCCTCACCGGAGAGCTGATCCGTCTTTATGAGGAGCTCTCGTTTAAGAGCCTCCTCGATGCCGTCCGGTCCAATTTGGAGGAGGGAACCCATCCTCCGTCGTCGGCGCCGAAACAAAGGCCCTTGCGTGTCGAAACGCTCCAGTCGACCGAAGCGATCCATCGACTGGCCGAAGCGATGGCGTCCGCCGAGCGATTCGCACTGGATTTCGACCCGTCACCGGAGCGCAACGCCCGGGCCCCCTGGAAGGGAATCGCTGTGTGTGTCGCCGAGGGCTCGGCCCACTATGCCCCCGTCTCCAGCCGTGCGGTCTTGGACGAGCTCCTGTCCCTCGTTGCGTCGAGTCCCTTACTCAAGGTTGCTGAGGACTGGAAGGCGATCGCCCTGCACTTCGAAGAAGCCGGCCTCGTCTTCGGTCCACCGACCTTCGACACGATGATCGCGGCTTATCTGATCCAGCCGGGCACCCAATCCCCACGCCTGGAACGCATCGCCGCCGAATTTCTCGACACCGCATTCGACCCCAGGCCGCCGTCTCCCTCGCCGCACGCGGCCCATTCGGTTTCGGATACCGCTTTGAGCGCCTGCGCCCGCGCGGAGGCGGCCTTCCGGCTCGCTCCCATTCTCCAAAGGAAGCTGGAAGATGAAGGG
>CAZGQL010000011.1:43703-48420 GCA_964527905.1 uncultured Syntrophobacteraceae bacterium
AGGGCTCTGGAACCTGTTCCAGACCATCGAAATGCCGCTCATCGAGGTTCTCGCCGGCATGGAAGCGCGCGGCATCCTGGTCGACGTGCGGAAGCTCGAAGCTTTGTCTTCGGATTTCGAGCGGGCGATGGAGCGAGAAGCCGCCATCGTTTACGACCTGGCCAAGGAGGAATTCAACATTCAGTCCCCGAAGCAGCTGGGCTACATCTTGTTCGAGAAGCTCGGGCTGCGGGTCGTCAAGAAGACCAAGACCGGAGCGTCCACCGACGTGAGCGTCCTCGAGGAGCTCGCCTTGGAGCATCCCGTGCCCGAGCACATCCTGGCATACCGCAGTCTCGCGAAGCTCAAGGGAACCTACGTGGACAGTTTGCCGAAGCTCATCAACCCTCGAACCGGGCGCATTCACACGTCCTTCAACCAGACCGTCACCTCCACCGGCCGCCTGAGCAGCTCGGACCCAAATCTGCAGAACATCCCCATCCGCACGGAAGAAGGCCGCAAGATCCGCGAAGCCTTCGTCGCCCCTCCGGGGCATGTGCTGTTTTCCGCCGACTATTCACAGATCGAGCTGCGCATCCTGGCCCATTACAGTGGGGACGAGCGGCTGCGGGAAGCCTTCACGACCGGCGTGGACGTTCACGCCCACACCGCAGCCGAGATGTTCAATGTCTCCCCCATGGACGTGACCCCGGAGATGCGCCGGCAGGCGAAGATGATCAATTTCGGCATCATCTACGGGATGAGTGCCTTCGGTCTTGCCCGCCGTCTGCACATCACGCCCAAGATCGCGAAGGCGGCCATCGACCGGTATTTCGAGCGGTACAGCGGGGTGAAGGCCCACATTGAGGCGGCCATCGAATCCGCTCGAACACGAGGATTCGCCGAAACCCTGCTGGGCAGGCGTCGCGCCATCCCAGAGCTCCGGAGCCGCAACCACACGATCCGCCAGCAGGGTGAGCGGCTGGCCGTCAACACGCCCATTCAGGGGACAGCCGCCGACCTCATCAAGAAGGCCATGATCGACGTTCATGCCGCCCTGCGGGAAGCCGGAATGAAGACGGCCATGCTCCTTCAAGTGCATGATGAGCTTGTGTTTGAGACCCCCACGGACGAGTTGGAAGCCGTCCGGCAGCTGGTCCGGAACAAAATGGAACGCGTATGGCCCTTGGCGGTGCCCCTCAAAGTCGACACGGGATGGGGGGTCAACTGGGCTGAGGCACACCCTTAATCCTTACAGGTGGAGAAGAGGCGTAGAGCACAAAAAAAACCGCCCCGGAGGGCGGTTTCTTGTTTGGACCGATATACGGTGAAACGAGATCAGCTGGCGGTTTTGGCCTTTTCGAGTTCCGCCCGCAGCCGCTCGGCTTCCTGTTTGTATTTCTCGGCTTCTTCCTTGAAGCTGCTTTCGGAGGCCGTGGAGCCTTCTTCCTGCTTCTTGGGGAATGGGAGCTTGTCCTTGACTTCATCGTAACCAAGGTAAGCAGCCATCGCGCCGCCCAGCAGCAGCATCAGCGGAACGGCTCCAGCCAACAGGTGCAGAAATGGACCAAAAAACGCGAAGATTCCGATGAGCCCAAGGAACGCCGCAGCGATCCCTCCCAAGAAAACTTTCATGTTCTCTCCTCCTTCTCGTGAATCGGAACGGGTTTAACAGCATACGAATGACAACGATGCTTTCGATTTCGAGTCGACCGGCTAACGGCTACGATATCTTTCCAGAGCGCGTATTGGTTAGCACGCTCCCCGGGAGATTGCAAGGAGAAAGTACCCAAAAGGGCAAGCTCGGAAGGCTGCGCCATCAGAGCGGCTGCGAGCGTGGCAGCATGAGCAGCAGCTCGGTCTGGTTCTCATCCAGGACCTCATCGAACCGCACATGGAGATAGTGTCCTTCGAACGGGAAATGGGTCAGGGCGACGATGAGCCCTTGGCGCGTCGCTTTGAATCTGGGATTGGGTCTCGGGATGGCCATGGCCGCAAGCACCTTTCGGCCCAGCAAGGATTGGGCGGTCTTACGCTCTCGAACCGGCACGAGAAAAGCGATTCCTCCCTTCGAAATATCCAAAAGCTCACCCCGGAAAGGCTTTCCCACCGCTTCACCCCGGTCGTCAAGCAACTGAACGGCGATGGTGGAATGAAGCTTGATCCGGGCATGCCGTCTACGCTCCACCCCCCGCTTCCTCACGAGCTGTGTGATATCCTGGCTGCTTCGGCAAAAATCGATCAGTTTGTTCTCCAGGGCAGGGAATTCTTTCTCCCATCTCGACAGGATTGACTTGTCAAGGGAAACCACTTCCACCCGGGTGAGGGCCACGAGCGAAATCGTGCACACGCTGTCGGAAAAAAAACCGTCCGCCACCACGAGGTCCCCTGGCCCCACCTCTTTGAGCACCGTTTCCCGGGGTCCATCCCGCCACGTCATGGCCAGACGACCATGATGAATGAAATAGAGCTTCGAACGCTGCTCTCCCTGTTGAAAGACGATGTCCCCCTCCTCGTAAACCTCCCGTTCGAGAGCGTAATAAAGAGCATTGCCCTCCACGGAACTCAGCGTCTGGTAAAGCCTCGCCCACAGACTGGTGTGCCGCTCCTCGATCGCCCGATTCTTTTCATCTTCGATGATCTCCGTGCACTCCAGGATCTGGGGCAACGCGAAGGGATCCACCTTGAGCAGCTTGGAGCGGAAGGCTTCCGCCTGGAGGAAATCCCTTCCCTTTGCGCTGTCGGCGATGAGCTCGCACAGCAGTTTGACCGCCGCCTCCAAGTTGTTTTCACGCACATAGGATTCGACGAGTGCTTCTTGAGCTGAATAGTCCTTCATCCTCGTATCCCTCCCGTGGGTGGCCGTGCCAAGCCTCACCTTCGCCAGCACCTTACTGGAATCCATCGTCGAAGTCGACACGATTCTTGATGATATATTGATTACTTGCAGCCTCCACATTCGAACCGTCCGACCGGGACACCTGCTTCCGATGGATGCAGCGGTAGAGGGTCGGCTTCAACTGGTCCTGCACCCCAGCGGGAAGAGTCTCGTTGTTCCCGACAACCAGAATGCCCCCGTCCCTCAAGGCATGCAGGATCTTCGGCAGCACACGCTCTTGCATGGCAGGCGAGAAATATGTGAGGAGGCTGTTGCGAAGGAAGATCAAGTCCTGCGGCATTGCCGGCGGATCCTCCAGGATGAAATCATGCACCACCCAATGGATCCCAGTCTGAATCCGTTCCACAACGGCAAAACCGCGGGCATGGGGTCGAAAACTCTCATCCAGGGTCACCGGGCTGAGGTTCCCGAGGCTGCTTTCCGGATAGAGGCCGGCCCGGGCGCGCTCAAGCACCTGGGCATTCACGTCGGAGGCCCACAGCTCGAGCCCGGGTGCATCCGCAAACCTGCTGATGATGTGCTCCCACAGGATCCTCAGGCTGTAGCATTCCTCGCCACTCGCGCATCCCGCAGACCAGGCGCGGATCAGGGGGCGCTCTTGAAGAGACGCCCACTTCAACAGATCCGGCAGCACCCGTTGCTCCAGGACTTGCCAAAGACGCACGTCCCTGAAAAAGCGACTGATGGAGACCGCCAGCAGGGCGCGAGCCTGCCTCATGGCCTCGGGGTGCCCAGTCAAGAAATCCAGATAATCGGCGACGCTTCGGCACCGCAGCTCCTGCATGTGGCGCGCGAGGCGTTTCTTGACCGCTTTCCGGACCCTGCGATACCCGCCCCAGGACAGATCGAAGAAGCCCAGGATTTCTCGAAACGAGTGGTCATCCATCTCATATGCCTCGACGTGCATGAATCTCCAGCATGAATCTCTCTTGCCAGAAAACGCAGGCGGCGGTATGGTTTAAAAAAAAGGCTGGCAAGGCCATTGCGTTGCAAGCGCTAATAAGTTGCGCTTTGAGCTCATTGCGCCTATAATGGTAACACTCGGGAGGTGGTCCGGTATTTCGGGTTTGCTCATGAATCGATCTTCTTGCCATGATACGGTTCAGGAAAGGGCACCAAATAGCGCACCCCAAGACATCACAAGAACACACGGAAAGGAAACAAAAACATGGCAGAAGGTCGAGTGAAATGGTTCAACGATAGCAAGGGATACGGGTTCATCGAAAAGGACGGCGGTAGTGACGTGTTCGTCCACTACTCCGCCATCGAGGGCAGCGGCTTCAAGTCCCTCGCAGAAGGCGACCGGGTCAGCTTCGTCGAAGAAAAGGGCGCTAAAGGGCCCCAGGCCACGCAGGTGAAGAAGATCTCCTGACGGGTTAGGCGCGCCAAGCGCAGCATCCGACAAGAGTCCGATCAAAAGGCGAGCCGGAGTGAACCTCCGGCTCCTTTTTTTCAAGGAGTGAAATGGATGAATATTTATGTCGGGAATCTGGCCTACAATGTCACCGAGGAGGACTTGCGCGCCCTCTTTTCCGAGTACGGTGAAGTGACCCAAGTGAACATTGTCAAGGAGCGCTTCTCGGGCCAGTCGAAGGGGTTCGGGTTTGTGGAGATGCCGAGCAACTCGCAAGCCGACAAGGCCATCAAGGCCCTGAACGGGACTCGGGTGAAGGAGCAGAGCATCAAGATCAGCCAAGCCAAGCCACCGAGCAAAAAACCGCAGCAGCGTTCCCGTTACTAGCCAATGGGCGCGGACGTGGAGTGCGTCCCGGTCCGTCGCCGGTTTCGAACCTCGTCAGAGGAGAATTCATGACGCTTTGGATCGACGCGGACGCGTGC
>CAZGQL010000011.1:48430-50114 GCA_964527905.1 uncultured Syntrophobacteraceae bacterium
GGGGACATTAAGAATTTGATTCTCCGAGCGGTTCGTCGCGTCCGAATCCGGGCGGTATTCGTGGCAAACAAGCCCATCGGCCTGCCCGAACTCCCTGGTCTTCGGGCCGTGCGCATCGGCATGGATCCCGAGGCAGTTGACGATTACATCGTCCAGCACGCCCAACCGGGCGATTTCACCATCACCCAGGACATTCCCCTCGCATCTCAGCTGGTCTCCATGGGGGTCAAGGTTTTGAGTCCCCGCGGGGAAGTCTTCACCGACGCAAACATCGGGGAACGACTGTCCATCCGCAACTTCCTGCGGGACCTTCGGGAAGCGGGAGGGCTCACGCCTGGCCCGCGCCCCTTCAGCCGACAAGACCGGCAGCGCTTCTCGGATGCCCTCGACCGAGAGCTCAGCCGTGCTTTCCGGTCCCGGAATCCATGACCGACGCTTGAGGGCTGTTCTGCGAAGACATCCGGACATCGAGGCATTTGCCGCGCGATCGCGGCCCCCCTTAGTCGTAAGGGATCCCCTAACACCAACTGGGCGGAAATCCGGCGGGGATGCCCCCCCGCTCCCACGGCTTCATCGCTGTGTGCACGCTAGGGGAGGGGTTTATCCGCGCCCGAGGTCTGGATTTTCAAACACCCTTTGTTTTGAGATGAATCCTGACCGGCTTCTCCCGTTCGGTCGGAACGCCGTAGCCGAGGGACCCGTGCGTCGGCACCCTCCCCCGCACTTCCTCAACGGAAGGACGAAAGCCCTATTTTCCATCGGATGCGGCGTATCGGACAAAGCCGCCTTCGTTTTCGACCGGAGAGCGGTTTCCCGGGACCATCCGAAGCAAAACGTGCTAAAAGTCAGCTGGAGACTTCGCCCGCACGACGTCGGGCGAGTGGGCGGTCTGGTCCGACCAATGAGTTGGCGTTGCTGAACTGGACTGCATCGCGGCGTAGACGCAGCCGAGTTGGCAGTGGCCTTTGAGGCCCGCCGCGATCCCTTTGCCGGTTGCTTGCCTTCGTAGGCTCACGAACCATGAACGATCGCGAGGACCCGTCCCATCCTGCATTCCGGACCGAGGGCATCGAGACCGTGCCCGTCACGGAAGTCCATGCGGCGCTGGCCACGAGACCGGGAGGATTGAGCTCCGAGGAAGCCCAGGAGCGACTGGCTCGTCATGGCCCCAACGCACTCAGGACCATCCGGAAACGATCCCTGACCAGGAAGTTTCTATCCAACTTCGTTCACCTCATGGCCCTGCTCCTTTGGATCGCCGGCATCGTGGCGCTAATTGCTCGGATGCCCCAGCTGGCGATCTCCATCTGGATGGTCAACCTGATCAACGGAGCGTTCAGCTTCTGGCAGGAATTCAAGGCCGAACGTGCCATGGAGGCCATGCGGCGCCTGCTCCCCGCCTACAGCGGTGTCCTGCGCGACGGGGCGCCTCGACGAATTCCCGCTGAAGAGCTGGTCCCCGGGGACGTGCTCCTGCTCGCAGAAGGCGACCGCATTTCTGCCGACGCCCGTCTGGTCGAGGAAAACGAAATTCGGGTGGACCAATCCACCCTGACCGGTGAGTCCGCGCACGTTCGCAAGACCAGTGACGCGGTCCTCAATCGGAGTCTGAGCCGCACGGAGCTCCCCAATCTCTTGTTTGCCGGCACCAGCGTGGTTTCGGGAACGGGCCGTGCGGTCGTGT
>CAZGQL010000011.1:50133-54333 GCA_964527905.1 uncultured Syntrophobacteraceae bacterium
GTGTTCGCGACCGGTATGGAGACCGAATTTGGCCGAATTGCCGGTTTCACTCAGAGCCTCGGCGATGAGCTCAGTCCCCTCCAACGGGAGCTGCAGCGGGTGACGAAGGTGGTCACGGCGATCGCAGTGTCCGTGGGATGCGTGTTCTTCGGCTTGGCCGTCACGCTGGCCGGGGTCGAGGCCGTTGAGGGGTTTGTGTTTGCCATGGGCATGATTGTCGCCTTCGTACCCGAAGGTCTCCTGCCTACGGTGACCTTGGCCCTGGCCATGGGTGTCCAACGCATGGCGGGCCGAAACGCGCTCATCAAGCGCCTCTCGGCCGTCGAAACCCTCGGTTGCACCTCGGTCATCTGCACGGACAAGACCGGCACCCTGACGCAAAATGAAATGACGGTGCGGGAAATTTGGGTTGCCGGATCGCGGTTGACGGTTACCGGGACCGGCTATTGCCCCGATGGGTCCATCCTCCGGGAGGAGCGGCCTGAGGCAGCTCCGGAGGGAAGCGACCTGAACGCCTTGCTCACCGCGGCGGGGCTGTGCACGAATGCCCGGTTGCTGCCGCCCGACCCCGATCGACCCCGCTGGTCGGTTTTGGGAGACCCCACGGAGGGTGCCCTTCGCGTTCTAGCCGCGAAAGGAAACCTGAACCTTGAAGAGGTGGAGCGCAGGATCCCGCGCGTGCGGGAGCTGCCCTTCGAATCCCGGCGAAAGCGCATGAGTACCCTGCACCGGCTGGCCGGACGAGGCTACATGGCCTTCACCAAAGGAGCCCCCAGGGAGGTGCTGGGCCTGTGCACGCGGTTTCTCATGGACGGGCGGGAAACGCCTCTGGACGAGGGTCTTCGTGAACGGATCCTCGAAGCCAACGATACCTTCGCACGGGCGGGACTCCGGGTTCTTGCCGTTGCACACCGTCTGATCCCTTTGGAAGTGCTTTCGCGGACCGCGGACGCCTCACCCGACACGGTCGAGCGTGACCTCACCTTTCTCGGGCTCGTCGCCATGATGGACCCGCCCCGCCCGGAGGTGGCCCAAGCGGTTGAAACCTGCCGCCGGGCAGGCATCCGCATCATCATGATCACCGGGGACTACGGACTGACGGCCGAGAGCATCGCTCGCAGGATTGGCATTCTTGAGGGCCCACGCGCCCGTTTGGTCAATGGCTCGGACCTCGACAGGATGAGCGACGAGGATCTGCGTGAGCTCTTGAGGGGAGAGGTGCTCTTTGCCCGGGCCACCCCTGAGCACAAGCTGCGAGTCGTCTCCGCGCTTAGGGACATGGGGCACGTGGTGGCCGTCACCGGCGACGGCGTCAATGACGCGCCCGCGCTCAAGAAAGCCCAGATCGGGATTGCCATGGGCCGGACGGGAACCGACGTGGCAAAAGAGGCGGCCGACATCATTCTGACCGACGACAATTTCGCCACCATCGTGAATGCCATCGAGGAAGGACGCGCCGTTTACGCCAATATCAAGAAGTTCACCACTTACATTTTCACCAGCAATACGCCGGAGGCCGTTCCTTTCATCTTGTTTGCGCTCAGTCGCGGGCAGATTCCTCTGGCATTGAACGTCATGCACATCCTGGCCGTCGACCTCGGAACCGATCTGGTACCGGCTCTGGCCCTGGGTGCCGAACGGGTCGAACCGGGAACCATGGACAAACCCCCTCGGAGCTTGACGGAGCATGTGATCACCCCTTCCCTGCTCGCTCGAGCCTACCTGTTTCTCGGCCCGTTGCAAAGCCTGGCGGTCATGGCGGCATTCTATGCGCAATATTGGATGAGCGGTTACTGGGGACAGTGGCTGGGGCTGCCCTCGAGCGGCGCCGTGTACGAATCGGCGACTGCCATGGCTTTGGCCTGCGTGGTGACGACCCAGATGGGGAACTTGTTCGCACAGCGCACGGAACGATTGTCCGTGCTCCGGATCGGTCTTTTCGACAACCGGTTGATTTGGATCGGCATCGCCAGCGAGTTGCTGATCATCCTTTTGATCGTATACGCGCCCCCGTTGCAGCGGGTGGTCGGCACCCAGGCCTTTGCGCCCGAAAACTGGCTGTTCCTTCTGGCCTGGGCGCCCTTGCTCCTCGTGGCCGACGAATGTAGAAAACTCGTACTGCGGCGATGGGATCGGCGTAGGAAAGGTGGAGGTGAGCCATGAGATTCATCGTCATCGGCTGCGGGCGCATGGGTGCTGGGCTCTCACAAACCTTGAGCCGGCGCGGTCATGCGGTGACCGTTCTGGACAGGGATCCCGACGCTCTGGCGCGGTTGGATCGGGACTTTCCCGGCCGCATCCTTCAGGGTTCCGGCCTCGATCAGAACGTGCTCGTCCGGGCAGGCATCCACCAGGCTGATGGGCTCGCCGCCGTCACCCACAGCGACGAAGCCAACGTGGTGCTTGCACGTCTTGCGCGGCTCGTTTTCCAGGTGCCCCGGGTGGTCTCACGGCTGGTGGACCCCCGGAAGGCCGACATCTACCATCGGTTGGGCATCCACGTGGTTGCGCCGATTGCTTGGGCAGCCTGCCGGATCGCCGACCTGCTCTCCTATAGCGAACTCGACCCTGTACTGAGCCTGGGGGGCGGCGAGGTGGAGATCTTGCAAGTGGAAGTCCCTTCAATGCTGGCGGGGTCGAAGGTGAGCACCCTCACCATTCCCGGTGAGGCCCAAGTGGTCTCGCTGACCCGAAGGGGCAGGGCTTTTCTGCCTTCGTCGGAGACCATTCTCCACAAAGAGGATGTCATGCACCTCGCCGTCCTGGCGACCTCCATCGAGCGCATCCGCTCGATGCTCTCGCTCAGCTGAAGGAGGACGAGGATGAAAGTGATCATCGTGGGTGGGGGGAGAGTCGGGGCACACCTGGCAGCCTTGCTGCTCGCCGGGAGTCATTCGGTCCGCGTGATCGAAATCGGTCGGGAGGGCGTCCGGCAGCTCCGCGAGGATCTTCCGGAAGGCGTGGTGCTCCACGGCTCCGGAACCGATCCCGTGACCCTGGAGGCGGCAGGAGTCCGTGATGCGGACGTCCTGGCGGCCGTCACGGGGGTGGACGAGGCGAATCTCGTGGCAACCAGCCTCGCCAGATTTGAATTCGAAGTGCCGCGGACCATCGCACGCATCAAGGATCCCCGAAACGGTTGGATGTTCACGCAAGCCATGGGCGTGGACGTGGCCCTCAACCAAGCCGACCTCATGGCACACCTGATCGCCGAGGAGATGTCCCTGGGCAGCATGATGACGCTGCTCAAGCTGTGCCGGGGAGATTTCTCCCTCGTGGAGGAAAAGGTCCATCCAACGTCTCGGGCGGCGGGGCGTAGGGTCGCCGAGGTGACGTTTCCCGTCGATTGCCTTCTGGCAGCCCTCATCCGAGAAGGTCGGCTCATTGTCCCTCACGGGGACACGGTCCTGGAGCCGGGAGACGAGGTCCTCGCCGTGGTGCACGCCTCGCAGGCAGCCAAGTTGGCGGCGATTCTCGGTAAGTCCCCATGAGCAAACCCTTTGCGCCGTGGGGCACCCCCCCGGCGCCGCGCCACGCATCCCTTGAGGAAGCTTGCGTCGATGCTTGAGCGGCGGGCCTCCTTCGCAAAATTGGGATTCCCGGGGTGTCGCGCACACCATCCGTCGTTATCTTCGGTCAACATCCCAATGCCGGGGTGCCATCCTCAAGGGAGGCGCTTGTGAACAAGACCGAAATCACCGTTTACGGGGCACACTGGTGTCCGGATTGCCGCCGGAGTAAAGCTTTCCTCGGGGAGCACCAGATTCCCTACGCCTGGGTGGATGTTGAGGAGAACCCGGAGGCCGAACGGTTCGTCCTGGAAGCCAACGGCGGCCGACGGATTATTCCCACCATTGTGTTCGGAGATGGGACCTTTCTTGCCGAGCCGACCAATGCCCAGTTGGCTTCCAAGCTGGGTTTGAAGACGGAAGCGCTTCGCAGTCACTATGACCTGATCGTCGTTGGGGGTGGGCCGGCGGGCCTGACTGCAGCGCTCTACAGCGCCCGAGAAGCCTTCGATACGCTCGTGATCGAGCGGGCTGCCCTCGGCGGACAGGCGGCAGGTACGGAGAAGCTCGACAACATGCCGGGCTTTCCCGACGGCGTGGCGGGTCTCGAGTTTTCCCAACGATTACGCCGACAGGCGGAGCGATTCGGCGTCGAGATCCTTCAGGTCCAGGAGGTTTCCAATATCCTGGA
>CAZGQL010000012.1:0-18883 GCA_964527905.1 uncultured Syntrophobacteraceae bacterium
TCCGCTGATGTACCCCATCGGCGGAGGCAACAGCGCCGCAGAGGAAAGCCTTCACCTGACCAAGTTCGCCGAACATGTTGTCATCTTGGTCCGGGGCAGCGCCTTCCGAGCCACGCAACTGATTCAGGACAAGGTCCTGGAACATCCGAGGATCGAAGTGCGTTGGCAGACGGTCGTGAAGGCCTTCCACGGAGCCAACTCCAAACTCACCCACCTCACCGTGCTCGACGTCCGCACCGGAGTCGAGGAAAACCTGGTCGTAGACGGGGTGTTCGTTTTCATCGGCCTGCAACCCAACACCGGCTTCCTGACGGGAAGCGGGGTCCAGTTGGATCCGTGGGGATTTGTCGTGACGGGCCACGACCTCCTGCGTCTCGAGAACCTGGCGCGCCACCCCACCCATCCGCCTCCCCTGCTGCTCGAGACGAGCGTTCGAGGCGTTTTTGCGGCAGGAGACGTCCGGGCGGGGAGCACCAAGCAGGTGGTCAGCGCGGCGGGAGAAGGCGCCGCGGCGGCCCTCGCGATACGGGAATATCTCAAACGGGCCTAGCCTTCAGAGCACTCCCACTTCCCGACCCAGGTTCTTGTGGGCTTTGGGGAAGTCCGGCTGGTAGTTCTGGTACGGGGTCACCGGGTAGCGAACCCCCATGGCCCGTCCGACCTCCTTGAGTCCCTTGACCAGGTCCGACAAGGATGCGGCCGGAAGAACAAAGGCCATCTCGTCGTCCTGGGTCCCGGCGAAGATCCGCTCGCCGTTGCCTGGAATCACCATGCGGGGAGACTGGGACTTGTGAGGCGTGATCAGGTATTCGTCGCATTCGACCTTTCCTCCGAATTCCCCGGCTACCCGTTCGCCCGTGACATAGGACCAGGCCTGGGCGAAACGCATCATCTGGGCCGGGTTGCCGTAACAGAGCACGAGTTGCGGCTCAAAGGGGGCCTTGACCAGGGGAGCGAGCAGGATCCCCTCGATTTCGCCTTTCGCGAATCGACTCATGGAGGCCGTCTCACTTTCCGCCCGCCGAAGGTCGGCTGAAAAATTCACTTCCGTGAACAACCCTGCCACGGAAGCGGGCGCATCCTCGGCATCGCTGAACCCAAACACGATCGCAGCCGGAACGCAGATGACATCTTCCCGGGTGAGTCCGACCGTCCAACCGTAATTGCGGGACATGGTCACCCCCTGGCAGATGGCGATGCGCTTGCCGAGGGCGACGGAGGGACGGCGGGTTTTGTCGGGAAACGCCTCTCCATTCTGGAGGAACCGGACCGCCACCGGTAGGGTCTTCATCCTGAGATCGTTGTGAATAAACTGGGCCGCCTCCCTCATATCGTCCGCGTTCATGGTGTTTCTCCTCATCTGGGGTACTTTTTCTCGCTCCATCGGACACCTTTGCCATCCCACACCAGACGATTATGGACTAGCATTGCACCCGCCCGCAAGGAACAAGAGCGTGAGGAATCAGCTCCAAAGCTTCCCATGATGCAGGGGTTGCACCATTTGAGGGCTTGTGTTAGTGCTCTGTCTACGTCCCTTCCCCGCGCCTGTTCGGGGCGCACGGAAAGACGCTTCACGGATTCGATGCAGGACGCCCCGATGAGCTTGACGGCACGCGACATCATGGAGACCCGGTTTTTCACCCTGAAGCCTTCCATGCCCGTTCGCGAGGCCCTGCAGGTGTTCAAGCAGGCCAAGGAAGCGACGGGCCAGACCGTATTCGGCCTCCTCGTCACCGACGATGACGGACGTCTGGTCGGTATGCTTTCCATGTACGACATTTTTCTGCTGCTTCGGCCCAAGCACATTCACATCTGGGGTGAGATGAGCGACCTCGACCTCCCGGGCATCCTCGACGCGGCCAGCGAGCGGATCCAGCCGGTCCCGGTCGGCGACGTCATGTCGACCGAACTCATCACCATCACCCCCGAAACGCATGTACTCCACATCATCGACATCATGATCGTTAAGCATGTCCGCCGTCTTCCCGTCCTGGAGCATGGAAAGCTCTTGGGGATCGTCTATATCTCGCGGGTATTTCAGCAGCTGCTCGAGCGCATGACCGGATGAGGGAACCTGAGGGCGTAATATGCCGATCATCGACCAGCGGGGAGCTCTCAAAGGTGTGATGGTGCACGAGGCGATGCGCCGACTGGTGGTCCGCATTCCCCATGGGGCACCGGTTCAGTCCGCCATTCGAAACACCATCAAGTACAAGGTGAACGCCCTGCTCGTCGTGGACGCCCTGCGCCGCGGGACGGGCGTCGTCTCAAAAACGGACCTCATGGGCGCTTACTACGCGGGCCTGCCGCTGGATACCCCGGTTGAGGCCATCATGGTGGGCCCCCCTCTCTTCTGCCGCCGGGACGATTCCCTTGACGCCGCCCTCGACGCGATGCGCCACCACCGGGTCCACCGGCTCTACGTTTCGGGCGAAACCCCCACCGAGCCCATCGGCGTCCTCGCTTACCCCGACATCGTGGGCATGTTGTATCGATTCTGTGTCAAGTGTGAACGGAATCTCCTCAAACAGCGTACAGAGGCACCTCGGAGCGTCTCCACGGACCGCTATCGTATCCGCGAAGTCATGACCGCTGGTGTGCACACATGTCGTGAGTCGGAAAGCCTCCTTGAGGTCATGGACGGCTTGTCAGCGAACCGCTTGGGAGCGCTGCTGGTGACCGACGCGGAAGGAAGAGCCGTGGGGGTGATTTCGAAGACGGACCTGATCCGGGCTTACCTGCACGAGATCCCCACCCATGCCGAGGCACGGGCGGTGATGAGCGCCCCGGTGCAATCCTGCGACCAGGAGGAGGAGGTTCTGGCGGCCCTCAAACGCATGATCTTCTCGGACGTTCACCGTCTCTTCGTCTACCGCGAGGACCCTCGGTGTGTAGAAGGCGTTTTCTCTCTCACCGACGCCGCGCGCATCCGTTCCGGCACCTGCCGGGCCTGTGTCATCGCGCGCATTCGGATTGACTGACTCGCCCCGTACCGTTGTCCTAGACTTCCCCCAGCCTTTGACCGGAGTTACTCTTGTACGGGCGGACAAGCATCTGCCGCAGCGCGGCGTGCGTCCTTTTGCTACGTCGGGCCCGCCACGTGAAAGCGGCCACGGTGTCAGGTGTGCGCTCATTCGCGTGAATTGGACCTTAAGTTCAGACGAGAGGGAGGATGGCGATGGCGGGCAAACGGCTGCTCGGAATGATCCTCGGAGTGTTAGTGGCGGGCTGGCTTGCGGGCTGTGCCCACGTCATTTCCCACGACCTGCGGGAGAAGACCCGCGGCGATCTGCTGTTTTCGACCGTGCGCGACAACCCGGACCAGTACCGGGGGGAGACCGTCGTCTGGGGCGGACGGATCATTGAGACGGTCAACCGGGAAGGCAGCACGGACATCACCGTCCTACAGATGCCGCTCGATCCCTACGGAATGCCCGTTCGCGAAGAGCTTTCGGCGGGTCGGTTCATCGCCCGGGTGACGGAGTACCTGGACAACCAGATCTATCGCGCGGGACGTTGGGTGACGGTGGGGGGGCAGGTGCTGGGCGTGGAAGTCCTGGAATTGGGGCGGGCTCAGTATGCCTATCCGGTGGTCGCGGCCAGGGAAGTCCACCTTTGGAGAGAGCCCCGGTACCCTTACGCCTATTGGGGATATCCATACGGGTTTGGAAGCCCTTACGGGCCATGGGGATTCTACCCCTACCCGTATTACTCCCCCTTCTGGCCCTATTCCCCCTACCCCTACGGGTGGTGGTGACCCTCAGGAAGGTCCAGAAGACCTCCTGCGGTAGGCTTCAGAATCGCGAGGTCCCCGGTTGAAGCGGAAGTGACTTCCCGAGGTCGATTCCCTCCGGCGTGACGAGCGCCTGGTAGACCCACGCCTCAACCCCGCTCGTAAGGGCCTCTTCGAAGAGTTCCGCAAACCGGGGATCGATATAGGCCGCCGGAGCAAAGCAGCGGGCATCGGATCGCTGGACCAGATAAAAGCAGGCCACCCGGGCGCCGCTTGCCGCGAGCGTCATCAACTCCCGAAGGTGCTTTTGGCCCCGTTCGGTGACCGCATCGGGGAAGCCCGCCACCTCGTCTTCAACCAGCGTGACGTTCTTGGCCTCCACCCAGAGCGACGGACGTCCATTCTGGACGAGGCACGCATCAATGCGGCTTGCGCCGAACCGCGCCTCCCGAATCATCCGGCCATAACCGGCGGCCGGTGGAAGCCTCCCGGCCGCCCAGGCGGCGTGCAGCATGCGGTTGGGAGTCAGGGTGTTGACCCCGACCCACATGCATCCGAGTCGGATCATTTCCAAGGTGTAGGGGAATTTCCGGCCGACCCTCGGGGCAGGGGCGATCACGACCTCCGCCCCTTCACGAATGAGTCCCAGCATGCTGCCGGAATTGTTGCAATGCACCCAGAATCGTTCCCCCTCCCGTTCCACCTCCACCAGAAAGCGCTTCTCTCGACGGATGAGCCGGGCCCGCAGCGAGCCCGCCGAGAGGGGGAGTAGACACGGGCTCAATGGAACTCCCCATAGGCCAGATCTTCGGCGGTCACCTTGTCCTTGAACAGCCTGTAGACCCACGTCTGGTACGCGATGACGAGGGGAACGAACGTCAAGGCCACCACCAGCATGATCTTCAACGTCAGGGGACTCGAGGCCGAGTTGTAGATGGTCATGCTCCACGCCGGGTTGAGGCTCGAAGGCAACAGGTTCGGATAGAGCCCGGCGACGCCGAACAGGGTGGCGCTCACGATGAGGGCACTCGAGGCAAACCACGCCTTCCACCAGTGCCCCTTCCCGATGAAGAACCGGACGGCAAAAAGCGACGCCACCGTGATGACGGGAATCAGAATGATCGGAATCACGTAGAGCATGGGATTCTGGATGTAGTTGTCGTAAAGCCTCGTGGCAAAGTACGTCGCCACGAGAAAGATCACCGCCACCGCGGCCTCGACCAGCCACAGCTTCTTGGCCAGAGCCGCCGCGCGCTCGTGGATCGCCCCATCGGTTTTCACCGCCAGCCATAGGGCGCCGTGCACCATGAACAGCAGCACGAAAAAGACACCACCGAGCAATCCGTATGGGTTGAGCAGCGTGAAGAGGGTTCCCTGGTACACCCCGGCCTCGTCAATGGGGATTCCCTGGAAGATGTTGGCGAACGCCACGCCCAGCAGAAGAGCCGGCAAGAAGCTGCCCAGAACGGTGAAGGCATCCCAGAAGGATCGCCATCGAGGGCTCTGGAGCTGGCCTCGGAATTCGATCGAAACCCCGCGCATGATCAATGCGAACAGGATGAGCATCAGGGCCGAGTAGAGACCGCTGAACATGACCGCGTAGGTGGTGGGAAAGGCGGCAAAGGTGACCCCGCCCGCCGTGATGAGCCACACCTCGTTCCCGTTCCAGAAGGGGCCCATGGCTGCGTACACGGTCCGCTTGTCGTCCTCGGTCCCGGCCACCAGCGGCATCAGCGTCCCCAGTCCAAGGTCGAACCCGTCCAGCATGAAATAGACGGCCCAGAGCACACCCCAAAGTATGAACCAGATGGATTCAAGCATCTCTTGGTCCTCCTCTCATTCGGCGCTCACGGCCACTGGCGCCGGAGCCGGTCCCTTGCGTGCGTGTTGAATCATCAGGTAGAAGGCCGCGGCCCCGAGGGCCGTGTAAACCAGCACGAAGGCGATGAGCGACACCAGGACCTGGCTCCCCTGGATCGGTGAAACGGCATCGGCCGTCTTCATCACCCCGTAGACCACCCAGGGCTGGCGCCCCACTTCCGCAAGTGTCCAGCCGGCCTCCAGAGCGAGGTAGGGAAGCGGAACGGCGTAGAGCATGGCTTTGAGGTATCCGGGACTCTCGAGCAGCTTGTGGCGTCTGAACCATCCGTACGCCGTCAATCCCAGGAACAAGAACCCCAGCGCCACCATGATCCGAAACGAGAGGAACGTGATCGTGACCGGAGGCCGGAGATCCTCGGGATAATCCTTGAGGCCTTTCACGGTCGCGTTGACGTCGTGGTAGGCGAGGAGACTCAGAGCCCCGGGCATGGCCCCGAATTCAAGACGGTTGCGCTGATTGGCTTCATCGGGAATGACCACCAAATACTGGGGAGCGCTTCGGGTCGTCTCCCAGAGCGATTCCATGGCCGCCAGCTTGGTCGGCTGCGTTTCGGCCACCTTAGCCCCGTTGGCATGGCCTTGGACCGCTTCGACGATGCTGAAAATCAAGGCAAACGAGAGTGCCATTCGAAACGAGCGCGTGAAAAAGTCCACCTCATTGCGTCGCAGCAAATGATAGGCGCTGACCCCCATCACAAAGAACCCTGAAAGGATGTAGGCTCCGCTTACCGTATGAATGAAGGCGTGAATGGCCGACCCCTGCGTGACGATGGCCCAAAGGCTCTCCAACTCGGCCCGCCCATTGCGAATAACGTAGCCGACCGGGTGCTGCATCCAGGCGTTGGCGATCAGGATCCAGACGGCGGAAACGTTCGAGGCGATCGCGACCAGCCAAATGGATACGGCATGGGCCTTGGCGGACAGGCGGTTCCAACCGAGAGCCCATACGGCGATGAAAGTGGACTCAAGGAAGAAGGCCACGGAGGCTTCAATGGCGAGGAGCGATCCGAAGACGTCGCCCACGTATTGACTGTATCGGGACCAGTTGGTGCCGAATTGAAACTCAAGGGTGATCCCCGTCACCACCCCGACGGCGAAGTTGATGAGAAAGATCTTCCCCCAATAGCGAGCCATCCTGCGATAGGTCTCATTGCCCGTCCGCACGTAAATGGTTTCCATGATCGCCAGCAGGATGGATAACCCAAGGGTCAGGGGCACAAACAAAAAATGAAAAAACGTCGCGGCAGCGAACTGCAGCCTGGAAAGCAGCAGAACGTCCATGGTCTGCACTCCTTCCTCTATTCCCTGGACGGTCCCGACCGCCCTGGACGTCTCCATGGCCGAGCATGACCGCGGAGGGAGTACACCCCGGTCGCCGACAACGTCCCGGGGCACCTCCACGTCTCACCGGACCTTCCGGTGATTCTTATCCTTCCGATCAAGCCTTCCACAGCCCGTGAAGGTTGCAGTACTCGCGGGCGACCACCTGATCGGCCTTCACGCAGAATTCGGCTTCGGGAGGTTGTCCCGGGTTGAGGAACTGGCGGTACACCTGATCCCCCACGATGAGCTCGACCCATTCGATGTAATGCTTCTGCTCCATGGGATGCGGCACGCTGCCGACCTTGACCTTGAAACCGTTCGCCGTCTTCTCGATCACCGGAACGTGCTTTTCTTTGGCCGCGTCCACCGTGTTCTCAACGAAAAGGGTCATCGGCTGTCCGCAGCACACCAGCTCCCCGCCCCCTCCATGGAGGACGTCCACGATGTTGCCGCACAACTCACACTTGTAGACCTGATGTCTTTCCGCCATACGATCTCCTTTCTCCAATCGCGTGATGTGGTTGAATCTGATCTGCGGTACCCATTGGGCCTCGCCCGAGGTATCCAAGTCGGGCGTAACCCGGTCACCCAGCCAGCTTTTCGGCGATTTCCCGGCCGTAGTCCTGGGCCATCTTGATACCGCCCCCCAGGGACGCACTCTTGAGGCGCAGCGGCCCGCTGACCATGTTCATCTTGTAAACGTGGCGCATGGTGTCGTAGATGCGACCGGGTGCCTCGCCACTCCATCCAAAGGCTCCAAACGCCCCCCCCACCTTTCCCTCGAGGTTCACCTTTTCAAGCCCAAACAGAAAGGTTTTCATGGTCTGGAGCATCTCGCCGTGATAGGTCGCCGCTCCCAGAACTACGGCGTCGAACGAAGCCAGGTCGAGACCCTGTTTTTCGACATCGTTGATGTTCACGGTGGTGACCTCGATCCCCTTCATCCGCATGCCTTCGGAAATGAGGTTGGCGATTTCCTTGGTTTGATTTGTACGCGTGGCAAAAATCACAATGGCTTTGGACATGGACGATCTCCTCTCCGCTCAATTCGACTCACCCTTCTCGGGCGCCAATCTGCCTCCATCCCGGCCGCCGACCGGATTCCTCTATTTCCACCCCGCTTCGGACCACCAACCCTTCCGCACGTGGGCGTCACGTTCTTGTTCGGCCACCTTTTTGATCTTGAAGGCCGCATCGCGGATGATCCCGTAGAGCACCCCGCACCCGTCATCCTCGCGCACCGCGTCGCCTTCGTCCGCCAACCGAGTCATCTGCTCGGTCAGATCCAACGTCTTGCGCAGCATTTCGTTGCACGGCCGCATGGACTGTTCGCCTCTCAGACGCTCCTGGTACACTCCCGACACTGCCTCTGGCTATCACGCGTTTAATCAAGAGCCATACCATGCCCACCGGGAGAACCGTCACATGTGGCATTCTCATGAATCTTTGAACACTTGGGTCCATAAGTCGCCGAGAGGCGCTAGGCGACCTACGGATGATTCCAACAATTCAGAGACACATCGCGGGGAGAGCCGTTTCCGGTTGATTTGAGAAAAACAGAGAAATTATAGAGCCTTATGCGGTAATCATCCGACGTAAACCGTCTCAAGATCATTCTTGAGACGCATGTGTATCATGAGACAGGATATTCCTCAAGGAAGCGATAGAGGGTGGCACGCCCGACCCCGAGGATTCGGGCAGCCCGCGCCTTGTTGCCGCCACTGTCCCGGAGCGCCGCCGCGACCGTGACGGGTTCAAGCTTGCGGGGCGGACCGGGCGTGCCCCGCGGGTCCGGTTTCCTCTGGAGCTCCAGAGGCAAGTCAGCCGGCTGGATGGTCCGCCCTTTGGCCTTCACCAGGGCGAAGTGAACCGCGTTTTGGAGCTCGCGGACATTCCCGGGCCAGGCATAATCCATCATTACGGAGAGGGCTTCCTGGGACAGGGTCGCGGTCTGCTGGCCCCGTTTTTTTGCCTCTTTCAGGAAATGGCTCACCAGCAGCGGGATGTCGTTCCGCCTTTCGCGCAAAGGCGGGAGAGTGAGGGGCACGACACACAATCGGTAATAAAGGTCTTTGCGGAAGCGCTGCCGTTCCACCTCCCGCCGAAGATCTCGATTAGAGGCGCTGATCACGCGGACATCAAGTTGCAGAGTCCGCTCGCCGCCTACCCGCTCGAAGGTCCATTCCTGGAGGACTCGCAGCAGTTTGACTTGCACGGTTTTGGGCAGTTCGGCGACTTCATCGAGGAAAATCGTGCCGCCCTGTGCCAGTTCGAAACGGCCCTTCTTGTCGCGGATCGCCCCCGTGAATGCTCCCTTCACATGGCCGAACAGTTCGCTCTCGAGCAGTCCTTCGGGCAGAGCCCCACAGTTGACGGGGACGAACGCCTTCCCGCAACGGCGACTTTCGTTATGGATGGCTGCCGCGACGAGCTCCTTTCCGGTTCCGGTCTCGCCATGGATGTGTATGGGGTAGTCGTTGGTAGCCAAGTCCCGGATTTGCTCGAAGATCTGGAGCATTTTGTGATCCCGCCCCACGATCCCCGAGAAGCTGTGGATTTCCCCAAGACGCAGGCGCAGGCCGTCCAAGACGGTGGTGTCTCGAAAGGCCGCGAGCACACCCACGAAGCATCCCTTCTCGTCGGTCATGCCCGTGACGGACATTTCGAGCCGTTTGAGCTCCCCGTTGCGCGTGACCACGTTTACGGGATAGCTCACGTGGGTGAGATCGTTGGGAGCCTGGCCGCAAAACGAGCATCGGTCTCCGCAAAACGGATTGCCGAACACCTCGTGGCAATCTCGCCCGATGACCTCCGCCTTGGAATAACCGGTCACCTCCTCGGCGGCGCGGTTGAAAAACATGATGCGGCGGTCCTTGTCATGGGCGATGATGCCCTCCATGAGATGGTCGAGGATCCGTTCGAGGTTGCGCTTGTCCGCCAGGAGGTTTTCCAACCTGAAGTTCATCACGGAACCGGAACCGATCTATGGAGAGCCGGCATCACGACGCTCGAAGTCGCCGGCTGCCCCTCCACCCTTGGAGCAATGCCTCTACTGACTGCCTTCCTTCTCCGGGCTTACGGAGATCTGCGGCATTTCAGGGAGGGTGAGCCTTTCGTAACCTGACGGCACCTCGAACAGGGAATCGTCCACCCCTCCTTCTTTGATATTCTTGTATTCCATGGTCGAATCGGCATCCTGCACCTTGATGGGGAACGACAATTTCTTCGAGACCCAGTAGGTCACCTTGTCTCCCTCCTCGACCAACTCAAATTTCTTGGAGGGATGCCCCGCCACGGTTTCCTCTCCGACGAGCTTACCCCGCTTTTCCGTCTCGGGCGTCCAGACCTCGAAGGCCTGGCCCTCGGGCTCGTAAGGAATCTCCATATAGCTTTTGTCCTCAGACATGAGCATATAGGTGACGCCCTTATCGGGCCGGATGATCAGAATTTGCTTATCGTCCTTCTCAACGATTTCTTGTCGGACCTTCTGGCCCTTCACGAAGATCTTGCCCGAGATTTCATCCTCGCCCTTGGACTTCACCACGAAATCGGCCGAAAAATCCGCAGCGGCGCACGCAGAGCCGCCCCCTCCCAGCATGAGCCCCATGATGATCAACGAAACGAACACGAGCCACCGCCCTGCCTTCCTCATTGCAATCCCCTTTCCGTGTTAGGTCAAATGAGGTCATCACTCTAACGTGCCTCCAGAAGGGATGTCAATGGTGAAAGCCAATCGGGAAGCGACGGAAGCATGCCCAGGATACGGCGCGGAGAGCAGATTCGGGGGCGGAGAAAGGGCCCTTGAGTTCAGGTTGACAGTCACGTATAAAACCAGTAGGTTTTCGCTCCGAAACGGGTTTTTTTTGCCTCCTTATCGCGCCCGTCGGCCCCGCAGGGCCCTTGAACCGAACCCTTGAGTCCAAGAGCGAAGAGCGAGCGTATGTTCATCGTCCAGAACTTCTTTGCGGCCCTCGCGGTGGTGATCGATCTGGTCCTCACCGCTTACTTTTACATCGTCATTGCGAGGGCGATTCTCTCCTGGGTCAATCCGGATCCTTACAACCCCATCGTACGGTTTCTCTACAACGTCACCGAACCTGTGCTCCGGGTCATTCGGCGGCGGGTTCCCGCGGTCTTCGGCGGGGTGGACTTCGCCCCCATGATCGTGATCCTCGCCATTTATTTTCTCCAGCGGTTCCTGGTCCCCACCATCGCCGGCATCGGCATGCGGCTGGGAATGTGACCAGAGAGGACGCCCCGTATGGAAACCGTGACAAACGAGCTGCAGCACCTGAGGTTCCGCAAACGCTGGCGCGGGTATGATCGTCAGGAAGTGGACTTAGCCCTCCAGCAGGCGGTGGAGCGGATTCAGGCCCTCATGCTGGAAAACGCTGGCCTTCGCCGCGACCTGCAGGAACAGGAACGGGAGCTGAAGCAATACAAGGAGCGTGAGAAGACCATTCGCAACGTGCTCGTGACCGCACACAAGACCGCCGAGCAGATGAAGGCCAACGCCGAGAAGGAGGCGAAGCTGATCGTTTCCGAGGGGGAGATGAAGGCCGAGAAGCTTCTTCAGGAGGCCCACCAGCATCTTTCCCAGCTTCACGAGGACATCGCCGAACTCAAACGCCAGAGGGTCCAGCTTGAAACGAAGCTCCGCTCCACCATCGAAGCCTACCAGCAAATGCTGGACATGCAGAAAGAAGACGAAAAGGAAAGCCGCGCAGAACCCGGCATGGTGAAGGCTCTCAGCCGATGAGTCGCGCGGGAACCCGGGAGGACCGATGAGCATCAGTCAACAGCTTCTCGAAATTCTCGCGTGCCCGGCCTGCAAGGGCCCGGTCGAACTGACACCTGCGGGGGACGGACTGATTTGTCACCCGTGTCGGCTTCTCTATGAGATCCGGGATGGGATCCCCATCATGCTCAAGGAAGAAGCCAAGCCCTTTGAGCCCTGATCTCCGGATGGCGTTCTCATGCTGACCCCGCCCTGCCTCACCCCTGATCAGCGCGACCGCTTCGCCGACGCGGTGGCCCGCTTTCCCGACCGCCCGGTGCTCATCGTCGGAGACCTGATGCTGGACGTGTTCGTCTGGGGGGATGTGCAACGCATCTCTCCGGAAGCGCCGGTCCCCGTCGTGGATGTCCGCGAGGAAACCCAGCTTCTAGGGGGGACCGCCAACGTCGCGAACAACGTCGCCGCGATGGGGGGACGAGCCGTAGTCGCGGGCGTGGTGGGAAACGACTCCAGCGGACGCGAAGTGGTACGCAAGCTGCGAAAAGTGGGGGTCCCGCCCGAGGGGGTAGTGGTCGAGGACCAGCGTCCGACGACCGTCAAGACTCGCGTCATTGCCCAGAGCCAACAGGTCGTCCGTTACGACCGGGAGCTTCGCAAGCCTCTAGAGGCTTCTTCCCTCGACCTCATTGTGGACTACCTGGACAGGCGCTCGGCGGACGCGGGCGCCCTCATTGTGTCCGATTACGCCAAGGGTGTGGTCACCCCGGCGCTCATGGACGCCATCCGCCGGCTGGGCCTGCCGTCACGCTTCCCGGTGATTGTGGACCCCAAGGTCGAACATGCCGAGATCTACCGCGGCGTGACACTGGTGACGCCGAACCATCATGAAGCCTCCAGAATGTCTGGCATCGACATTTTCGACTCCGACTCCCTTTGGGCTGCGGGCAGAACACTCCTCGAACGCCTGCGGTGCGAGGCCGTACTCATCACGCGAGGCAAGGACGGCATGGCGCTGTTCGACCAGGGAGGCGCGATGACGACCATCCCCACGGTGGCTCGACGGGTCTATGACGTCACGGGGGCCGGCGATACGGTGATCGCCACCCTGGCCCTCGGACTGGCTGCGGGGCTTTCGACCTCGGACGCGGCGTTACTTGCCAACATCGCCGCCGGCATCGTGGTGGGGGAAGTGGGAACGGCCGTCGTCTCTGCGGAGGGGCTTCTCGAGGCGATCCGGAACCATTCCAGGGCGCGACGGAGTGGCTTCCCATGAGCGAACCCGGGGAGCCAGCCCCAGCCAAGCTGATCGTCGGGCTCCTTTACCGGGAGGAGGCCGTCCAGCGAAAAGCCCTGGAAACCCTTGCCGCCCGGTACGGGCCCCTGGACTTTCTCACGGAGGCGAAGCCCTTCACGTTCACGCGCTATTACGACCAAGAAATGGGGGCGGGTCTGCTGCGACAGACCGGCAGCTTCCTCACGCCGGTGCCCCCTGGGGACCTTCCGGACATCAAGCTTTTCACCAACCGGGTGGAACAGGAGCTCGCCATGGGCGGCCGACGGCGGATCAACATCGATCCGGGTCTCCTGAGCGCCGAGCGTCTGATCCTGGCCACCGGCAAAAACTACACCCATCGGGTGTACTTGCGGGACGGGATTTATGCCGATCTGACGCTCATCTACCAGGGCGGAGCCTTTCAGCCCCTCCCCTGGACCTATCCGGACTATCAGGATCCCACCCTTCTCCATCTGTTGCGAGTCCTACGCGCCAAGCTCCGCGGGCAGCTCTCGGGTGGTTTTCCGGTTTCGTAGTGGACGAGGGAGAGAATTGTGCTCTATAGTATGACTTCTTTCGGCCGGCTTCAAAAGGAAGGGGGCGGTTATGCCGTGACTGTGGAAATGCGAACCCTCAACGGCCGGTCGCTGGACCCAATCGTGCGGCTTCCCAAGAGCTGCATGCAGTTTGAGGACTCCCTCCGCAAGGAGGTGATCCGGTGCATCCGACGAGGGCGCGTGGAGGTCTTCGTACAGGTCGAGTCCACCGATCCGGCGCGCAAGTCCCCACGGATCTCTATGGAAATCGCCGACGCTTACTGGCGGCAACTCCAGGAACTGCATCGCCGGCTCCCCGGCACCGACCTTCCGCGACTCGATCATCTGCTTGGCATCCCGCACATTTTCGAGCCGCCCGAGGAGGTTCAAGACATGGAGACCCTCGGGACTCTCCTCACCGCCGCCGTGTCGGAAGTCCTCGAACAGGTCCAGGCCATGCGCCGCATCGAGGGGGAAGCCCTATGCCGGGACTGTCTCGAGCGGCTCGCCCGGCTTCGAGCGGATCTTGATCTCATCGACGGCCGCAAAGAGCAGGTGGTGGCTGAATATCAGGAACGGTTGGCCCAGCGGATTCGGGATCTTCTGGGCGACGCCGCGATCGACGAAGCCAGGCTGCTTCAGGAAGTGGCCTGTTTCGCGGATCGCTCGGACATCCACGAGGAGATTGTGCGGTTGAGGAGCCATTTCGAGCAGCTGGAGGACCTGCTGCGCGCCGCCGAGCCCGCCGAGGGAGGACGGCTGGACTTTCTCGTCCAGGAACTCCACCGCGAAGTGAACACCATCGGTTCGAAAACAGGTGATTTGAGCACGGTTCAGGCCGTGCTCCGAATGAAGGGCGAAATCGGCAAACTCAAGGAGCAGGTCCAAAACGTGGAGTGAGAGGCCTACAATGCGCTGCGGTCCCGCGGGGGACCGACCGATTGAGCGCCCTGAACCCAGAAACCGGTCAGAAGAGGTCACCCATGGACGTACGATTGTTAAATATCGGCTTTGGAAACACCGTGCTGGCCAATCGCATCGTGGCCATTGTTTCACCGGCATCCGCCCCGATGAAAAGGCTCAAAGAGGATGCCAAGCAAGCCAACAAGCTCATTGACGCGACCATGGGACGCCGCACCCGCTCGATCATCATCACCGACAGTGACCATGTCATCCTCTCGGGAGTCCAGGCCGAAACGATCGCCCAGCGCTTGGTTTCGGACGGCAACACCAAGGAGTCGTCCTCGAAGGCGGCCAAGGAGTGAGCCCGGCGGACATGGTACCCCAGCCCCATCTTGGTCAGCTGTTTGTGGTTTCCGCGCCCTCCGGAGTCGGAAAGACCACGATCATTCGCTCGATTCTCTCGCGCACACCCCATCTGCGGTTTTCCATCTCCTGCACCACACGCTCCCCCAGGACGGGTGAGGTCGACGGTCAAGACTATCACTTCATCACGCGTCGCAGGTTCCAACAAGGAATTGCCGCAGGCCGTTTCCTCGAATGGGCCGAAGTCCATGGAAACTACTATGGGACGGATGCCGAGCCCATCCGAAACTGGATGGCCGAGGGCGTGGACGTCCTCCTCGACATCGATGTGCAGGGCGCCCGCCAAGTCCGCTGCACCCATCCCGCCGCGCGAACCATTTTCATTCTGCCCCCCTCCATGGAGGCGCTCCTAGAACGCCTCAGGGGGCGTGGGACGGAATCCGAGGAGCAGCTGGCGCGCAGGATGCGGGCCGCCCAGGTGGAACTGGGTCAGGCACCCTGGTACGATTACCTCGTGGTCAACGACCGGTTGGAGGACGCCGTGGAGGATTTCCTCTCCATCCTGAGGGCCTGCCGCTGCGAACGTGCCCGGCAGGCGCACCGCCTCCGTCCCTTCCTGACGGGCTCCCAAACGTGAGCCGCCCACGTCCCCAGCCACCCCGAAAATCCGACACGACCCGGCCCATCCTCATCTGCGGCGTCAACCCGGCCCGCGAGGCCCTTCGGACAACCACCCTCCCCATCACGGAACTGCTGACCGCCCGCGACGATCCAAGGGTCGAAGCCCTCGCGGAGCTGGCCCGAAAGCGCGGCATCGCGGTGCGTGACGAGGCGCGCGAAGCCCTGACCGCCCTCGCCGGCCACGCGCACCATCAGGGCGTCGTGCTGGTGGCCGGGGAATTCCCCTACGCGGACCTGGAACTGCTCCTGGAGAAGGACCTCCCCGAGCGCGACCCCTTGATCCTGCTCGACAGCATTCAGGACCCGCAAAACCTTGGGGCCCTGATGCGCAGCGCGTGCTTCCTCGGCGCGAAGGCGATCATCCTTCCCAGGGATCGTTCCGTGGGCGTCACCAGCACCGTCGTCAAGATCGCCGCGGGGGCCGCCGCCTACCTTCCAGTGGTCGCCGTGACGAACCTCAGGCGCGCCATCGATCGCCTGAAATCAGTCGGATACTGGATCGTGGGGCTGGACGTGCGAGGCGGCCAATCCATTTACACCGTGGATCTGAGGATCCCGGTCGCCCTCGTCGTCGGAAATGAGCAAAAAGGTTTGCGGCCTTTCATCGCAAAGGGTTGCGACTTTCTGGCCTACATTCCGGCCGGGGGACCGTTGGAATCTCTCAACGCCGCAACCGCAGGAGCCGTCGTGCTCTCGGAAGTGTTTCGGCAGCGCAGCGAATCGTCCAAACCCTCCCCATAGGCGGGCGGGCCCGTCACCCCCATTCCGGCGGACAATGGGTCGGAACGGGCTCGCAACTTCCGCCGCGGTGAGCTACTGCGAACCGCGAGCGCCGAAAAGGGCCGTCCCCACCCGGATGTATGTAGCCCCTTCCTCGATCGCCACCTCGAAATCGTGGCTCATGCCCATGGACAGCTCGGTCAGCATCGCCGGGGTTCGGGAGAGTTCCCTCAAACGATCCAGGAGCTCGCGAAGCTCTCGAAAATAAGGGCGCACGGCCTGCGCATCATCCAGATAGGGGGGGAGTGCCATCAGCCCACGCACCACAATGCCATCGAGCGATTGAGTCACTCGGTACAACCCGGGCAGATCGACGGATGAAACCCCACTCTTGGTGTCCTCGTCGCCCAAGTTCACCTGAATGAGCACGGGAATCGGCGCCCCGAGCTTCTGGGCCTGCCGATCCAGCTCCCGGGCGAGGCGCTCCCGATCAAGCGTGTGGATCAGCCGGCACCGGGAAACGATCTGTTTCGCCTTGTTGGACTGTAAATGGCCGATGAAGTGCCAGGAAACGTCCAAATCCGCGAGGGCGTCCATTTTGGAGCACAGCTCCTGGACGTAGTTTTCCCCGAGCGTGGAAATCCCTGCCAAGACGCCTTCCCGAATCTTGTCGCTCGGGACAGTCTTCGTCACGCCGATGAGGGTCACCGTGGAAGGATCCCGCCCACAGCGACGGCAGGCGGCATGGATTCGTTCGCGGATGCGTGCGACGTTCACCGCAATCGTCGTCATGGGGGACTCCTGCGGGCCCCGGCGGCGGAGCTGCGAGGTTGAATCACACCATGCCGGAGGAGCCAGTCGGCCGTCTCTGCGAGGGGGAGCCCTACCACGTTGGTGTAGGAACCCTCGATGGCGCGAACCAGGAACGCCCCGGGCCCCTGAATGCCATAGCCCCCCGCCTTGTCCATGGGTTTTCCGGTCTGCACGTAGGCCTCGACTTCCCGGTCCGAAAGGGCTTTAAACCACACCACCGTGCAGACCGACTGAAGCTCGAGGACGCCTCGGGCGTGGTGGGCCAGCGCCATCCCCGTCACCACCCGATGCGACCGCCCGCTCAGGACCTTGAGCGTCTCGACGGCTTCCTCCACCGAGCCTGGTTTTCCGAACAGGGTCCCATCGGCCGCCACCACAGTGTCCGCTGCGAGAACCCACGAATCCGGATGCAATGAGGCTACCACCGTCACCTTTTCCAAGGCCAAGTGCTCCGCCACCCGCTCCGGGGCTGCTCGCCCCATCGCTTCGGCTTCCTCCACTCCGCTCGGGACGACCTGAAAGTCCACTCCGATGGATTGCAGCAGCGCGGCCCGTCGCGGCGAAGCGGACGCCAGGATGAGTGGGGTTTCGTTTTCGTAGATCATGGCCGGATGAAGCTTTTAGCGATTCGTTCAAGGGAGCTGGATACCGAAGGCCGACACGGCGTTTGCGCTGGTTTGTCGGGCCACATCGTCATACGAACACCCCCTCAGCTGTGCGATCTTCTGCACCGTGTAGATGACGAAAGAAGGCTCGTTGTCCTTTCCCCGAAACGGCACGGGGGCGAGGTAGGGAGCGTCCGTTTCCACCAGGAGACGATCCAAAGGGGCTTTGCGGACCACTTCCTGCTGCGCGTGAGCCTTCGCGTACGTGACCGTTCCTGGGATCGAGAGGAAAAACCCTAGGTCGAGGCAACGTCGCGCGATGGCCCAATCCCCGGAAAAGCAATGGAGGACGCCCCCAGGAAGCCGGTCCGCAAACTCCCCGACGATGCCGAGAAAATCGTCGTGGGCTTCACGCACGTGAAACACCGCCGGGAGAGCGGCTGTACAGGCAACCTCCAGCTGCTGGGCGAAGCATTCCCGCTGCACGGGCCTCGGTTGACGATCCCGGTAATAGTCCAACCCGATCTCTCCGACCGCCACTACCCGTTCCTCGGTCGCGAGGCTTTTCAGTGCGGTGAGAGAAGATTCATCCAGGATCCTAGCTCCATGCGGATGCAGCCCCACCGTCGCATAAATCTGGGTGTACTCATGCGCCAGAGCCACCGCTTTCCGACTGGTGTCCAGATCGATGCCAATCGTGATGATCCGAACGACCCCGGCCTTATCGGCCCGCTGCAGGACGCCATCCAAGTCCCTCCCGAGTTCGGGGAAATCCAGATGGGCGTGGGTATCCACCACCATGTGCGTCAGCCCTTCCAAACACGGAGGCAAGCATCCAACGCCGCACGACCACCAGACCGGTGAGGTCGCGCTCCGTCGACGTCCGCCCCAGTGCACGCATCACCGGGTTTTCCTTGCCTGCCTCCCCGGAGTGCATCTATAATGCCGGAACCCGCGCGCGGAGCCGCTCCCGATCCTGGCCGACGGACCTCGAACGCGGGCACTGGAAACCGCGCCACCCCGGCCCGTTCCCAGGCACTCTTTACCAGTTTCGACTGGAAAAATATAGAGCCTCATCTTCGGGAGGAGCACTCAACCCCGGGAATTTCGAGGCATGTAAGGCTTCCGGTCCCGACGCGAACGCCACCGCCGCGGGACTCGTTGCTCCGGCTTCCATGGGCCGAGCCAAGAGGATACGGCATGAGACGATTTTTCAAGCATCTTGTTTATGCGATCCCCCTGCTCCTGGCGTGCACCCTGATTTCTGAACCAAGTTGGGCGGTCAAGGCCTTTGTCACGGACGCCCATGAGATC
>CAZGQL010000012.1:18935-21415 GCA_964527905.1 uncultured Syntrophobacteraceae bacterium
CGCCCGGAACGGGGATGGAGGTTCTGAGCACCCGCAACGACTGGAGTAAAGTGCGACTGCCCGACGGGCCGGAGGATTTGCGAGTCGGTTGGGTGCTTTCGAAATACATCACCACGCAGTCCCCCGAGGAGACGCAGGCGAAGGGACTCGAGATGGAAAACGCGTCTTTAAAAGAGGCCATCAAGGGGATGGAGCGGGAAAAGGCCGAACTGGCCAAGCGCGAAAAGGAACTGCTCGACCGGATCGCCAAGCTCGAGGCCAACTACGAGGCGCTCAAGAGTGGATCGGCCAATTATCTAAAATTCAAGGAAGAATTCGATCAGACCAAGGCGGCCCTTGCCTCGGTTCAGTCCAACAACCAGGCCCTTCTCCAGGAAAACGAGAACCTCAAGCTTTCCCAGAACATCCGTTGGTTCCTCTTTGGAGCCCTGGTGTTGTCGGGTGGCTGGTGGATCGGATTCATCACAGGTCGTCTCCAGCGCAAGCGCAGGCCCCAATACCGGTAGGGCAACCGTGAGTCGTCCGGCTTCCGCAGGTCAGCGTCATCTCTACGATTATTTTGTCGATGATTTCGGGCGCTGGTTCTGCGAAGGCAACCCCGTCTCCGACCCGGACCTGTTTCGCATTCTGAGCCGATCCCTTTTTGCCCGAGGTGGGGCTTATTTCATCCGCTGCGAAGGCGAGACGCATCCGGTGCGAGTGGCGGACGCCCCCCTTTGGATCCGCCACATTCACGCCGCAACGAACCCCGACGGCACCCTGAGAGAGGTGGAAATCGAACTGGAGGACGGAAGGCGGGAAGCTCTCAGGGCCGAAACCCTATCCATTGGGCGCGGGGGGACGGCCCTGTACGTCCTGGCCACCTCCCGGCTGCTTCCGGCTCGCTTCGGCAAAAGCGCCTACTACGAGATGGCTCGTTATCTCGAGCAGGAAGAGGAGTCCGGGCTGTTTTCCCTCGTCATTGCCGGCAGGCGGTTCAATCTACCTGAAACAGGGCCGCCCGCGCCCCCCGAACCCGATTCCCCCTGAGTTGTTTCGGCTTTACTGCGCCGACCGTCGAGCCAGCGTGGCTTTCACCAAGTCATGGAACAGCAGTACTCCCACATCCAGGGCGCGCTCATCCATGTCGAAGTGGGGCGAATGAAGTCCGTGCCGGAATCCCTGGCTCGGGTCGTGGCATCCGATGCGCACCAGGACTCCTGGGGCCCGCTGGAGGAAATATGCAAAATCCTCTGAGCCCATGCGCGCCGGTTCGGTGTGGACGCGGTCCGCGCCCAGAAGGGCCGTCGCCCGCTCCATCGTGAACCGGACCATGAGCTTGTCGTTGACCAGAAGCGGGTAACCAGGCGTCACCGTCAGTTTGGCCCGAACATGATGGGCGTGCTCCACCCCTCGCACGATTTCCTCGATGCGGGCTAATACCGAAGCCCGCACATCTTCCCGAAGCGTCCGGAGCGTGCCCTGCAGCACGGCTTCCCGCGGGATGATGTTGGGGGCCGTTCCGGCTCGAAACCGCCCGATGGTGAGCACCACGCTCTCCAGCGGGTGGACGTTCCGGCTGACGACGGTCTGCAACTGGGTCACCAGATGGGCCCCTGCCACGATGGGATCCACGCACAGGTGAGGCTGCGCTGCGTGGCCGCCTTTGCCGGTGAGACGAATTTTGATGGAATCCGACGCCGCATTGCTCACGGTGGCGGCCAGCCCGACGTGACCGGCGGGCAGTTCCGGATGCATGTGCCCGGCAAAGCAGGCCGATACCTCTTCGAACTCCTCAGCGCCCGAATTCAGCATCGCCTGAGCTCCCGCTCCCCCCTCTTCGGCGGGCTGAAAAACACAGAGCAAGCTCCCCTCCCCGGTGGCGCTCCAGTTCTCCTCCAGCAGCATCCGGATGACTCCGAGCACGATCGTCACATGGCCGTCGTGGCCGCAGGCATGCATGATTCCAGGATGTTCGGAGCGATAGTCGACCGGGTTCTGCTCCTCGATGGGGAGCGCGTCCATGTCCGCCCGCAGGGCCACAGCGGGTCCGGACCTCTTACCCGCGATACGGGCCAGCACCCCGGTTCCGCCGACCCCGCTTCGAAAGGGCACACCCCACTCCGATAGCCGCTCAGCGATGAACGCAGCCGTCTTGGTTTCCTGGTAACCCAGCTCGGGTATGCGGTGCAGGGCCCGCCGGGTTTCGACCAACCAGTCATGAAAAGGGGTCAAAGGGATCATGACCGGGGGGGCTCCATGGGACCATCAGCCCCCGGCCACTTGAACAGGACGACCCCGAGGGGCGGAAGGGTCAGGACGAGGGATTGCGCGTGACCGTGAAATGGAACGGGAGATGATTCAACCCCCCCGAAGTTGCCCTGCCCGCTGCCCCCATAGACCTCCGCATCGCTGTTCATGATTTCCCGCCAGTAACCGCCGTGCGGCACCCCCACCCGATACCCATGACGAGGAACCGGCGTCAGGTTGCAAACGACCAG
>CAZGQL010000012.1:21442-36147 GCA_964527905.1 uncultured Syntrophobacteraceae bacterium
TTTCGTCGCTCGAGCGTGCCTTGCGCACGTAGCTGATGACGCTTTCGGCCCAGTTGCCGCAATCAATCCACCGGAACCCTTCACCCGAAAAATCCGCTTCGTAGAGGGCGGGTTCGCGCCGGTACATATGGTTGAGCTCCCTGACCCAGCGCTGCATGCCCTGATGAGGGGCATGCTCCAGCAGATGCCATTCCAGGCTGTCTTCGTGGTACCATTCGGACCATTGGGCGAATTCGGATCCCATGAAGGTGAGTTTCTTGCCCGGATGCGTGTACATGTAGCCGAAGAGGAGCCTCAGGTTCGCGTGGCGCTGCCAGTCGTCACCCGCCATCTTCCGAATGAGGGATCCCTTGCCATGCACCACCTCGTCGTGGGAAAGCGCCAGCACGAAGTTTTCAGAGAAGGCGTACCAGATGCTGAAGGTCAGCTGGTTGTGGTGGTACTTGCGATGGATGGGATCCTTGGAGAAGTATTCCAACGTATCGTGCATCCATCCCATATTCCATTTCATGCCGAATCCGAGCCCCCCCACGTGGGTGGGACGCGTGACCATAGGCCAGGCGGTGGATTCCTCGGCGATGGTCTGGGTGTCGGGATGCCTTTCGTACAGCACTTCGTTCATGCGCCGGATGAAGTGGATGGCCTCGATGTTTTCCTTGCCCCCGAACGGGTTGGGGATCCATTCTCCCTCCCGGCGCGCGTAGTCGAGGTAGAGCATGGAGGCCACCGCATCGACTCGAAGACCATCCGCGTGATAGCGCTCCATCCAGAACAGAGCGCTACTGATCAGGAAGGATTGCACCTCGTAGCGTCCATGATTGAAAATGCAGCTGTTCCATTCCGGATGATACCCTTTGCGCGGGTCGGCGTGCTCGAACAAGTGGGTCCCGTCAAAAAACACCAGACCGTGTTCGTCGTTAGGAAAATGGGAGGGTACCCAGTCCAGAATCACCCCGATCCCGTACTGGTGGAGTGCATCGACGAGGACCATGAAATCCTGGGGGGTCCCGTACCGGCTGGTGGGAGCGAAATAGCCCAGGGTCTGGTATCCCCAGGAGCCGTAGAAGGGATGTTCCATGACGGGAAGAAACTCCACATGGGTGTAGCCCATGTCCCGAACGTATTCCGGCAAGGTCCGGGCCAGCTCCAGGTAAGTGAGGGGGCGCTTGTCTTCCTCGGGGACCCGGCGCCAGGAGCCCAAGTGCACCTCATAAATGGCGAAGGGCGCCCCCAGAGAGTTCGCCTTGTGTCGTTCCCGCATCCAATCCGCGTCATTCCAGCGGTAATCGAGGTCCCACACCACAGAGGCCGTCCGAGGCGAGATCTCCCAATAGCGTGCGAAAGGATCTCCCTTGTCGACGGTATAACCATTTTCGTTGGACACGATGTGAAACTTGTACAGGCTTCCTTGCCCGACGTTCGGGATGAACCCCTCCCAGATGCCCGAGTGATCCTCCCTGCCCCTCAGGTAGTGCGCCGTCGGGTCCCAGCCGTTGAAATCGCCCACCACGGAAACCTCACGGGCATTGGGCGCCCACAGCGCGAACAACGTCCCGGAAACCCCGTTCACCGTCCTCGGTTGTGCCCCCAGCTTGTCGTGCAGGTGAAAATGATTGCCCTGCTTGAACAGGTACACATCGAATTCCGTCATGAGGCTCACGCCGTACATCACGTTTTGCATCGTCCACCCCTGCTGCAGCGGTCCATCCATCCTGAAAGCCCCTCACCCCCGCGCACCGGAACCCCTCGCCGGAACGGTCGGCCGGCACCGACAGCCGCAGGCTCGACCTCCTGGCCGTCCCTCCGACGGATCCTTTTCCGACACACTAGCACCGATGCATCCAAAGATGAATCAAAGAACTGCAGATCCAAGAAAACTGCCATTCCGGTGAAACCCTTATGATCCTGTTTGCAAGGGAGTGATACGGACCTTGGAGTCCATTCCCGAGCGGCCGGCGATCGCGCCCATGGTCACTGGCGCCACCAGGAAGAGGAATCCTGCGCACAGTGTCTTCCATCGAGCTTTAGCTGCCACCCATCCCCTCCCATCGTGCACGCGTTCCACGAACATCGTAGTGAGTGAACGTTGTGTAACGGCCGAGGCCTCCCTGCGGGTCTCCATCGGAGGGCTCGGACACTTCGGGGCATACATGACCCAGTGCGGACCATGCCTCTGAATCCATCTCCATTCTGATATCAGTCATCCATGGCCATGCACCAGGAAGCTCTCCTTCGCATCCATCCTGTGCTATGTTGCCCCGGACGGATGTCTTCATGGGCTCGGTTGTTCGATCTTCCGTGACCGAAGCACTTTGAATCCAACCAAGTTGTCTCCTGGAGCGAGGTGACGTCTCAATGCAACCCAAGGTTCATCCACCCCCGCGTGAGGCCTGGCTCGTCTGGGGAACCGGCGCCCTCCTCTATTTCATCGGATTCTACCAGCGGGTCGCCCCGGCTGTCATGACGGACCAGCTCATGAGCGAATTTCAAATCGGTGCCGCCGCCCTGGGAAATTTTTCCGCCTTCTATTTCTACAGTTATGTGGCGATGCAAGTTCCCACGGGCATCCTTTCAGATCATCTCGGCCCCCGCAGACTTCTGGCAGCAGGCGCTCTGGTGGCGGCGATCGGGTCCATGTGCTTCGCCCTGGCACGTCATGTTCTTGTCGCCGATTTGGGTCGCCTGTTGATCGGTGGGTCCGTAGCGGTCGCCTGGGTGGCCCTCATGAAGTTGGCCATCCACTGGTTTCCCCCCGGACGTTTTTCGGTCGTCACGGGAGTCGCGTTGCTGTGCGGAGTAGCCGGAGCCCTGTTTGCGGGACCTCCGCTAAGGGTTCTCGTGGAGTGGATGGGTTGGCGCAAAGTGATGCTGATCATGAGCCTGCTCTCGGCCGGCATTGCGGCGGCCATTTGGGTGCTGGTCCGCGACGATCCCTCCGAAAGGGGCCACGCCTCCTACGCCCCCTCAACTCCTGCCGGCAGTCCGGGGGCGCGGCAATTGCTAGGCGGACTCAGACACGTTCTCAGATATCGAAACGCGCTGCTCCTGGGCTTCACGCAGGGGGCCCAGACGGGGACCGTGCTGGCCTTCTGCGGTCTGTGGGGGGTGCCCTACCTGGCGGTCCGATATGGACTCGCGCCCGCCCAGGGGGCGTCCGTAACCTCCGGGATCATGCTGGCCTGGGCCTTCGCGGGGCCTGTCATCGGGACCCTCTCCGACCGATACCGCAGCCGAAAGCCTGTTTACCTGGCTTCGATCGTGGTCGCTACCCTAGGATGGGGTGGCGCCCTCTTCGTGCCCGACCTCCCGTTGTGGGCCTTTGTGGCGCTGGCGGTGAGCGCAGGAGTGGCGTGCGGCGCGGTCATCATCGGGTTTGCGTATGCCAAGGAATCGGTCCCCGCCCAGCTGGCCGGGACCGTATCCGGCGTTTGCAACATGGGAGCCATGTCCGGCCCCATGTTGCTGCAGCCGGCCATCGGGTTGCTGATGGATTTGTCCTGGAATGGGACCGTCCACAACGGCGTCCGCGTTTACGATCTCAAAGCCTACGACTCGGGCTTCCTGCTGATGATCGTGTGGTTGGCGCTCGCCGTCCTGGCGGCCGCCCTGACCCGAGACAGCAAGTGCCGACAATTCGTTGAAGAGAATGGGAGCGCCCTTAGGTCTAGCCCGAGCGAGGAGTGAACCCTGGGGCTCCCACAGGAACTCCCCCCGGGTGGGCTACATCGAGCCTGGGAAGATGGCCGGCTGGAGCGTGCGGGATGGGGTTGGTGGGAACGGATCCTGGTGCCGGTAGATTCACCGGGAACGCAAGGCGACTCCCCCGGCCTGGCGGCGGCCAAGCTCGTCAAGGGGGCCCAAAAGCCGGTGATTCCACCCCGCCACTGAGTTTCCGGTGAGATCCGCAGAAAATGAATTCCCCCTTTTGGGAGGAGGTGGCCATGCTCGATCTCAACTATCCCGCTCCGCCCATCCCTGGCCCCGCTCCGCCAGGCGGACGCCAAAAGGACCCCGCGCAAGATTGGGACCATGGAAAAGCCCCGCTGGGGATCCGAATCTTCGATCTTGTGTGGGATCATCCGCTCCTGTTGCTCTTCGGATGGCTCGCCCTGGTGGGGACGGCATCCTGGATCTGCAACCGGCCGGATTGGATGGAAAAGCTGTTCCTTTGGCCGCTCTTATGGTTTTACCTCTTCACCGGAATCATGTTTGTGCTTCAGATCGTGTTCGGCCGAGTCGACAGAGGACACCGTTGAGTGGAAGGCGAGATATCGGACAACGCTTTTGGTTGGCGGGGACCGATACCGTGAAACGGAAGGCGGGCGGCGAGAGCTTCCCGCCTTTTTGTTCTTGGTTCGTGCGCGTAATGTGCGCGTAAAAAGGAAAAGGACTTGAGCCGATTTGGCTAAGTCCTTGTTTTTTCTGGTGGAGCTGGACGGAATCGAACCGACGACCTCTTGAATGCCATTCAAGCGCTCTCCCAACTGAGCTACAGCCCCGAAGTGGCCGTATCTATAACGGAGACGGTCTGGGGTGTCAACTGTTTTGTGCCTTCATGCGGCCGCTCGGGATCACGGACTAGGGAGCGGCACCCGTTGCCATCGCAGTGGCGGGCCCCAGTGCGAGCTCGGGACCCGGCTCATGCCGCACATCCGAAGGGCCGTCTGAGATCAGGTCCCCTTGAAAGATCGAACCAATCGCTCCTTTCTGACGCGAATCCGGAGGCGTTTGGACATGGCGTAGGGTGCGGGCCCGCCCATGGGCCTATACACGCACCGATTGTGCTTCTGCTTCAGATTTGTCTTCTGTTATGATACGCCGCTAATGTCCACATCGAACGCCCCACTCCCGATGGATCCGGCCTCACAGCGCGAGAGGTGTGTCATGCGAAGAACCGGCTTTCTCTACGACGAGCGCTTCCTCCTGCACCTAACGGGGCCCGATCATCCGGAAGCTCCGGAACGACTGGCCCTCGCCTACGCCCGCATTCAGGACCGTGGCCTGCTCGAGCGTTTGATTCCCATTGCGGCCGTCCCGGCCAGCGAGGAATGGATCGAAACGGTCCACACCCCCGAGCACATCCGAAAGCTCAGGGAAGCCTGCGCCTGCGGCTTGACGGAATTCGAGCATCCCGACAACCAGATCTGTGAACGGACCTACGAGATCGCCCTCCTGGCGGTGGGCGGCCTCCTGGAAGCCGCTCGCATGCTCATGGAGGGCCAAATCGACAACGCCTTCTGCGCTGTCCGTCCCCCCGGGCACCACGCCGAGACCAACCGGGCCATGGGCTTTTGTTATTTCAACAACGTGGCCATCACGACCCGATATCTGCAGCGGCAATGGAACGTCGGACGCGTCGCCATCGTGGACTTCGACGTGCATCATGGCAACGGGACCCAGCAGATTTTCGAGGAGGACCCTTCGGTCTTTTACTATTCCATTCACGAACACCCGTCCTTTTCCTTTCCCGGAACGGGACGCGAGTTCGAGGTCGGAAAAGGCGCAGGGCTCGGCACCACCATGAACAACCCGGTGCTGCCCGGTCAGGGGGATCGAAAGTATCGGGAGCTCATGGAACGGAATCTGTTTCCGGAGCTGGAGCTCTTCCAGCCGGAGGTTCTCCTGGTTTCAGCCGGCTTTGACGCCCACCAGGACGACGACATGTCGGACATGAACCTCACCAATCAGGGGTTTGCTTGGATCGGCAAGCGCCTGCTGGAAATGGCCGACCTCTACTGCAACGGTCGGATGATCTGCGTGTTGGAGGGGGGATACTGTCTGGAACGATTGCCCGAATTGATCGTGCAACAGATCGAAATCCAGCTGGGCGACCGATCGCTCGCCGCCTGAATGCCCGTCGAAAACGCTCTCGAAGCCCAGGAGGAGGGGTACTATGTTTGTGGACCGATCGATGACCCGAGACGTGATCACCATCCGAGAGGATGCAACTGTCCTGGATGCGAAGCAAACCCTTGAAAAATATCATATCCATCACTTGCCCGTCGTGGATGAAGCCCGCAGGCTCATTGGAGTCGTGACGGACCGGGACGTCCGGAGTGCGCTTCCCTCCGACGTGCTCAGTGACGAGGAAACGGCCCGGGAACGCGAGCGAGTCCTCAAACTGAAGGTCGCGGAGATCATGACCCGCAATCCCGTCGCCGTCTCCCCGTCCCACACCCTTGAAGACGTCCTGCTCTTGATGGAGCGCATGCCCGTCGGGGCGTTTCCGGTTATCACCGAGGACCGTACCATCGTGGGGATCATCTCCACTCGGGACCTCATCCGCGCCTTCATCACCGTCCTGGGGCTCCGGGAGCCGGGAACGCTGTTGTGTCTCGTGGTGGAAAACAAGCTCGGGCAGATGAAGCGGATCGTCGACGCCATCAGCGAGGAGCGGATCCCCTTCGGCAGCATCTTGGTGGCGCGCCATTGGGACGAAGGCAAACGGGCGGTCTTCCCGTACCTGTTGACTCAGAATGTGGCCCACGTGAAGCGAAAGCTCCAGGCAATGGGGTTCGAGCTGCTCAATCCCATGCAGTGGGCCCTGGAAAACCCGGAGAAACCTGAACCATAATCATCGGGGCAGGGTCGCCGGCGGGCGCATGCGTCTACGGACGTTCAACCCGCCCTGATGCCCCAGGAAGCCCCCATCCTTTTCGCCGAGCACCACCATGGATCTGTCCGCCTGGCACCTGTGGGTGATCGTTGCCATTTTGCTCTTCATCGGGGAAATCTTTTCGCCGACTTTTCTGCTGGCCTGCCTGGGAATCGGCTGCCTGGCCTCGGCGCTGGCCGCGGCCATGGGCTTCGGGCTCAAGGGGCAGTTGACGGGCTTCATCGTCGGGACCCTAGTGACGTATTTCGGGGTGCGTCCGTTTTTCGTGAAAGTCATGCACCGGTCTTCCGACAAGGTTCGAACCAATGTGGACGCGCTTGTGGGCAAGATCGGCCAGGTCCGGGTCCCCGTCGACCACCAGGACGCTTCGGGGAGAGTGCTGGTCGGCGGAGATGACTGGCGCGCGGTCAACGCAGAGGAGGGGGTGCTGCCGCCGGGGACCAGGATCGAGGTCCTGCGCGTTGAGGGCACCAAACTGTGGGTGCGGAAGGTCTAGGAGGCCGAGGAGGAGTCATGGGGGCACAGGTCGGAATACTTTTGATTCTGTTCGCTTTGGTCGTTTTTGTGATCTTCTTTGCCATCAAGGGTTTCCTGATCATTCAGCAATCTGAGACCATGGTCATCGAGCGCCTAGGCACCTACCACCGGACCCTCTCCTCGGGCATCAACATCCTATGGCCCATTTTTGATAAGCCACGTCAAATCGAGTGGCGTTTTGTCCAAACGGGACCAGACGGCAAGACGATCGTCCGCAAGGACACCGTCAAACGGATTGATCTTCGCGAGACGGTCTACGATTTCCCCAAGCAGAGCGTCATCACGCGGGACAATGTGGTGACGGAGATCAACGCCCTCCTCTATTTCCAAATCGTCGACCCGGTGAGGGCCGTCTATGAAATCGCCAATCTTCCGGATGCCATCGAAAAACTGACCCAGACAACCCTGCGAAACGTTATTGGAGAGCTTGATCTAGACGAGACCTTGACTTCTCGGGACACCATCAACAGCAAGCTCCGGGCGATCCTGGACGAAGCGAGTGACAAGTGGGGCGTCAAAGTGAACCGCGTGGAACTCCAGGACATCAGCCCTCCGCCGGAAATCCGCGATGCCATGGAAAAACAGATGCGGGCCGAGCGAGACCGCCGTGCGGCCATTCTCGAGGCCGAAGGTCTCAAACAGGCGAACATCCTCGAGGCCGAGGGGGCAAGGGCTGCGGAAATCAACAAGGCGGAAGGTCTCAAGCAGGCTCGGATCCTGGTCGCCCAGGGAGAAGCGGAGGCACGCATCAAGGTCGCCGAAGCGGAAGCCGAGGCCATCCGGTTGGTCACCCAGGCCATCGCCGCAAGCGGCGGTGATCCGTCGAACTATCTGATTGCCGTTCGTTACCTCGAAACCCTCAAGGAAATGGTGACGGGTAAGGACAACAAGGTCATCTATCTTCCCTACGAAGCCTCCGGCGTCCTCAGCGCCATCGGCGGCATCAAGGACATGCTCGAAGCCGCGCGATCGACCCCGGCCAAACGGCCGAGTCCGCAATCGGTCGAGAGTGAGTCGCCCGTCCGAAAATCCTGATCCTGTGGGGCTCAGGCCGACGCCGCGCCCCATCGGATCAGCCCGAAGCCGGACGTTCGAACGTCATTCCCCTGAGCCCCCCCGGCTGCCCCACAACACCCGCGTCATGCCCGCAGGTTCTTGGCGGGGATCCAGACCGTGGACTGGAGGATGGCGATGCCCGCCAAAAACACGCATGGATGAAGAACCTGGTGGTTCTTCGTATCACTCGAGCGCCTTCGCCTATGGGGAATGCGCGAATGCCATGGATTGAATTCATGGCTTCAACTCGATAGGGCCCACGATTCGTACGATTCGACGATATTTCATTTCCCCGCGGGAGCAGGGCCCTCCAGGGGCTTTCCCCTCAGCCCAGGTCCGCGTGGTAGCTCTGGATCGACTTCACGGTACTCTTGCCGCGCCGGGAGGCTTCGATGCCCCGGGCGGCGGCCACGGCGGCCGCGATCGTGGTGATATAGGGCACCTTGTACTTGATGGCCGCCTTTCGGATGTAGGAATCATCATACTGGCTCAATCGTCCTGCCGGCGTGTTGATCACCAGCTGGATCTGGCCGTTCTTGATGGCATCGGCAATGTTGGGACGGCCCTCGTGGAGCTTGTCGATCCGTTCCGCTTCGACACCGTTGTCGCTGAGGAACTGATGCGTGCCCCGCGTGGCCAGAACCTTGAACCCGAGACCCTGGAACCGCCGAGCGATTTGCAGTGCACCCGGCTTGTCCCGGTCGGAGACGGTGAGGAGCACGGTCCCGCCGGTCGGGAGGTGCTGCTGCGCCGCGTCCTGGGCTTTGTAAAACGCTAGGCCGAAGGAATCGGCCATGCCGAGGACCTCTCCGGTAGACCGCATTTCCGGGCCGAGGATCGGATCGACCTCCGGAAACATGTTAAAGGGAAACACCGCTTCCTTGACCCCGAAATGAGGAATCGGCTTGGACTTCTTGATGTTCAAGCCGCGGAGGGTCTCGCCCAGGATGATCTGCGTGGCGAGGCGCGCCATGGGGATGTTGCACACCTTGGAGACCAGCGGCACCGTGCGCGACGCCCGGGGATTGGCCTCAAGCACATAGACCGTATCCTGGGCGATGGCGTACTGGATATTCATCAGGCCCACGACCTTGAGCTCCGTGGCGATGGTGCGAGTGTATTCATAAATGGTTTCCAGATGGCGATTCGGGATGCTGATGGGTGGGATGACACAGGCCGAGTCTCCGGAATGAACCCCGGCCAGCTCGATGTGTTCCATGACGGCCGGCACGTACGCGTCGGTCCCATCCGCGATGGCGTCGGCCTCGGCCTCGATGGCGTCCTCGAGGAACCGGTCGATGAGAATGGGTCGGTCGGGTGTCACCCCTACCGCGGCGGCCACGTACCGGCGCAACATGGCTTCATCATAGACCACTTCCATGCCGCGCCCCCCGAGCACGTAGGACGGGCGGACCATGAGCGGATACCCGATTCGGGCCGCCACCTCGAGCGCCTCCTCAAGCGTGCTCGCCATGCCTGATTCCGGCATGGGGATTCCCAGCCTCTGCATCACCTTGCGGAATCGATCGCGATCCTCGGCCAAATCGATCGTCTCCGGACTGGTCCCCAGGATCTTCACCCCGGCTTCCGCAAGTTGTCGGGCGATGTTGAGGGGCGTCTGTCCCCCAAACTGGACGATCACTCCCTCCGGACACTCCTTGTCATATATGGAGAGCACATCCTCCACCGTGAGGGGCTCGAAATAGAGCTTGTCCGAGGTATCGTAGTCCGTTGAAACCGTCTCGGGGTTGCAGTTCACCATGATGGACTCGAACCCCGCATCCCGGATGGCGAATGCCGCGTGAACGCAGCAGTAATCGAATTCGATTCCCTGCCCGATCCGGTTCGGTCCGCCCCCGAGCACCATGATCTTGCGCCGATCGCTTACGGGAACCTGGTCCGGGCCGTTGTAGGTCGAATAATAATAGGCAGCGTTTTCGACGCCGCTCACCGGAACGGCCTGGTAGCTCTGGTTGAGCCCGAGCGCTTTGCGGCGGTTTCGGATGTCCACTTCCGGGACCTTGAGGAGCTTGGCGAGATACGCATCGGCAAAGCCGTCCCGTTTTGCCTCGATCAGCAAGGCATCGGGAAGGTCCCCCCCACGGCACTTGAGGATCTGCTCCTCCCGCTCCACGAGCTCCCGCATCTGCTCGATGAACCACGGCTTGATGTGCGTCTTCCGGTACAGCGCTTCGACGGTGGCCCCCTTCCGCAGCGCCTCGTACATGACGAACTGCCGTTCACTGGTGGGCTCCGTGAGCATTTCCATGAGCTCGGCCAACGGCTTTTCATGGAAGTCCCTGGCGAAGCCCAGCCCGAAGCGCCCGATTTCCAAAGAGCGGATCGACTTGAGCAACGCTTCCTTGTAGTGCTTGCCGATGCTCATCACTTCGCCCACCGCGCGCATCTGCGTGCCAAGCCGATCGATGGATCCCGGGAATTTCTCGAACGCCCACCGGGCGAATTTCACGACCACGTAGTCCCCCCAGGGCTCGTACTGGGCGAGGTGCTCCCCACGCCAATAGGGGATTTCATCCATGGTGAGACCGGCGGCCAGCTTGGAAGAAATGTAGGCAATGGGAAACCCGGTCGCCTTGGACGCCAGGGCGGAGGAGCGCGACGTGCGCGGATTGATCTCGATCACGACCACGCGCCCCGTCTTGGGATCGTGGGCAAACTGGATGTTGGTGCCCCCAATCACCTGGATGGCCTCGACAATGTCGTAGGAATACTTTTGAAGCCGCTGCTGGAGCTCCGGGGTGATGGTCAGCATGGGGGCCGTGCAGTAAGAATCTCCCGTGTGCACGCCCATGGCATCCACGTTTTCGATGAAGCAGACGGTGATCATCTGGTTCTTGGCATCGCGAACGACCTCGAGCTCCAGCTCCTCCCAGCCCAAAACCGATTCCTCCACCAGAATCTGGTGCACCATACTGGCGGAGAGCCCGCGGCTGGCGACCGTTCGCAGCTCTTCAACGTTGTAGACCATGCCCCCGCCTGTGCCTCCAAGGGTGTAAGCCGGTCGGATCACCACGGGATAGCCCAGGTCCGCCGCGATCCGCTCGGCCTCCTCCACGCTGAAAGCCGGCTGACTCCGGGGCATCTCGATGTTCAAACGCTCCATGGTTTCCTTGAACGCGATCCGGTCCTCGCCCCGCTCGATGGCGTCCGCCTGCACGCCGATGATCTTCACGCCGAAGGCGTCGAGTACCCCCTGTCTATGGAGCTGAGACGTGAGGTTCAAACCCGTCTGGCCTCCGAGGTTGGGAAGAATGGCGTCGGGACGTTCCTTTTCGATGATCTTGGTGAGGCTTTCCACCGTCAGCGGCTCGATATAGGTCGCGTCGGCCATGCCCGGGTCGGTCATGATGGTTGCAGGGTTCGAATTGACCAGAACGATTTCATAGCCGAGTCCCCGGAGCGCCTTGCATGCCTGGGTTCCCGAATAGTCGAACTCACAGGCCTGCCCGATGACGATGGGGCCCGAACCGATGATCATGACCTTATGGATGTCTTCACGTCTTGGCATTGCATTCCCCTTTCCTGAAGGAAGCCGCAAGAACCCCTCGCCCGAGGTCCTCACCGAATTAGTGGCAATGAGACAAAACGCAAGACTTATTAGCAGGAGTGAATACGCGGCACAACAGATTTCACGCCCCGCTCGAGGGGCACACGGGGAAGGTGCGGGACCTTGCTGCAAGGCAGGAAACGCACTCCGGCGCATCGTGGGGGAGTTGCCAACACAGAAGTCGAGGCATGGAATGGGGCCCACGAGTAGACCAAACCGAATGTCTCTGCGGGCCCCCAGAAAGCAGGGGACACGGAATGCAGCCGTGTCCCATTTCCCTACGGTGCCATTGAAGTTCCCCACCACATCCCACGGGGGCGCCGGCTCATGACCGATCAGGCCTGTCTTTCAACCGGGATATTACGAGGTCCAGACCGCAAAGCCGGATCGAGCATTTTCACGGGGCAGGGACCGGGCTCCCCAACACCTCGGCGGTAAAGCGATAGTTCGCCCATTTCTTGAGGCATACCTCAAAGGGCACATCGACGATCTCCCTGGGACCGAGGACTTCATCGGCATAGCCGCCGGTGCGGGGAACGGGAACGAACCGGCCCACCGCAGGTGATTGCGAAACGTTCTGCAAAATGTTGCCGTTCGAGAGCAAAGTAACCCTGACCGCAAGTCGCGTCAGAGGGATTTTGCTCATGTTCCTAAGTCTCCAAAAGAACTTGTGTTTTCCCACAAAAGGTCTCGAACCCTCCAACTCAGCAGGGCACCCGGAAGTGTCACGGCTGAACCGTTCGCTTTTCAAGGGCTTAAACCAGACAAGACCGCTCAACGGCCCAGGAGAGGGCGCAGACGATCCTCCCCAATGCGCAATGGTTCCGTTGGCTATGCCATCCGCATCGCCCGCCCCACCGTCGTTGAGTGTGACCGTGATCACTTGATCCCCATCGTTGCTCCCAAAAGACATGGACCCCCAACCCAGTTTTGAATCGTAGTTCATGTAATCAGAATCCCTCGGAACATTGGACGGCAAAGAGAGTCTAACGGTTGAGGACCCGCCGGGCTCAACGTTTCGAATTTCCATCTGAAGCAAGCCGTAAGGGAAGTGGCGGTCCGAGTTCTCTTCTCGTTCCAGACCCGCATTCCGGTCGGAAACGATGTTGACACCCGTGCAGGCCACAAAAGGACTGGATTCCTCCGGGACTTCCAGCTTGACATCCCCGGCCCCGGTCGCCGTTGGTGCCACGATCACATTGCCGCCATTGAATGGAGGGAAGTAGTCGAGAAAAACCTCGTTCCACTCACTATCAACGCCCCGCGTGATCCACGTGTAACGACTGCCGATCACGTCGACGAGCGCGTAATGGTAGGCAGGAGGATCGTACCTCCAGACGTCCATCGGTTTTGAATAATTCCCCCATGGATCGTAGGCGCTATTCCAGGGAGCTCCGGCAGACCCCGTCTTGATTTCGCGGATCTTGCCATTGGCTGGCGCAGGGTATTCTAGAGGCTCGGCAATGATCACGAGGGCGTTGCCGCTGGTCCAATCCGTCCGATTGACAATCTCTTGCACGATGTTCTTAAGGTCCACGGTCCGCTGCTTTGCCTGGGCCGTTTCGTTGCTGTCCGTGCTCAACCACTTCGGCACATCCAACCAATCGGCATATTGCAAGGTCCTCGGTCTCCGTGAAATGTCCCAATGGTCTTGCTGAAAGGGGCCGGCATTCCCACTGGCCTCCCCACGAAAGCGGACGTTGAGCTGATGCACATTGAAACTGCAGTAAGGCGGCGTGCTCTCGTAAAGGGCATTGAACTGGATGTATGCCTTCGTGATGCTTGCGCCTCTCGGGATCGTCACTCCGGTCCAGCGCAACCCGATGGCGCTCTGCATCCTCGACGTGGCGTCCGGCCATGATTCGTCGAACATGAACTCAAGATCCGAGCTCGTTAAATAAACCGTCCCGTCTTTTTGTCTTTCCTCGGCATCATCCGACTCATTCGAGATCCGTTTGCTGAAGGTTCCTTTCGATCCGCCAACGGTATACTCAACGTAGAGGAGCGGTGCCTTGGAGCTGTTCTGCGACTTGTAGGCATAAGCCGTTCTCGGGCCGACGGGTCCGTGCTGGGGAAGGCTGGCAAAGTCTGGATCGATCGTTCGCCGGGTGTACTGATGTTCATGGCCCGAAAAAATGAGCCCAACCTTCTCCATTATCGTCTCGATGTATTGGTTGCGAAGCGTCTTCTTTGCGTCCATGGTAGCGGGCCAGCCCGAAGCAGTGTCGTCACCCAGTTGATGGGCAAGCGTTCCGTAAGCGGGCTCGTGTTGGAGCACGAAGGCATGCTCGAACTGCCCTTCGGAAAGATGTGTCCGAAGAAAATCGAGTTGGGCGGTGCCCATTTCGTGGTTGATGCAATTGAAGGCGTCGGGATCTCCGCTGAGGTAGCCGGGAACCGAACTGCCGTCCTCGGGAGGTATGCAATCATTATTTAGAACAAAAAGCCGAGTATTCTGATAGTCACAAAAATAGGATGTCCCCCCGTAGCCCGCCAGGGGAGTGCAATCCATCCCTGGGATGGTTGGCGGCTTAGCCTCGAAGTAGTCTTGAAAGGCTTCCCATGCCGACGTCCGGTTTTCGCTGATGCAGGCCGCGCCACTCGTGCAGTCGCTTGCCTGCCTGCAGGGCCGAGTTGGATCGTTTTGGCAATACCCGAGACGATTTCGCTCATGGCCTCCGAAGGCGGGCAGGAGGTGGGATTGGACCCAACCCTTTCCCATACCGCTATAGGAGCCACAGGGTGTGGGGTTGGCATAGGGATTCTCTATCACGCCCACCCATTCCGCTAGTTCTTGTTTGACCTTTTCGTAGCTGTCCCGACCAAAACTCATATCGCCTCCAAACAACACGAACGCCGGCTCGGGCTTGAGGGACTGCATCTTTTTAAAAAGACAGGTCAAAACATTCCGGTTGACTTTGTCCTCCT
>CAZGQL010000012.1:36157-40364 GCA_964527905.1 uncultured Syntrophobacteraceae bacterium
CACGCCCAGATTGAATCCGAAGCCGATCTTATCGCCAGGGCTGAACAGCTTGACGAACCGGAACCTGGGCGGAGTCACGGAGTAAGTCGTGCCAAACTCACCCGTATCCTCAGCCCAGAGCAAGTTGAGCTTTCCCTCCAGAGCGATCAACGACCCTTTGGCGCTCGGGATCATGTTGATATCCCCTCGATCATTCACGATCTTCATGGGGTTAAAAAAGTGTTCTCCACCATCTACGGACATCGCAAGCCATTGATCCCAGTTGTTATCGACTGACTGGTTTCCCCAGGTGATATAGATAACATCACCGTCCACGCCCAGATTGAATCCGAAGCCGATCTTATCGCCAGGGCTGAACAGCTTGACCGGGTCCTTCCAAATTCCATTGACCCGCCTGTCGTAATGCTCGTCTCCGACATGGCAGGCCCAGGCGAGATAGACGTTATTGCCTCGCACCTGCATGACCGGCAGGAGACCCCAATCATCATCCAACCACGGCCTGGGATGAGGCAATCCCAGGCTGCCGACTGAAATGGGCGGCGACCACGAACCTTCCTGACCGGAGTGGTTCGATTCAGTGAAGTAGATGTCCCGGTAAGCCCGTGCGGAAGTAAAGACGGCGTACACGTTGCTCTCTCCGAAGGATGCGACATGAGAGATCGATCCGCCCACCGAGCCACTGACAAGGGCATGCGTGAAGGAGTTGCCTCTGTCACTCGAAACAGAGACAAAGATGTTCGCCGGATATTGGTTGAATCGATCATGCCACGTCACATAGACTAGGCCGCCATCGGTGATGGAAACGCGGGGGTACCCCGCGCCGACAACGCTGTTGTCCACCCGCCTTTCAGGCCCCCAGGTGCCTGGATCACCCGCTTGGTCCGAACAGATCAGGGGGACTCTCTGCGACATGCCCCTCTCCCAGGCAATGCAAACCAATCCATTGCTGTTGGCCGCGATACTCGGATAATAGTTGGAATCGTAACCGCTCAGCTCCTGACACGCTGACCACGTGAGACCGAAGTCCTCCGAACGGCAGAAAACGATTGCGGAGGAGCTTGGATTTGAAGCCAGCTGTCGATAATAGGTCGCATAGAGGATCGGACTTTGGTCCGGACTTCGCCTGCCCCAGGCACTTTCCGTAACCCCCCCCTCAAAAGCTGGAACGCCGGGCCCCAAGTTGACGGTATCTACCTGATCTACCTGTGCCCAAGAGACCCCTGCGATCGAAAACAGAAAAAACACGCAGAAAACCAACCCACGGAAAAGAGTCCTCGTCAATGGGCAGGCCTTTTGGGCCGTCATCTTCGATCGGCAACTGCTACGACTAACTTTCCACTTTGGAATAATCCCAATTAGTTGCATTGATTGATCTGCCCTGATCTCCATGGAGGATCCTCCCTGTCCAAGAGGCAAAACCATTTCACATCTCTTGCACTCGCATCCATTCCATTGGGGTCACTGGCGAGCACGCACCTCCTTCCTGCTATCTCGGTCGTCCAGCCTTTCCATTTAGTCTTGTCTGGAAGCTCTCCCCACCTCGAGGTGGGTCCCAAAGGGAGGTTTTCCCTGCGGGAATGCCATGAAAAAGCACTGAGTGGCAGGTCCGGGAACGCAGAGCCTCGAAGAGGTGCGCTGAGGCATAGGCTTCACATAAATATTATGGTCCATCCTTCTTCGAAGAACGATGAGGACACCTCGGCATTTTTGTGGGGAAAAACCCTGAAAATTGTCAGGTAGGAACGTGTCAGGCAGGTCTTGGCTTGGGTTCGAAAGGGGGACTTACAGAATCGCCTCGATCCAGGCGATCCAAGTGCAAGTCAATTTCTCCACAGGTCACCGAAAAACGTACAAGCTCCGCGATTCTCCGAAATCCGAGCTTACGCATGCCACGAGATCGGTGCGTTTCCACGGTTTTTTCGCTGATACAAAGGTACTCGGCAATCTGCCTACTGGTCAGACCATTTGCGACCAAGCACAAGATCTCCCGTTCTCGGGAAGAGAGCCGGTTGAATGGCGAAATCGATGGGGATTTTTTGTGCGCCTGCAGATCTCTGCGGATGTGCCCCACATCCACCCCTTTATCCAACACCTGCAGCACCAGGAGGACCGCACCCGCCCCCCCCAGTTCCATGGGAATCGCCGTGACCGCAACGGGAATTCTCTTGCCGGAACGGAGGGACACAACGCAATCCTCAAATCGCATCCGGTCACCGGAAGCAACCTTCTCATACATTCTCTTATAAACCGAGACATGCTCCCGGGGATGCATCTCCGAGAGGTGCATCCCCGCGATCTCATCGGCAGGCTTCCCCAAGAGCTCTGCAGCCTTCCGGTTCGCTTCCAAAATGATGCCGGAATCCCCGTCCGCCAAGAGTGCGGCGGATGGTCCGTCTTGAAATATCTTCCTGTATTTCTCTTCGGATTCCACCAGCTCGGAATGAGTCACCATGAGGTCCGAAATATCCTGTGTGGCCACGATCACTCGGCTCAAGTCGTGCTCATGACCTGGAACCACCTGGCACTCCAAAAGGATATGGAGCTGCCTGCCCTTGAGGGATTGATTGACGGTCTGAGCGGAAAATGTGGTTTTCCCCTGTGCAAAAGCGATCAACTCATTCGCGAAGACATCGTAGGATTGCTTGTTGAAGACGAGGCTGAGGCCTTGCTCGATCTCAGTCAAACTCTTTGCCTGATACATCTCCAGGGTCTTCGCGTTTACCTCAATGACCCTGACCTGCTCCGCAAGCCAGACGACCTTTTCGGGGTGTTTCCTGAAATAAGTCCGAAAATCGCTTACCCCCTTTTCCTCGAGGGTTTGAAAGAATGCCTTGACCCGTGAAAAATCCTCCACCCAAAGGGCAACGGGGCACAAGTGAAAGAACGTACGACCACGTTCCGCAGCCATCGGCCCCCGCTCTTGAAACCCCTCTTGCGCCCTCTCGTTCCTGTCCCTTCCGTGGGGATCGGAATCGGAGTCGACTCTCGGGAATTCCGGGCAGCTCGTCATGACCTCTCCTCAGAATCCACGTGCAAAGTCCTCCATGGGAAACGGTGCCAAACGGGCATTCAGGAGAGGGTGGAGTCGATCGTGCTGAGCAGTTTTTCAACGTGAGCAAGATTTCTCAGTTCTTCAAGCCATTCCCTTGGGATCGCCTCCATGCCGAGGTGTGCTCCAAGGATCATCCCAACAGCCATGCCGCGCGCTGCCGAATCGCCGCCGGCCATGACGTTCTCAATGAGCGCCTCCCGAATATCGTCCTGGTACTTGGCGACCAGGTGCACCACCGATGGAAGCGCGGCCCGTGCGCCGCAGTTCTGACCGAAGTCCAGGATCGCCTCCCGAGAGGAGCCCGAAAGGCTTTCGAGGCCGTCTCGAATCGCTCCCGCCAGGACGTCGGTGGCCTCCAACCCCTCCAGGTGTCGGGCGACCGCCTCGGCCGGCGGGGTTCCATGCACCACCGTGAAAGCAATCCGTGCGAGAAGCTCCGAGCATTCGACGATGACCGGATTGTTGTGGGTCATGGTCGCCTGGGCGCGAGAAGCGGCCACGAGGGTTTCAAGATCGCTGCGGTACCGGTAGACCAGGGGAGCGATCCGACAGGCCGCCGATAGGTCGCCCGAACGAGACCCGGCTTCCGAGGGGGCCGCTCCGGCGGAGAAGTTCTTGAGGGTATCCTTGGTTGCATGGTCAAAATAGCCGCGGTAATCGGCGAAGAGTGCGCGCCACTTGGCGGCGAAATGCTCAAGGTCGAACCGTCCGGCCTCAGCGATCGATTCCAGCAGTGTCAGCGTCTGGTCGCCGTAATGGGTCAGTTCCCCCGCTTCCTTGGTCGGGTGGTAGGAGCCCGGCTGTGGCTTCAGAAAACGCTCGACACGCCCGAAACGGCGCTCGATCTCGTCCACGTCGTAAATCCAATGAACCCCCAGTGCCAGGGAATCCCCGATGAAGGAGCCAAGAACCATTGCCTTCAGCCTGTCATGCATGCTGTGTCCTCCCTACCCGATGACGGTCCTCCCCCGTCCGTACCGCCTAAGCCTTACGCATCCACGCCATGCTCCCCCAAACCGCCTTGAGCCGTATGGTAAGCATGAGCATCTTGCATTGCACGGGCCCGATCACATAAGATCGTGCCGTGTGAGCATTGGTTTCCGTCATGAGAAACGTGCTACCGTCAGGCCAAAAGGAGCCCAGCGCCATGTTGTG
>CAZGQL010000012.1:40379-45886 GCA_964527905.1 uncultured Syntrophobacteraceae bacterium
TGTGCGAAAAATGTCGGAGCCCCATCGATCCAGCGGAGTCCCACCAGCATTCCGGCCGCACCGTGTGCGAGGACTGCTATCTGGACCTGGTTGCCGTCCCCAAAACGTGCGATCCCTGGGCCGTACACAGTGCGAAACACACCCCCGGACACGAAAGGACCCTCCTGCCCGCACAGGAGCGGATCCTGGAGCTGCTACGGTCCGAGGGGCCACTGACCCTGGAGACGCTCTGCTCGAGGCTCTCCCTATCGCCGGATGAGTTTCGCTCTCACTTCGCCACGCTGCGACACATGGAGCTGGCCCGGGCGACCAAGGTGGGTGACGAGGTACGCTACACCCTCTTCGATGCCTGACCAGCCGGTGCCTTCAAGGAGCACGCATGGCCCTTCAGGGTTGGGAAACCAAACCCACGGATCGTTTTATTCTGCGCTGGATCAAGATTCACTGCTCGGCGCGCATCACCCCCCGCCTGTTGGCGTGGCCCTGGCTCCAACCCTGGATGGTCACCCTGGGGTCGGCGGGGCTCGGCGTCGTGGCTGGAGTGGTGTTTGCCTGCGGGTGGGGCTGGGGAGCCGGCCTGATCGCTGCCTGTGCGCAGGTTCTCGACGGCGTGGACGGCCAATTGGCGCGCCTCACCCAGCGCCAGAGCCGCGGCGGTGCCTTCTGGGACTCGGTGCTCGACCGATATGCCGACGGCGCCCTGGTGATCGGTCTCACCCTTTACCTCGTTCGGCTTCCCAATCCGCCCCCACCCGTGCTCATCTTGTTACTCGGAGCCGCCGCCGTGATCGGGAGTAACGGCATCAGCTATTCCTCGGCCCGCGCTGAAAGTCTGGGCATCGACCTGGGTCCCCCTACCCTGGCCAGCAAGGGGACCCGATCGGCCATCACGATCCTGGGCGCGTTGGGGTCCGCCTTTCTGCCAGCCCTGCCCGTCGTGAGCCTCCTCTTGCTGGCCGGCATCACGAACGCGGTGATTGTCTCCCGACTGAAGCGAGCGCACCGGAATTCCCAGCCGTTATAGGTCCCCGTGGACGCCTCTCGAACGGCTGACAACGTTCCCACCTCAATAAGGATTCGAGCTTGGTCGAAACGGGAGTGATCCACGGTCGATTTCAGATCTTCCATCATGACCACTTGCGCTATCTGCTTGCGGGCAAATTGCGCTGCCGCCATCTGGTGGTGGGCATCACCAACCCTGACCCGACCCACACCCGAGCCGATGCAACCGACCCCGAGCGCAGCCGGCCCGAGGCCAACCCCCTCACCTTTTTCGAGCGGACTCTTCTGGTACGAGCGGCCCTGTTCGAGGCGGACATCGCTCTCCAGGACATCACCATCGTGCCTTTCCCCATCAATTTTCCTGAGCTCTATCACTTTTACCTGCCGATGGACGCCACGTTCTATTTGACCATCTACGATGCGTGGGGCCGCCGCAAGTTGGAACAGTTCCAGGCTCTGGGGCTGAGGACAGAGGTCATGTGGGAAAAGGACCTTGCCCAAAAGGGTCTTAGGGCCTCGGAAATCCGGCGGAAAATGATCCGGGGCGAACCCTGGAAAGACTTTGTGGCTCCGGCGGTGGCCGACCTACTGGAGCGCTGGAACATCCCGGAGCGGCTACGCCGCATGCAGCCAGTCGCCGAGTGAGTACCTAAGCTTCTTCCCGAAACGGCATGCCCCTCCGTAACCTTTCGGAACCGGCCGGTCGAGTGGACGCGCATCGGCGGCACGATCCATCAGTCGGGCGCGGACGACACGCTCTGGGCGGTGTCGCCCCCCTTCAATCCCGCGTTTTCGAACTGCTCGAGTGCTTCCAGGGCCTCGCACCCATAGACCATCGCGGGTCCTCCGCCCATGAGAACCGCCACCCCGATGGTTTCCAGGATCTCCTGCCGCGAAGCCCCTGCCCGAATCGCATCGTGCACATGGTAGGCGATGCAGCCGTCGCAGCGGACGGTCACCGCGATGCCCAGCGCAATGAGCTGCTTGTGCTTGGAGCTCAGGGCTCCCTTTGCCGTCGCGGCGCCGTTCAATTGGGCAAACGCCGACAGGGTGCTCCGGAGCTCCCGCGCTAGGCGCCCCGATATCTTCTGAAGCCGCTCATAGTACTCCGGATACGCGATGTGCATGACGGATATCTCCCTTTGAGACCTCATGGCTCGCGAGCGTTCAGGCAACCCTGGCGCTCAAGTAGGCGATCAATTCCGAAAGGGTATTGAGCTGCCCGTAGTCCGCCTCGGGAATGCTCACCCCGAGCTCGTCGTTGAGAGCGATGAAAAAATTGAGGGCGTCGAAGGAGTCGATGTCGAGCGCCCGCCGCACGTTCTCATCCGGCGCCAGGCTCCGTGGGTCGGACTCGGGGGCGATGCGCTGGAGCAGCTTGAAGATCACGTCCTGGATCTGTGCTTCGGTCATAGCTTCGTCGGCTCCTGCAAGATGCGGTTGAGCGCGTCGAGAAACTGGGCTCCACGCCGCCCGTCCGTGGCCCGGTGGTCGGCGGCCAGGGTCGCCGTGAGCACAGGCCGAACGCCGAGCATGCCGTTTTCGACCCAAGGCTGGTCCATGATCTTGCCAAAACCCACCAAGGCGACCTGCGGCGGATAGATGACGCCATAGACCGCCTCGACGCCCAAATCTCCGAGGCTCGTTACGGTGATGGTGCCCTCCGTCAGCTCGGCACCCCGAAGTCCGCCGGCGCGCGTGCGGGTGATGAGGTCCCGCAGCGCTTCCATCAGTTCGTCGATGGTCTTGAGATCCGCCTGGAGGAGGGCCGGCGTGATGAGTCCGCCCTGGCGCAGGGCAATGGCAAAGCCGACGTTGATCGTTTCTCGCACGTGGAGACGATCGTCCACCCAGTGACCGTTGAGCTCGGGGACCTCCCCGAGGGCGAGGGCGACGGCCTTGATGAGCGGCACCACGGGCAGGATCCGCTCCCTGATGGACCGTTTCAAATTCTCGGATTCAAGCCACCGGAGGGTGCGGCTCAATTCGATGCGAGTCTGCAAGTAATAGTGGGGGATTTCCCGATTCGAACGCGCCATGGCGGCCGCGATAGCGCGGCGCATCGCTGCGGCGGCGTCCTGGGCGCGCGGTGGCGGCTCGGATCGAACCCCCGGTGAAGGCTGGGCAAGTATGGCAGGCCGCTCGGCCGCAGGCGCCGGCAACGGTGTCTCCTTCGCAGCCTCCCGCCCGGCTTCGGCGGCGGCCCGTTCCACATCCGCAGCGCGGATGACGCCCCCCGGGCCCGTTCCCTGCAATCGGCCCAGATCCACTCCCCGTTCGGCTGCCAGTTTGCGAGCGTAGGGAGACGCCGGGATGCGTACCGTCCCTGGGGTCGGTGCCGGCGCCTTGGAGAGCGCGTCCGCCACGCGCTCGGAGACACCCGATGCGTCCGGCTGCACCGATGCCGGTACAGCCGGCGGCACCTCCACGACGGGCGTCACGGTTGCCCCTTCGCTCCGGATGATGGCCATCACCGTCCCGACAGGGACCTTCTGACCCGGCTGGACGATCAACGACTCGATCACCCCATCCTCGAAAACCTCGATTTCGATGGCGGCCTTGTCGGTGTCCACCACGGCGACGATGTCCCCGTGCCGCACCCGGTCCCCCGGCTTGACCCGCCACTCGAGGAGCGTCCCTTCCTTCATGTCCGAGCCCAGGCTGGGCATGCGGAATTCACCCATGGCTCCCCACCATCGTTCGCGCAAGGTCCACGATTTGCCCCACCTGCGGCAACGCGGCTTCCTCCAGGTGCTTGGCGTAAGGCATGGGCACCTCGACGCTGCAAAGCCGCTGCACCGGTGCATCCAGATCGTAAAAGGCATGCTCCATGATGCGGGCGCTGATTTCAGCCGAAAGGCTGCCGCTGCGCCATCCTTCGTCTACGATCAGCGCGCGATGCGTCTTCGCCACGGAATCGAGGAAGGTCTCCTCATCGAGCGGTCGAAGCGTGCGCAGGTCGATGACCTCGACGTCAATCCCCTCGCGGGCCAGGATGTCCGCCGCCTCGAGCGACTTGATGAGGCTCGCCGAATAGCTGATCACGGTGAGGTCTCGCCCCGTCCGCCGCACGCGGGCCCGGTCGATGTCCACGGCGCCCGCGTCTTCCGGCAGGACGTCTTCCAGGTTGTAGAGGCCGCTGTGCTCGAAAATGAGCACGGGGTCGGGATCTTCGAGCGCAGTCCAGAGCATGCCCCGAGCGTCCTCGACCATGGCCGGACTCAGCACCTTGATCCCCGGGATGTGAGCGTACCAGCCTTCCAGGGACCGCGAATGCTGGGCCGCCACCTGTCGGCCTCCCCCCGTGGCCATCCGGATCACGATCGGAACGTTGAACAAACCGCCGGACATGTGCAGGTACACGGCGGCATTGTTCAGGATCTGATCGGCGGCCAGTAGGCTGAAGTTGCAGGTCATCACCTCCACGATGGGACGCATCCCCCCGAGAGCCGCCCCAATCCCCGCGCCGGTGAAACCCGACTCGGACAGGGGTGTGTCGCGGATCCGTTCGGGCCCGAATTCTTCGAGCAGTCCCTTGGTCACGGCAAAGCATCCGCCGTAGCGGCCGACGTCCTCACCCATCACGAACACTCGCTCGTCCCGGAGCAAGGCTTCCCGGATGGCCTCGCGCACCGCCTCCCGATAGGTGATCTTCCGCATCCCCTTCGTGCCGCCGCTCATGGCACCCTCCGTTCCGAATATACGAAGCGGGTCAGGTCCTCGACCGGCTCCCAGGTACAGGCCTCGGCGAACGCCACGGCCTCCTCGATTTCCGAGGCCACGTCCGCTTCGATCGCCGCCAAGTCGGATTCGCTCACCAGCCCTTCCTCCAAACACCGGCGGGAGAGCGATTCGATGGGACAGCGCTTTTTCCATTCCTCGACTTCGGCTCGCGTCCGATACAACTCCGCATCGAACATGGAATGGGCACGAAACCGGTACGTACGGCATTCGAGGAAATACGGGCCTTGACCGCTCCGCACGAAAGCGACGGCCTCGCGCGCCGCACGCTCCACCGCCAAAACGTCCATGCCGTCCACGGCCTCGCAGGCGATGTCGTAGCTTGCCGCCCTCCGCGCGAGGTCCTGAACCGCGTGGGAATACCGCAACGCCGTGCCCATGGCGTAAAGGTTGTTTTCGCACACGAACAGCGCCGGCACCTTCCACAGGGCCGCAAGGTTCATGGATTCATGGAACTCCCCTTCCGCCACGGCCCCGTCCCCGAAAAAACAGCAGGTCACCCGGGCCTTCCCCTGCATCGAATCGGCCAGTGCCAGACCCACGGCCAAGGGAAGCCCTCCCCCCACGATGGCGTTGCCTCCGTAAAACCGCGTCCGATCGTCGAACAGGTGCATGGAGCCGCCCCGGCCGCGGCTGCACCCTTCCTGCTTCCCATACATCTCCGCCATGATGGCTCCCGGAGAAACGCCCCGCACCAGGGCGTGCCCATGTTCCCGGTAAGTGGCGACGACGGCGTCCTCGGGCGTCAACGCTTCCAAGACCCC
>CAZGQL010000012.1:45919-47223 GCA_964527905.1 uncultured Syntrophobacteraceae bacterium
AGATGGAGAAAACCCCGGATTTTCATCGCACTGTACAGCTCGGCGCATTTCGCCTCGAAGCGTCGGATGCGGATCATGGAGCGCAGCAGGTGCAGGGCATGCCCGCGATCCAGCGCTTGGCGGGGCTCCGCCTTGTCTTTTGTCTTGCGCTTGCGTAGGGTCTTGGCGCTCATGGGAGGGTCTCCAATGTGGAGAGATCGCCTTCGGGCAAGCCCAATTCACGGGCCTTCAGCAGTCGGCGCATGATTTTACCGGCCTTGTTCTTGGGCAAGTTGGCCTGAAATTCGATTTCCTTGGGGGCGACCGCCGAACCAAGCCGCTTGCGGGCAAACCCGATGAGCTCCAGGCGCAGGGCGTCGCTGGGCTCGAATCCCGCCTTGAGCGCTACGAACGCCTTGACGAGCTCTCCGATCAGGGGGTCCGGTTTGCCGATCACGCCCGCCTCGGCCACCGCGGGGTGCTCCATGAGCGTGCTCTCGACTTCGAACGGCCCCACCATGTGTCCGGCCGTCTTGATGATGTCGTCGGCACGCCCGATGAACCAGAAATACCCGTCCGCATCCCGCTTAGCCAGGTCCCCGGTGAGGTACCATCCGCCCGCGAAACACTTGGCGTAGCGCTCCTCGTCATGGAGGTAGCCGCGGAACATGGACGGCCAGCCAGGGCGCAGCGCCAGTTCCCCTTGGGTCCCGGGCTCGGTCACGATCTCAACGGAATCCGGGCCGATCCGACGAACGATCGCCGCCTCGATCCCCGGGAGAGGCCGCCCCATGGAGCCGGGACGAATGTCCATCGAGGCGTAATTGGAGATCATGATGCCGCCGGTTTCCGTTTGCCACCAATTGTCATGAATCGGAAGCCCGAGAGCTTTCTCCCCCCACACGACAGCTTCGGGGTTCAGAGGCTCGCCGACGCTGAAAACCAGGCGCAGGTGCTGCAGGTCGCATTTGAGGCGCGGCTCGACCCCGACACGCATCAGCCGACGGATGGCGGTCGGTGCCGTGTACCAGATATTGACCTGCTCCGTTTCCAGGATCCGGCACCAGCGGGCGGCATCAAAATCGGCTTCATCCACGATGTTGGTGATGCCGTGCAGAAGCGGCGCGATGATCCCGTAGGATGTTCCCGTCACCCACCCCGGATCCGCCGTGCACCAAAAAATATCGCCGGGATGGAAGTCGAGGACGTATTTCCCGGTTACGAAATGGGTGAGAACGGCGTTGTGCACGTGGACCGCCCCCTTGGGCATTCCGGTGGTCCCGCTCGTGAAGTGGAGGATAGCCATGTCCTCGGGGTCGGTCGGA
>CAZGQL010000012.1:47327-54156 GCA_964527905.1 uncultured Syntrophobacteraceae bacterium
CCTGAGCCCGGCAACCTTTTGGCGGTACTGCCGCTCCGTGGTCACCAGGACCCGTGCCTCCCCCCGGGACAGCCGCTGGAACACCGGTTCCGGGCCAAAGGCGGAAAAAAGGGGGCAGAAAACGCCCGTGCTCTTCAGGGTGCCCAGGGCGGCGACGTAAAGCTCCGGCACCCGGCCAGCCAACACACAGACCACATCGCCTTTCGCGTGCCCGAGCCCCTTCAGCACGTTGGCGAATCGGTCCGTCAAGCGCTTCAGGTCGGCGTAAGTGAAATCCCGGACCTCGCCGTCGCTTCCGAGCCAACGGAGCGCCACGGTGTCGGCCAGAGGGCCCGAAGCGTGACGGTCCACCGCTTCATGGGCGATGTTCAGGCCCCTGCCGCCTGGAAGTCCGTCGAGCTCCCGTCGGACGGTATCCCAGCTGAAACTCGCGCAGGCCGCCTCGTAGTCCAAGAGGTTGGGCCGCACGCCCCGTGAATGTGACGTCTTGTGGATCGTTGCCCAGAGCACGGTCCCTCCTCCGCAAGGAATCGACGGTCCATTGTTCCCAAGCGCCGAGCCATCCGCAGGCGCCGGGAACGAGGCGACGTGGTATGCCCTGTCCAACAATAACAACGTGATGAAAGGATGGGTCCCGAAAGGGCGAGCTGTTAGCAGGAATTATAGCTCAAGTGAGCGCGGAGGGAATCGCCAAATTGCATGTCGACGATCAAGGACACTCATCCGCTCATTCCAAGGATACACGCCCGATCAACCCTCAGCGGCACCCCAACGGAGAGGGACTTTGTGAATCAACACCGATGGATCGCGATCCGGATCAACTGGTCAGCTTTCGAAAGCAGCTGACCAGGGCGATCTGAGGCAGCTCCTTTACGGTCTGTTCATCCAACCGGGAGGGCTCGACCCTATTGACGTTCCGGCGCAAAGCGATCTGCCGGATAGCTTCCATGACCCTGGCCAGATCGATGCCCCGCGGGCAGTTGACGGTGCACGTGTGGCAGGAAGCACAAGTCCAGTAGCCTTCGGCGTCTCGAACGTCGTCTTCGAGCCCCAGCTGCGCCATGCGCAGGATCCGTCGAGGAACCGTGTCCATGTGGTCGGACATGGGGCAGGCTCCGCCACATGTCCCACACTGGAAGCACTGATAGATGTTCTGGCCGCTCAACCGCTGGACTTTTTCTATGAATTCGCTCCTGATGGTCTTCTCTGAGACCTCAATCGGCATCTTTTTCCTCACTTCTTCGCAGGCCTTTGAAAAACAAAATCATTTTGGTTCCTCTGACCTCTTTGCAGAATCATAAACGTCCGGAGGGGCACAATCAAGGGATCAGGAGTTGGACCCAATCGCCCAGTCCAGCGTCTGGAGAGCTGATGCGTCGAACTGGACGTGCGGCGGCTGTGGGGCCGTTTGGGACAGTGGGATACACTTAGACGCGGTGGCCGTGCAGCAAAACGGCGTGGGCGCGGCGTAACCGCGCCCACGTGCGAGGGTCTCACGGAGTGATCAACACGGTGGAACGTCATCGGGCGTAGGTTTTCACGCCCTCGTCGTAGAGGTCCCCGCCCACCGTGTCATTGGCCACGATCACCGGGAAATTTTTCACTTCCAGTCGCCGGATCGCCTCGGGCCCGAGTTCCGGGTAGGCGATGACCTCGGCCGTCAGGATCGACTTGGACATGAGCGCCCCAGCCCCGCCGATGGCGGCGAAATAGACCGCCTTGTACGTCTTCATGGCATCCTTGACGGCCTGATTGCGAGCGCCTTTGCCGATCATCCCTTTCAGGCCGAGGGAGATCAGTTTCGGTGCGTAAGCATCCATGCGGTAGCTGGTGGTCGGACCGGCGGCCCCGACGGCTTGGCCCGGTTTGGGTGGGGAGGGCCCCACATAGTAGATGACCTGCCCTTCGAGGTCGAACGGGAGTTTCTCACCGGCCTCGATGAGCTGAATCAGTCGCTTGTGGGCCGCATCGCGGGCGGTGTAAACGATCCCGTTCAACAGGACCTGGTCCCCAATGCGCAGTCTTTCCACGTCGTCTACCTTCAGGGGCGTGGTCAAGCGTATCGCCTCGTGCATGTCGCTTCCCCTTTCCTACAGTTCGATTTCCTTGTGCCGAGCCGCATGGCACTGGATGTTCACGCCGACCGGCAAGCTGGCGATGTGACAGGGCATCATCTTGATGTGAACGGCCAGGGAAGTCGTACGTCCGCCGAGACCCTGAGGGCCGATGCCCAGCCGGTTGATCTCTTCGAGCCATTCCTTCTCCAGGGCCGCTAACTCTGGATCGCTGTTCACGCTTCCCAGTTCGCGCAACAGCGCTTTCTTGGCCAGGAGGGCCGCCATCTCGAAAGTGCCCCCGATCCCCACCCCGACGATGGTGGGCGGGCAAGGGTTGGAGCCCATTTCTTTCACGCGCTGGATGACATATTCCTTGATGCCCTGGATCCCCACGGCCGGTGTCAGCATCATCACCCGGCTCATGTTCTCGCTTCCCCCGCCCTTGGGCGCCAACGTCAGCTTGAGCCCGTCTCCTGGAACGAGGTCCACGTGGATGATGGCTGGCGTGTTATCGCCCGTGTTCTGTCGCGTGAAGGGGTGGCAGGCGCTCTTGCGCAGGTATCCCTCCTGGTAGCCCTGGCGCACACCTTCCTCGATGGCTTCCCGGAGAGATCCCCCGGTGATGTGCACATCCTGGCCCAGTTCGACAAACACCACGGCGAGCCCCGTGTCCTGGCACATGGGGATCTTCTCATCGCGGGCGATCTGGGCGTTGACGAGCAGATGTTTGAGGATGTCCCGCCCGGTGGGCGATTCTTCCGTCTCAATCGCCCGTTGGAAGGCGTCCAGAACGTCCTGCCCGAGCTCCGTATTGGCCCGGATGCACAGGTCCTTGACCGCTTGCGCGATCGCGTCGACATGGATTTCTCTCATGATGATGCCTACTCCTTCTCCTGGCTTTCGGACATGGGGAGCGCCCACGGAAAATCTGAAACAACATGCGTCTGGTTACCGGGACTGGCAAGGAACTCCCCGGGCCGACGGTCACCGGAGCCCCACCCCCTTTACGGCTTGAGGGAAAAGACTGATTGAGGTCGGGGGACAACCCGCAGGCTGAAGCCTCGCGTCCGAAACACCAATCTGAACCGACCGGGACGACCTACGCCCGGCCGCTCCAAGGAAGATCAGAATTTCCACCTGCTTCCAATCGTGAGCGTGCTCGATCCAGGTGAAACGGGTGTTCGTTGCCGGGGTGACGAGCGCGTCGCGCGATGGCGGTCCTGGTATGGAGCCCCTCGCTCCGCAGGGCTGTTTACAACGCATGAAACGAAGTGTCAAACCAATAGTAAGAGCCGTTTTAGGAATGGCTCGCGTTGTCGAATCGCCCCCGGGATCACCCCGTCTCAACAGACATCAGGGTGCCGGCAGGACACGGGAGCGGTTGGATCTCCAACCGGAACTTCCGACTTATCACTTTCTAAATCCGACAAAAATTTATAGTATCCAGCTTCGACGAGTCCTCGACTGTGCCCGGCGAGAATCCACGTCGGCCACGCTGCGCACAGCCTTATACGGAGTGAGATCACGATGCAGATCAGAGTGCTTGGTGCGTCCGGATCGGAAGTCCCCGGCCACAACTCCCCAGCCTTCCTCGTCGACGATTTCCTGCTGCTCGATGCCGGGACGGTTTCCATCTCCCTTGACAGTGACGCCCAGTGCCACATCACGCACATCTTCCTCACCCATGCCCATCTCGACCACATCAAAGGGATCCCGTTTCTGGTAGATAACATTGTTTCCATGAATCAGTCCTGCAGCCTCCGGATCCTCAGCGGCCCCGAAGTCATCGCAGACCTTCGACGTAACATCTTCAACAACCGGATTTGGCCGGATTTCACAGTGATTCCAACCCCCGACCAGCCGGTCATGCGTTACCAGGAAATCATTCCCGATCAGCCCTTTCCCCTGAAGGGTTACTCCATCCTCGCCACCGAAGTGGACCACTCGGTTCCAGCCTACGGTTACATCCTCACGAACGCCGCTGCCAACTCCTTGGTCTACACGGGGGACACGGGCCCCACCGAACGCATCTGGAGCCGCATGCTCGGCCTCAAGGTCAAGGGCTTGATCGTCGAAGTCTCCTTCCCGAACGAGATGGAGGAACTGGCCCTCGCTTCAGGGCACCTCACCCCGGCCTTGCTTGGGGCGGAAATCGGCAAAATGCCGGTGATGCCCGAGACCATCTACATCACGCACCTCAAGCCCTTTTACCGCAGACAGATCGAAGAACAGCTCGCCGCGCTCCACCCGGTTCACGTGGAACTGCTGAGCGATGGCATGGAGTTGACCGTCTAGGCTCATCCCAAACCACTGATCTAGGGCTCGGACGATCCATGAGGTAGTGCGAGAACGGCTGAGATGGGCCATCCGCTCATGCCGTGTCGACAACTCACGGCCAAGGCTCCTCAATGCCATCCCAACCAAACGTCCTCCGCCGGTCAGAGGCGGGCTCCAGGCGAATGAACGATCCAGGGGGCGGGAAGACGCTGGAGGAGCCTCAACAACGGCGGGAGCCGCCGATCAGGTCAGTTGAAGGACGCTTACTTCTGGGGGGGCGTTGAGGCGCACGGGGGTGAAGGTCGTGCCGATGCCGGCACTCACGTAAAGGTGGGAGGTCTCGATGCGGTGCAGCCCTTCGACGTAGGGCGTTCGCAGGTGGGCCAAGCTCAGGTCCCCACCCGGGAGGCTCAGCTTGATCTGCCCGCCGTGGTAATGTCCCGCAAGCGTCAGAGACACTCCGCGACCCGCGGCCTCGGGAAAGATCTCAGGCCTGTGCGACAGCAGCACCGTCGGGACGCCGGGGTCCAGGCCGCGCAGCGTCGCTTCCAGATCCGGGTACCCCGAGCGCAGATCGTCAAGCCCGGCGATGGCGACGGGCCCCTCTTGGGTTTCGATCACCCGGTTCCGGTTCACGAGGAGTGGAATCCGGTACCGCTTGAAGACCTTTCGAAGTGATCCCAGCTTGCCGTACCACAGGTCGTGGTTGCCGAGGATGGCGAAGGTTCCATAGCGGGCCCGCACCCGAGCCATCTCGTCCAGGCAGCCCGGGAGGAAGGCGATCGAGTTGGAGATGTAGTCCCCTGTCAGCACAAACAGGTCCGGCTGGAGGTCTCGGACCACATCTGCGTACCGCTTCATGTCCCGGCGGTCCATGTAGAGGCCGGCATGGATGTCCGTCAATTGCACGACCCGCAGCTTTCGCCCGAAGGGCACACGGATCTCCTTGACTTGGAAGTCCCGCGCGGCATAGAAGGCTCCATAACCGGCCAAGACGATCGGAGCCGCCACGAGCCCCCCCACCCCCATTTGCAGCAAACGCCGGCGGTCCGGATCCGAAGGCCCGCTGAGGGGATCCGGTGTGGCGCCGACCTCTTCGACCCGCCTCATCCGACCCCGCAACCAGACCAGGGCATGCGTGGAAGCGAGTAGGAGCGCGGCGAAAATCGATCCGAAGCTCCAGACGGCCGGGAGATAAAACAGCAGGCACTGGGCGACGCGTGGAGGATCGACCCAGGAAACGGGTCGGATCAGGAAAAAGACGTGGATGAGGAACAACGACCCAATGATGGCGACGACGAGCACGGTCAGGAGGGACTTGATCCGTGTTGAACCGCTCCAGGCCCGAACGATCTTGACGCCGTGAAACAGCAAATACAGCTGGGAAAAAATGGCCAGCAGCACGACCGTCATGCGAAAAGCCTGGAAAAACATCTTTGAAGACATCCGATGCAGTGAGACGGAACCGGGCTCAGAGCGGATCAGCACCTTATCGTAACACAAGTCGGGAACGGAGCAACCCGTCTTTTCATGCCACGAGCTCGGCCGCCCGTCTCCCTTTCAGCCGCGTCCCCCGCCAGGTCATGGCCATGCCGAAACGGGATGGGCCGAAGGTCCCAGGAGGGCGCCATCCAACGACAAGGACTGTGCTCCATGCCCCATCCCCTGACCGGCTCTCTTCGAGGGGCCCTCGCTTTCTCGTATGTCGCCGTGAACACGGTTTTCTGGTGCATTCCCCTCTTTGCCGTCGCACTCCTGAAGCTTCTCATCCCGGTTGCACCTTGGCGCAAGGGCTGCGGAAAACTCCTGAATGGATTCGCCCGTCAATGGGTGGGCTGGAACAGCCTCGGCCTTGATTTGACGAAATCCATCCACTGGGACGTTCAAGGGATCGATGGCTTGAGATCCAATGGCTCCTATCTTCTGATGGCCAACCACCAAAGCATGGTGGACATCGTCGTCCTGCAGAAGATCTTCCACCGGCGGACCCCACTGCTCAAATTCTTCATCAAACGTGAACTGATGTGGGTTCCACTCCTGGGGCTGGCGTGGTGGGCCCTGGATTTCCCCTTCATGAAGCGTACGGGCTCAACTGAACGGGACCTGGAGACCGCCCGGAGGGCTTGCGAAAAGTTCTTGCTTCATCCTGTGACCGTCATGAACTTCGTGGAAGGCACGCGCTTTACCGAGCTCAAGCGGGAGCAACGCGGCTCCCCCTATCGTCGTATGCTCAAGCCGAAGGCCGGAGGGATCGCCGTTGTCCTCTCACAGATGGGGCGGCGTCTCGAGTCGATCCTGGACGTCACGATCGCATATCCCGGGGGGGCCCCCGGCCTGTGGCGTTTCTTGTGTGCGAAATCCATGGAGATCCGGGTACGGGTCCGGCAGCTTCCCGTGCCGGACGATCTGCTGGGCCTGACCTTTGCCTATTGCGTGGTCTCGCTGCTGGCGATCCGCACCACCGTCGCCTCGTTTCTTGCCGGCGGCGTCGCCAT
>CAZGQL010000013.1:0-667 GCA_964527905.1 uncultured Syntrophobacteraceae bacterium
GCCCGGTCACGGTAGCTCACGCTGTAGCCGCCGTCCCGGGAGACGTACCAGACGCGGGATTCGACGATGTTCCGCTCGATGGGGCAATTGCGCTCGACAAAATCCGGGATCACCCGGCCGAGGTCGTGGCCGTAGAGGACCCCGCCGTACATGTTCTTGGCCCCCGGGTACTCTCCCCGCTCGAAAACGACCGTGCTCGCACCCTTTTCCGCCAGGAGGCAGGCGGCCGCAATACCGGCCGGCCCCGCGCCGACGATCGCTGCATCGAAGACCTCACTCATGGACCCATCCTGCGGAAAGCGGTCGGGCAGTCCTCCTCACGAGGCCACGGCCCGCCTTTTCAATTGACGGATCAGCTCCGGGACGATTTCCAGGTAGTTGCCCACCAGGGCGACGTCCGCAAGGCCGAAAATGGGAGCGTTGGGATCGGAATTGATGGCGATGATCTTCTCCGAACCTTGCATGGCGACCAGGTGCTGGATGGCCCCGGAGACACCGACCCCGATGTAGAGCTTCGGGGCGACCGTCTTCCCGGTCTGCCCCACCTGCCGTTCGTAGGGAAGCAGTCCCGCCTGGACGACCGGGCGCGAGCAGGCGATGACGCCGCCCACCACATCGGCCAGCTCCTGAAGCAGCGGAAAGGCGGAGGCGTCACAGGCCCCCCGGC
>CAZGQL010000013.1:731-969 GCA_964527905.1 uncultured Syntrophobacteraceae bacterium
CCGAACGAAATCGACAATATCCGGCAGGTTGAGCGCCGGAGGTACCCAGTCGTGCCGTTCGATGGCTCCCCGGCGACCCGGGTCCCGCGCGGGAAGCTTCATGACCCGGGGGCGAACGGTGCTCATCTGGGGCCGATGCTTCTCGCAAAAGATGGTGGCCATGATGTTGCCGCCGAAGGTCGGCCGCGTCATGAGGAGGAGGCGCGTTTCCTCTTCGATGGCGAGTCCCGTGCAGTCG
>CAZGQL010000013.1:1043-1757 GCA_964527905.1 uncultured Syntrophobacteraceae bacterium
ATCAGCAGGATTTCGGGTCGGACCCGCTCGCACAGGTCCGCCAGAGCCCGGCCGAAGGAAGCCGATCGGTAGCGAGCCAGCATCGGGTGGTCCAGGACATGGACGACGTCGCACCCATAAGCGATGGCTTCCCCCGCGATGGACTCGATCCCGCTTCCCAGCACGAACCCCAGGACGCGGCTCCCAAGGGATTGCGCCAACTCCCTCGCCTTCCCCACCAGCTCCCAGGAAACCTGGGCCCCGGCCCCGTCAACCACCTCGATGAAGACCGCCACCCCGTCGTAGCCGGGGACGCCCGGGACCAGCGCAGGCTCCGCCACTTTCGCTTGCTTGCGCCGTTTCTTCTCGAACCGCACCGCGTCGACGGGACAGGCCTCCGAGCACTTGCCGCAACCCACGCAAAGCTCCGGGTCGATCCGCGCAAACCCTTCGGGAGCCAGTTCGATGGCTCCGACGGGGCACTCCCCGATGCAGATCTGGCAGGCGATGCACTGATCGGAAAGGATCTCCGCGACTTCGATCCCCTTGGTGTTTCGCGCCATGGGCCTCAGGACTCCCAACGCTGCTGGAATTGCTGCAGGAAACCCTTGTCCGAGAAGACAATGTCCAAGGCCTCTTCCACGGCTCCCGGGATGTCGACACGCGCGTCGACCTGGGGACCGCGGGCCTTGGCCGGCGGCGAAGAAATGGCCCGCACCCAGGTCGGGGATCCCT
>CAZGQL010000013.1:1805-53284 GCA_964527905.1 uncultured Syntrophobacteraceae bacterium
GGTCCGCAACGAATGGATGAGCGTGGGCAGGGCCGCTCGTCGAACGGGAACCAGTTCGAGCTCAACCGTAAGAAGCGCAGGCAAAGGGCCTCGGAGGACCTCGATGCCCCCCTCGACCTGCCTCCGCACCTGGATCGTTCGCTGATCCAGGTTGATCCACTCCACCTCGATCACATAGGTGAGCTGGGTGAGCCCCAGGCGCGTGGCCACGCCCGGACCCGTCTGGGCCGTATCGCCGTCGATGGCTTGCTTGCCGCACAGCACCAGGTCGACGGGGAGCTGAGTGTGGAGCCGCTCGATGGCTTTGGCCAGGGTAAAGCTCGTCGCCAGGGTGTCCGCGCCCGCAAAGGATCGGTCGGAGAGGAGGATGGCCTCGTCCGCCCCGAGGGAGAGGGCCTCGCGCAGGGACGACTGGGCCTGAGGCGGCCCCATGGTGAGTACCGTCACGCGCCCGCCGTACTGCTCCTTGAGCCGAACGGCCTGCTCGACGGCCACGAGGTCGTAAGGATTCGTGATGGCTTCCACGCCGGTGCGCACGAGCGTGTTCGTCTCAGGGTCGATCTTCACATCCGCCGTGTCGGGTACCTGCTTGAGGCAGCAGACCAGGTGCATGCAGCATCCCTCTTTTCTGGTGGGCGCGACGGCGGGAAAGGGAGCGGCCCAAAATCCCGCGCGCCATCAAGCAATGGACCGCCCGGCGGAGTTTACCCAAGCGCTCCCCACCGATCGACGATCCCATCCGGCGCATTCCGCACAACAGATTCGGTTCGCCGGTTCAGCCGAGCCTCACCCGGATGCGGGCCAGGCCGAGCCGCATGCAGGCGCGCCAGCGCTTTTCGCCGTCGAGGATCCGAAACCCCGAACCCGTATACCAGACCGTGATGGGCTCCCGTTGCCCGTCGCGCCGGATGCTGGCACACAAGGCATCGATGGTGTCACTGTCGCAAACGTAACGTCCGTTGGGAGAGATTCTGTTGAGCTTCATCAGCCGCTCCCGCCGCTTCATGGCCGCCTCCCTGTGCAAGGTAAGCAAAGATCGATCGATCCGTTTCGGCTTTCGAAGGACCAGTCCTTGTGGAACCAAAATCGATTTGCTCCCATCTGTCAAGGTTAAACCCGGCGAGCGGTCCTCCACCGCGTCTAGAGACTGGGTTGACAACTTCCCTCTTGCAAAACCCGAAAGATGTGGCTATAGTGCGCGCCGTTCATGGGGAGCAACGAAGAAAAGCTTCGCTCGGTATCCAGCACGCATTTTCCCGCCGGTTCCCATGCGCCGCAATTTCAGACGGGCCGTTAGCTCAATAGGTAGAGCAGCTGACTCTTAATCAGGAGGTTCGGGGTTCGATTCCCTGACGGCCCACCAGAAAATCCAAGGGGTTACAGTCGAAAGACGGTAGTCCCTTTTGTTTTGGTGTGCATAGAGTGTGACGGACCTACTTTGGTATGCACACCAGCCGCCTTCGGAGACCTTGCCGTGTTCGTGAGATGGCCCCGGTCGGGACTGGACACGAGAAGGGGGCCGGCAGGTCAGGCATGGGTGTAAGCCTCTTCTCCCACCTTCGGAAGGTGAACGTCGAAGAGAACGCCCGAGCAGGGAGACGCGAGATCCGTTGGGATGTTGGGGATTCGAAGGCTCTCCCGGTCCTTGTAGTCTGCTTCGATCGCATCCATTTCCCGCCAGAAGAGCGGATCCCCCGCTCCAAGGCGCTGCCTTCCCCGGATGAATCCCACGATGGTCGGCAGTTCACGGGAAAATCGGCGGTCTGCAGGTTGAGCCCTTCCGCCGCCGCGTCCGTGCACACCAGCACGTCGATCTCGCCCCGAAGGAACCGATGCTTGATGGCATCCCGATCGGTTCCGACCATCGTCAGGGTGGCCGGGTTGAGGTATTGCTCCCCCTGGCCGGAGTAAGTCCCGATGCGCATGCGCGGACTGGCGCGCCGCAGTCGCTGCACGATGTCCGTCAGGGTGTCGTAGAAGCGGGTGAAGACGACCGTCTGCCGAATCCGATCCCCGCCCCCGATCCTCCGGTGCTGGAGGATCGGGAGCAGCTCCGTCATTTTGGAGGGCTGAGCGGAGAGATCTTCCAGGGACCGCATGATCCCCTTGAGGTGCTCCCGCTCCCAGTAAAGGTCATCGGGGTCTCGGTCCTGGAGTGGCATCGTCAAGACCCGGAAGTCGTCGCGTTCTTGCAAGACCTCTTCCAGCGTCGACGCCTCTTCTTTAGACTCATCCTCTCCGAGCCAGACCTGGGCCTGAAGCGTGGCCTCCACCCGCTCGATCCGCCGTTGATCGTTGAGGTCCATACCTTTCTTTCGGTTCCATCTGCTTTTGACGTTTCCAGCCATACCCCATGCAGCGTGCCGCAAGGAGCTCCATAGCCGTTGATCACCGCGGATTTCGGCGGTATGTTACCGAATACAACCCACGCAGAGGTGCTTTGATGAAAGCCAAAGTGACCAAACGGGGTCTTTTCATTCCCAAAGCGATGCTTGCAGGTGCCGAGGAGTTCGAGATCCGAAAGGAGGGCAATCGGATCGTCGTCTCGCCGGTTGACCAGGCCGATCCCATCCTCGAATTGGGCAAACGTCCTGTGCCGTGCGACGTGACTGACGGCTCAACGGACCATGACCGTTACCTTTATGGCTCCGGGTCATGAAATAGCTGTTTCTCGATACCGGCTTCCTCATCGCTCTCGAAGCCGCCGATCGAGCTGAAAACGCCAGGCGACCTCGCTGAGGGGGCCCATGCCGAAGGCGGCATCACCTTGTCCGAAGGGGCATCATGCAACGAAGCATCCAGGGGGCGGAGGCCCATCCTCCGTCACCTTGGAATGGCACACGCCGGATGGAATGGGGTCCTGCCTTGCATGGATCAAGGGTCTTCGACCTTTGCGGCCAGGTCCCAGGCAAGTTGGATGAGGTCGGCGGCCTCCTCCAGCCCGTCCAGGAATCGTTGGGGGATGGCTGAAAACCCTGTCTGGGCGCCGACCAATGCCCCGGTGAGGATGGCGCGCGCCTGGTTTTGCCCGCCGCCGTTGACCGCGTGAAGCACGGCCGATTCGAAATCGTCGTGGAACCGGGCCGCGAGATAGTAGGCGGCGGGAAGCTGATGGTAGATGGCACAGGGCATGCCGTAAACCAGAGAAACCTTCCAGGCGGGCTCGATGCGGATCCCATCGTCCGCCGCGGCCCGAGCCATGTAGGAGGGAGTGAGGAGCGCGTCCGGAGAAGCGAAGCGTCCGGCGCGGGGAGGGTCCGGATCACCCGGGCGCGGCGGCTGGAGATTGTCGCGGGTTACGGCGTGGAAGGGCAGTGCCCCGCTCTTCACCCGCTCCATGAGCTTGGCCGAGATGTCTTTGTTCAGTCCGTGGCCTTCAACCAGGAGCCCTAACACGGCGCCGAAAGCCACCGTCATGGACAGAACGGTGTCATCGCTCTGCGTCAGGGCGGCGTTTTCGGCCACGGCGACGGCGAGTCGATCCGGATGCAGCGCGTAGCGAACGGCAATGGCCAGCGTGCGCTCGATGGCCTCCGTGGTGTCGGCGTGCCCCCCGGTCTCCCCCCAGGGCAGTCCCTCTTCCACCCGGCGCCTCCATGCCCCACGGATCGACTGGCTGGTGTATCCCCCCGGGCCGCTGACCGGTGTCCCGTCGAGAAGCGGAAACAGATCCTCGTCCATCCGACGGCAAAAGTCCCTCGCATCGTAGCCCCCGCAATCCACCAGTGATCGGACCATGAGTTTGAGGATGAACCCCGCTTGGGAGAGCTGCCCCGCCTTCAGCCCGTCATGGTATCGGCCGGGCTTCGGATCGGTGTAGCCGTCGATCCACTCGCCATAGTCGCGGCGAAGCTCATCGAGACTGTAGTACCAGTGCGGCCCGAGGCCCAGGGCGTCGCCGATGAAGGCCCCCATGATGGCGCCGACGGCTCGATCCTGCACGGTCGTCTGCGACATTCCAGACTCCTTTTGAATAGAATTCCCTGGTCCGGTGTCCAGGATCACCGGCAGGACCGCGTCCAAAAACGGTTCTCAGAAGCTCGGGGCTCGTGCGGGAATCAACCCCGTCCCGACCTTTTCCAAACCAATCATGCCGTAGGGGCAGGGTTCATCCGCGCCCGATTGCCGCACGCCTGTTACGGGAAAATTCGTAAGCACAGCGCCACACAAAAGGGTGTCCCCATCCCCCTCGTCATCCCCGCATGTCCCGCGCCTGAGACTTGCTGAAACAAGCTTTGGCGGGATCCAGTCTTTCGCAGACACCTGGATTCCCGCCTTCCCGGGAATGACGTCTCCACTTTGGGCATTTTCATTTGTGGCGGTGTTCTATGGGCCATGAGGCACCGTTGCCCGAGACAGGGATGGACCATCTCGCCTCCAGAAAAGGCTTGACTGGAGACTGACTCTCCGATATGAATCCGCGCCGCGCAAAACGGCGCGCATGCTCGCGGGGGGAGAGGTCGACCGTGCGGCCTTCACCGACTCTTACCCCGTCCTTGGCGACCACCTTGTAACGGGGAGCCTAATGAACCGGAATGCAGTAGTCAAGATTTCGACCCTTTCCTTTCTGTTCCTGCTCACCCTGGCCGGCATGGCTGCCGCCACCTCCTACACCATGATCACCAAAGAAGACCTGCTGGCCCAGCGCGACGCCCAGGACCTTATCATCGTGGACGTTCGTCCGATGACAAGCTGGATGTTCAGCACATCCAAGATCAAGGGTGCCGTGCGGGAAAATCCCAACGATGTGGAATCGTGGCTGGGTAAGTATCCGAAGGATCGGACCATCGTGCTGTACTGCCAGACCGACGTCACCAGCCTGGGGGTGGGGCGCAAGCTGGCCTCGGCTGGATTTCAGAACGTCAGGGTGCTCAAAGGCGGATGGAGTGACTGGGCGCGGGCCAAGTATCCGACTGAAGCCAAATGATCTTAGAGACCGATGCGGAAGCGGAAATCCGGTTCCGCATTTGCCCGAGCCCGACCCTGCAGGCTCTTGACCCTCGCCCGCTTGTTGCCTCGGCACGATTTAGGGGTTGCTTGCCCCGTTCCCGCCTTTTTCGTCCGCTTGCGGCTCCCCGGCCTCGGCCCCTTGCGCCACCCGGGGTGCCGGTTCCAAAGTCCCAAACAAGAATTTGCTTTTGCGACGGGTTTTTTGTAGATAGAGCCAGTTTGAGAGGGGCATCTTCAGGCCGCTCTCTTCGTGGACGGACCGGTTGGCGGTCCCGGCTCGGCACCGACGTTGGGAGGAATGGACATGAAGGCAAGCGGAAGACGACATGGCTGGCTGCCCATTGTGACGATTCTGGCTATTGTGATGCTCTCCGTGCCTGTGCTCTGGGCGTCCAGTCAGGGCCCCGGCATCAGCGCGGACGACGCCCTGGCCAAGCTCAAGGAAGGCAACGCCCGATTTGCCGGCGGCACGCTCACGCATCCCAATTCCGACTCGGCTCGGCGGGCTCTGACGGCGTCCAAGGGGCAGACACCTTTCGTGACCATTCTGAGCTGTTCCGATTCGCGGGTGCCCGTCGAGCTGTTGTTTGACGCAGGCATCGGGGACCTGTTCGTCATTCGCGTGGCCGGCAACGTGGCCGACACCGACGAGATCGGGTCCATGGAGTACGGGGTGGACCACCTGGGAACACCGCTGCTTGTCATTTTGGGGCACACCAAGTGTGGAGCCGTGACGGCAACCGTCCAGGAAGCCCAGGTGGAAGGCCACATTCCCAGTCTGATCGGTAAGATCGAACCCGCGGTCGAAAAGGCCAAGGCCGACAACCCGTCGATGGGCCGGGAGGCCCTGGTCGATGAGGCCATCAAGGCCAACATCTGGCAGGCCATCGAGGACACCCTGAGCCAGAGCGAGATCATCCGCAAGCGAACCATCGCGGGGAAGGTCAAGGTGGTCGGGGCCCTCTACGACATCGAGAAGGGAACGGTGACCTTTCTGGGACCCCACCCGGATCAAGCCAAGATCCTGGCGGGTCAGTGAGGACAGCCGTGCGGAGGCATGCCATGGGGCCGGGTCCCATGGGAGCAATGCGGCAGGGCTGGATGAGCGTGGCCGGCGGCGTGGATATGCCGGACACGAGGTGGAGGGAGTTCGAACGGACGCCTTTCGGCCCTGACGAGATCGCGGTGCTCAAACAGGCGATCGAGATCGCCGAGGAACTGGTCAGCGACCATTTCAAGATTTCAACCTCGGAATGGAAGCGCTACCGCTACGACATCCAAACCTTGGCGCATCTGAGCGAAGCCGAAATCACGGACATCGCCTTCGCACAGATTCGCCGCTACCTGCGCTGCCCGGACCAACGGGTGCGCGGCAGCAACCCAGGGGATTTTTTCAAGATCTGCCTGCAGGACCACGTGATCCGCCGAGCGGTGAACCGCGACGCGGCCATCCGGCTCCTGCCTCTTGGGCTCTACATCATGACCCACGAACTGATCCACGTGATCCGGTTCGCCCGGTTCCTGCAGAGTTTTGACAGTTCGGAGAGCGAACGGGAGGCCGAGGAGGGCCGTGTTCATGCGCAAACGATCCGCCTCCTCGAACCGTGCAAGGTGAGTGGACTCCCCGAAGTCCTCAAGGCGTTCAAGGATTGCAGCACGATGGAAACCTTCCTGGGGGGCCGGGAAGGATCCGACGCGGAAAGGGCCCAACCCACATGAGTGACAAGATCTCACGGGACGAAGTCCGACATGTGGCCAAGCTTGCGCGCCTCGATCTGTCCGAGGCGGACGAGCTCGCCATGACCCTGCAGATGAACACCATCCTGTCTTACATGGATACGCTCAACCGGCTCGACACCTCGGCGATACCGCCGACCACCCATGCCATTGCGCAGCACAACGTCTTCCGTGCCGATGAGGTCCAGCCCTCGTTGGATCGGACTCTGACGCTGGCCAACGCTCCAGAAAGCGACCGGGTGAGCTTCGTTGTCCCGAAGGTCATTTGAGCAGGGCCAATCCAGTCGCCGATGTCGCCCTGCCCAAACGGCACGGGGAGCCGGGACTGGGGAGAGAGAGGTTGTTTCATCATGGATTTGCACCAACTGACCATCCGCGAGCTTCGCGAGCTTCTGGTCTCCAAACAGGTGAAGGTGGAGGAAGTCGCACACCACTACCTTCGGCGTATCGAGGCCCTGGACTCCAGCACGCATGCGTACCTGGAGGTGATGGCCGACCAGGCCCTCAAGGCCGCACGGTCCTTTGACTCTGGAGACCGCGATCTGAAGGGGTCGGAATTGGCCGGCGTGCCGCTCGCCATCAAGGATGTGCTTTGCACCCGGGGCGTTCGCACAACCTGTGGGTCCCGGATCCTCGAAAACTTTGTCCCGCCTTACGATGCCGACGTCATCGAGCGCCTCGATCGCGCGGGCGCCCTCCTGATCGGCAAGACCAACATGGACGAGTTCGCGATGGGATCCTCCTGCGAGAACTCAGGGTTTGGGCCCAGCCGAAATCCCTGGGACCTGAGCCGAGTGCCGGGAGGGTCCAGCGGAGGCTCGGCCGCAGCGGTGGCCGCGGACCTGTGCGCGGGCTCCCTGGGTACCGACACGGGCGGCTCCATTCGACAACCGGCGTCTTTCTGCGGCGTCGTGGGCCTCAAGCCCACCTATGGGCGGGTTTCGCGCTACGGTCTGGTCGCCTTCGCTTCCTCCCTGGACCAGATCGGCCCCATCACCAAGGATGTCCTGGACGCAGCCATCGTCCTGGGGGTCATCGCCGGCCACGACCATAGGGATTCCACTTCGGTGAACCGACCCGTTCCCGACTACCGGAGTCATTTGGACGTTCCGGTGAAGGGGATGAAGCTCGGGATTCCACGGGAGTATTTCATCGAGGGCATGGATCCCCAGGTCGGAGAGACAGTGCGCCGGGCCATCGGGGTCCTCGAAGGGCTGGGGGCCGAACTGGTGGAGGTTTCCCTCCCGCATACCGAGTATGCCGTCGCGGCTTACTATATCATCGCGCCCGCCGAAGCCAGCTCGAACCTCGCACGCTACGACGGGGTCAAGTACGGACTTCGGGTCCCCGACTCCAAGGACCTCATCAGCATGTACCGTCAGAGCCGCTCGGCCGGGTTCGGCCCCGAGGTCAAGCGGCGGATCATGCTCGGCACGTACGTGCTGTCCTCGGGGTACTACGACGCGTATTACCGCAAGGCCTCACAAGTGCGTACGCTCATTCGGCGGGATTTTGAGGAGGTCTTCGGGCAGTGCGACGCCCTTCTGGCGCCGGTTTCCCCGATCCCAGCCTTTAAGCTCGGCGAGAAGACCGACGATCCGCTCCAGATGTACCTGAGCGACGTGTTCACGCTGCCCGCGAGCCTGGCGGGCATCCCCGGCCTGTCGGTGCCGTGCGGCTTCACGACGGACAACCTGCCCGTCGGGCTGCAGATCCTCGGGCCGACCTTCAGCGAAGAGCGTATCCTGCGGATTGCCTACCAGTTCGAGCAGCATACCGACCACCACCGGCGCAAACCGCCGCTCGCTTAAGAATGACAAACGCCGGAATCGGAGGGATTCCGTTCCGGCGTTTCTTGTCATGGGGCGGACCGCGCCGGGCGCCTTTGGCGTTCGAGCGATGCGGTGGGGTTCGCCAGGTTTCGTGCGCAGCGCGACTCATTCACTCCTAGGGAAGTAGCCCTTGGGCACCACCACGATGCCCCGTGGGGTCACGTGGAAGCGCTTGCGGTCTTCCTGCGGATCGATGCCGATCTGTGTCCCGGGCGGAATGACGTTGTGTTTGTCGATGATGGCCTTCTTGATCCTGCAGTTGCGCCCAATCTCCACATCATCCATGATGACCGATTCGTCCACCTCGGCCCAGCTGCGCACCATGACCTTGTAGGAGAGAACGGAGCTTCGCACGACGCCCCCGCTGATGATGCACCCGGGGGACACCAGCGAATCCAGGGCGATCCCCATCCGGGGTGGATGGCTGTCAGGCTGGTTGAAGACGAATTTGGCGGGTGGGTACTGGCGCTGGAAGGTTCGAATCGGCCACAGGGACCCGTAGAGGTTGAAAAACGGGTCCACGCCGGTGAGATCCATGTTGGCATTCCAGTAGGCATCGAGGGTCCCCACGTCCCTCCAGTACTGGGAGTCCCGGGTGCCGTCCACGAGCTTGAGGCGGCGCACGCCGTCGGCTTCCATCATGTAGACGTAATCCCGAATCCGGTTGAGCCGGCGGAAAGGATAGGCCATCACCTTCAGTTCGCTGAGGACCGTGGGAATGATGTCCCCGCCGAAATCCTGGTGATCCGTCTTCTTGAGAATGTCGAGCAGCACAGGGGTCTTGAACAGATAGATCCCCATGGAAGCCAAGCATCGGTCGGGATCATCGGGAACGGGCTTCGGCTCCTTCGGTTTTTCCTCCCACTCCCGAATCTGGAAATCGTTGTCGACCCCGGCAATGCCGAAGGACGACCCCGCCGATCGATCCACCTCGAGGAGTCCGACGCTGATGTCCGCATCGTGCTGCTCGTGGTACGCGCGGAACTGCGCATAGTCCATCTTGAGCACGTGGTCCCCGGAAAGAATGAGCACATGGCGAGGATTCTCGCGCTCGATGAGGTACAGGTTCTGCCGGACCGAGTCTGCGGTGCCCCGATACCATTCCGTACCGAGGCGCTGTTGTGGAGCCGCGATTCTCAGGTAATGTCCCAAGTCGTTCGAGAAGATGTTCCAACCTTCTTCCAGATGGTCCACCATGGACTGGGACTTATACTGAGGGAAGATCAGGATCTTGTAAACCTGCGAATTGATGCAGTTACTCAGGGGAAGATCGATGAGCCGATAGATCCCCCCGAATGGGACCGCCGGCTTGGAACGGTCCTGGGTCAGGGGCATCAGACGCTCCCCTCGCCCTCCCGCCATGATCACGGCCAAAACGTCTCGCATGCCCCCTCCAACCCTCTTCGGTCCTGCATCATTTCAAGAACTTAGAAGGATTCTCCGGTACCTCGTTGCCGCGATACACCATGTTTCCTTCCTTGTCCACCAGCACAAAGAGCGGAATGCCTTGGACCCGGTACATCCGCGAAACCTGCCCGCCCTCATCGTAAAGGATCGGCCAGTCTACCGGATGTCCTTCCTGATAGCGCCTCAATTTCTCAACCGTGTCCCCTTCCGCCACATTGATCCCGAAAACCTCCAGCTCCTTCTCACCCATCTTCTGCTGAACCCTCGCGATCTTCGGCTTGGCCTGGATGCAGTAGGGACACCACGTCGCCCAGAAATAGAGCAGCACGGGCTTGTTTCCTTTCAACCTGCTCAGGCGATGCGGCGTGCCCTTGAGGTCTTTCAACTCGAAATCCGGAGCAGGGACTTTGTTTTCGGTGCCGAACAAGCCGGACCAGAATTGCTTGTTGGAATCGGCTGAAAAGGCGTCGGCCGCGACCAGCCCCAGGGCGAACGGAGCCAGCATCAAGGCGAGCAGCGCCCGTTTCAAAGTCATCTTCGCTTCCCCTGATCGAATCATAACCAAAGCTCTCCTGTCTTGATGAAGTAGTACTCCGCGGCAAGGATCATGAGCAGACCGAACAGCCTCTGCACCCGGCGCATCCATATGCCCGATCTTGGCAGCGAAGACAACAACGCGGTGAACGTCCCCACGATGATCACCAGAATCCCAAGCCCATAAGCAAAGGCAAAGAGCATACCGACTCCCCAGACCACGCTCTGCCCGGTCGCCACGAAGGCCAGCAGGACGGCCAGCACCGGCGTCGTGCATGTGCTCACGACAAGGGCTGACGCTCCGCCCAGGAGGACAGACGACAGGATATCATGTCCGGGAAGATCACGCACCCGCAAACGGTTCAAGAAGGCCGGGGGCGCCAGCTCAAACACCCCCAACATGGCCAGGCCGAAGAACAGGCAGACATTGCCCACGAACAGGTAGGTCCAGGGACTGGTCGTCAATCGGCCGAACATCTGGCCCGACAGGGCCGCGAAGGCACCCAGGGCCGCATAGACACATGCCAGGCCGAAAACATAGAAGATGGAAAGCACAAAGCCCTTCCACCGCTTGCCCTGTGCCTTGCCACCGATGAAGGCGACGGTGATGGGAAGCATGGGATACGAGCACGGGGTGAGGCTGGCGAGCACGCCCCCGATGAACGAAAGGAGAATGGCCAAGGCCGGGGTGTTCCTGGCTGCCGCTTCCAAGTTGTTCAAGAATTCCAAAGGATCACCTCTCCCATATCCCGCCCGTCCTCATCTCAGATTCGCATGGTCAAACCCTAACGAACGGTCCCATGCCCGTGAACCTGGTCGATCACCCGCGCACTCTTGAACTCTTCTCGACAGTACCCCTGAATCCAGTCCACAACCCTCCTCAGCAAAGACAACTCCCTGTGCCGCGGGAAACGCAGCCGCCAAAGCCGCTCTTGGGGCAGGACACGGATCTGTCGGATGAGCACGAGCGTCCCGGCATCCAGCCGCAACGGGTCCTGTCGCGCGTCCCGGTGCCTCGTGCAAACCATTCTTCCCGCACTCATCTGCCACCACCAGGTACCACCCTTCTCCCAAGCTAGGCCACAGGACGAACAGCCCGCCAACTCGGGCAAGTAACCCATGAGGTGCATGAATCGAAAAAGAAAAATCAGCAGCACGTTCAGCGGGTCCTTCTCGGTCCCGAGGTGCAGGAGTCCCTGCCTGAGAAGCGGAAACAAACCTTGCTGCGGCTCCGCCTCGGGAGCGACCTTCAAGACGACCTCGATCAACAACCCCGCGTAGCTCCACCGTATGATGTCTGCCCGCAATGCTAAGTGTGGTTCGATCAGTCTGCAACCTTCGATGAAAACGCGCTCCCCCTTCTCCCGATAGGTCAGCTTCACGAGGCTGAAGGGTTCGAAAGCATGAACGAATCTTCGCCGACTCCGCCGGGCCCCTTTGGCCAATCCCGAAATCTTTCCTCCCATTTCGCTATATAGCGTCACCAACCGATCGGACTCACCGTAGTCGCGTGTCAGCAAGACAATAGCTTCCGTATCGTACATGAGTTCACGGGAATCGTGGATTGCCCCTCGGAAATCCAACTGGCGGGCGGGCGACGCAGTCATGGCAGAGGCGAGTCAGCGTTTGATCGCCTTATCAGGGGACGCAGGCGGCGGAAGGTTGATGCGCACGGAGCCGTCCGCCCTGGGCGAGACCTCCACGGGGCGGTCATCCCACATGAGACTCAACCCGTTCCCCTTTCGGGCTTCCACCAGGATACGCTCCGTCGCTTCCCACTGCTTCCGCTCGCCCTTCTTCAACTGAACCGACTGGAACTCCTTGGCTCGGTCCACTTTCACCTTGATCTCGGCGGGCTCTTTAGCCTGCACGGTCAGACGATGTTTGGCGGGAACATTCGTGCCGACAGGACCCTCGTCAGGAGGCAGCACTTCGTCCGGAATGCGTCCCTCGACCGGATGCCGCATCTGGCCGCTCCCCGCTCCGGTTCCCCCTGCCGAGCCCGGCTCCCCGGTGCCCGCCCGAGGCGACCGGATCTGCGACGCGTCGGATGCGGGCGGACCAAACGTCACCGTGGGCTCCTCCCGGCCACCGCCCCCCGCAAACATGGTCTCGGAGGGCAGGTCGGCAGGCAGCTCCTGCTGCGGGTATCCCATCTTGGTGATGTCCTGAGGCTGGCCTCGGTTCTTCCATTTGGCGTATAAAGCCCCCCCCAGCACCGTCGCCAGGAGCAGAACCAGCAGCGCCACCAACGCAGCGATCCGCAAATGCTCGGTCCGGCGCACGGAACGGCACCACTGTCGGTATTGGCGCATGCTGTTGGCCTGGCGGTCGTAGTCCCCGATGGCCGCCGCATGGCGCTCAAGCAGCGGAGCCGGATCGATTCCAAGAACCCTGCAATAGTTGCACACAAACCCTCGGATGAGAACAGGGATGCCGATCCGGTCAAAGTGACCCGCTTCCATGCTCTCGAGCATGCTGACACTGATCCGAGCCCTTTCCGAAACGGTCTTCAGGCTCAGATGCTGTCTTTCCCGCTCCGATTTGAGGCGTTCGCCGATCTCTTTCATGATTCACACAGATTCGGGGGTCGGCTCATAGGCTGATCTGGATGAAGGAGCGTTTCTCGATCTCCATGATCCACTCGGCGTACTTGCGTTCCATTTCCTGATTGATCAGATATTTGCGGGCCTTTTCACGAACGGTGGGATCCGATGCATCCACACGCTCCCGCTGTACATCCAGCAACTTGATAATGTAGAACCCCGTGGGTGCCTTGACCACCTCGCTGATCTCATCCGGGCGCAGATTGCGGGTCGCCGCCTCCATGGGCCTGGCCAGCTCCGATACGTCCACGTACCCGATGTCGCCCCCCTCGCCCGCCGCAGGTCCCTTGGAATACTGCCGCGCCAGCTTCCCGAAATCTTCGCCGGCCTTCAGTCGCGCATGAATCTCCGCGGCGAGCTTTTCGGGCGAAGCCCCCTTGTCCGAGGGATCAGAGGGGGTCGGAAGATAAATGACCGCGATGCGCCGCTTTTCCTTGGTGGAACCCTGACCGGATTTGAGGAAGGCATCCAATTGAGCGTCAGTCACGATGATCTTGCTCTTGACCGTACGCTCGAGCAGACGACCGCGCTCCATCTGTTTTTTCATGGTCTCACGATACTGCTCGAGCGTCTGCCCCTGTTGCTTCAAAGCCTGCTCAAACTGAGCGTCGGTGACGCGATTGTCCCGTTTGATGCCTTCAATGGCGGCGTCAACTTCCTTGGCCGTCACCGTGATTTTGAGCTTTTTCATTTCCTGATCCGCGAGCCGCTCATAAACCATGCTTTTCAGCACTTCAAGCTCGATTTGAGACTGCCGCGCGGAGTCGAGCCCCTTGAGGTCCGGGCTCAGCTTCTCCATCTGACGCATCCGATCCTTGAGCTCACTGTAGAGGATGATTTCACCATTGACGTTCGCAACGATCTTGTCCACCGTCTCCGCCCAAGCCGAAGCCCCCCAGGACAGGATCCACAGAACCGCAATCAGGATACCCACCCGCCTTGTCAAACGCATCGTCACCCTCTCACGTCTCATGGGCCTCTCGGGCTTCCCAAACCGCGCATCGCCATGGGACGCGAAAAACCCAGTGGCAGCCAATATATTGAATTATTTTCACAAATTCAACGAACGGGGCCCTCAATCCCCTTCTCGTGGTCACTAGCACGTCCGTTCAGCTCTTGCAAGGTTCTTTTCAGGCGCAGGAGCCGGTGCGCCGCGTGACGCCCCCAGATCTCCACCTGCAGCTTGCGTGGCCCCTCGACCCGAAAGGCGCATCGCTTGGCTTCCAACATGGCGAGCACGGCTTCAACGTCGGCCTCGGGTGAGAAATGGAGCACAAACCAGTCGCCGTCCCCACCATCCAGGCGGATGATCCCGCGTTCCCGGAAAAGCATTCGAACCTTCGCGAGCAGAATGAGACTGCGGACGTTTTCCGGGAACGGACCATATCGGTCTCGCCACTCCGAAGTCAACTCATCGATGGCCGCCTCGTCGCTGAGGGTAGCCAGTCGTTTGTAGGCCAGGAGCCGCTGATCCGCATCGGGGATGAACGTCTCCGGAAGAAAGGCCGAAATGGGGATGTTGATTTCCGGATCGATCGTCTCCCGCTCCACCGGCTCGCCCTTCATCCTCCGAATGGTGCGCTCGATCAGCTCCAAATACAGCTCATAGCCAATGGCGGCGATGTGCCCCGACTGCGCCGATCCCAGGATCGTCCCACCGCCGCGAATCTGCAGGTCGTTGAGGGCGATCTTGAAACCGGCCCCGAGCTCGCTGAAGTCCATGAGGGCCCGTAGTCGCTTGTGGGCGTCCCGCGTGATGAGGTTTTCACCTGGAATGAGGAGGTAGGCGTAGGCCTGTTCGGAGGAGCGGCCGACGCGTCCGCGCAGCTGGTAAATCTGGGCCAACCCGAAACGGTCGGCCCGATTGATGATGATGGTGTTGGCCGCTGGGATGTCGAGGCCGGATTCAATGATGGTGGTGCAGACGAGGACATCCACCTTACGGTGCATGAAATCCATCATGATGGTCTCGAGTTCACGCTCCTTGAGCTGTCCATGGGCCACCGCCACGCGGGCTTCCGGCACCAGGCGGCTCAGAATCGCGCCCATTTGGTAAATGCTTTGGACGTGATTGTGAACGAAAAAGACCTGCCCGCCCCGCTTGAGCTCCCGGATGACGGCCTCCCGGATCGTGAGCTCGTCAAAGGCGCACACCATGGTCTCGATGGCCCGCCGATCCTGGGGGGCCGTTTCGATGGTGCTGAGATCGCGAATGCCCGCGAGGGACATCTGAAGGGTTCGGGGAATCGGAGTGGCTGTGAGCGTCAACACGTCCACCGAGGCCCGAAGCTGTTTGAGGCGCTCTTTGTCTCGAACTCCGAATCGATGCTCCTCGTCGACGATGAGAAGACCGAGATCCTTGAACGTCACGTCTTTTTGCAGGAGGCGATGGGTTCCCACGACCACGTCGACGGCTCCCTTGCGAACCTTCTCCAGAACCTGCCGCTGCTGAGCGGCGGTCTTGAAACGGCTCAGGGAGGCCACTTCGATGGGAAACCCTTCGAAACGCTCGCGGAACGTATGGGTGTGCTGTTCGGCCAACACCGTGGTCGGCACCAACAAAGCCACCTGTTTGCCATCCACCACGGCTTTGAAGGCTGCCCGGAGGGCCACCTCCGTTTTCCCGTACCCGACATCGCCGCAGACCAGGCGATCCATGGGTCGGGGTGAGGCCATGTCGGCCAGGACCTCCTCGATGGCGCGAGACTGATCCGGAGTCTCCTCGTAGCTGAAGCCGGCTTCGAATTCCAGGAAAAGCTTGTCCGGTGGAGAAAACTGAAACCCCTTGTTGACCTGCCTTGACGCGTAGAGATCCAACAGTTCCGCAGCGATGCGCTCGGCATGCTCCTGGGCCTTGCGCTTGGCCGATTCCCAGGCCTTACCTCCCAGCTTCTCGACCCGCGGGCTGCGGCCTTCGATCCCAAGGTACTTCTGGACCTTCTGGAGTTTGTCTACGGGTACGTAGAGCCGGTCTCCGTCTTGGTACTCGAGGAGCAGGAAATCGCTTTCAATGCCGCGGACGCTCAGGTGGGCGAGCTCCCGGTAAACCCCGATGCCGTGGTCCACGTGCACGACGAAATCCCCCGCGTGCAAGTCCTGGAAGGAGTTCAGAAAGATCCCGGATACGGGCTTTCGGGCCCGACGCCGGACGCGCTTTCCGAAGATCTCTTCCTCGCAGACCACCGCAAGGCGCTCCTTGGGCCACAGGAAGCCCCGATCCAGGCCCCCCACCAACACCTTGACCGCAAGCGCCTCATGGGATTCGGACCCAAGCGGCAGATCCGAGGCCAGGGCGTCCAGTCCGTATCCGCCCAGTAGATCGACCAGCCTTCTGGCCTGTTCCTTGTGGTGGCACACCAGGTGTGACCGGATCCCCTCGTCGCGCCACGCGCGAAACTGCTCCACAACGGGCTCCAAGAGACGTTCCCGCGTGGGATGCTGCTTCACCCGCTGCGTCAGGGTTTCATGCCCTGACGAGCCCAGGTCGAACATCCGGCCGGCTTTCCCGTCGTCCACGATCCCATGGACAAACAGGCCCTGACGGGACCTCAAGGCTTCCCAGCATTCCGCAGGATCCCCGAACAGCTCTTCAGGGGGGCGTTTCCATTCGTTTTGGGATTGGGACGCCTCCCAGTCCTTTCGTGCCTGCCAGAAACCCTGGTCCATCTCCCCCCTGATCCGGGCCGGATCCAGCCAGACGATGAGGGTCCCCGCGGCCAAATAGTCCTCGAGCAGGCACGTCTGTTCGTAAAACACGGGGAGCACCGCCTCATAGGTGCCGAACTGATGACCTTCCTGAAACCGCTCGAGCCAGACGTTCCCCGCGGTCGGCGAGAGGGTTTCGGCCCGGACGTCCTCGAGGACGGCCTGCTGCGCCCGATGGCGGGCCGACACATCGAAGATGACCTCGCTGCCCGGGAGCAGCAGCACTTCATCCAAGGCTCCCATGGATCGCTGGCTGCTGGGATGGAACAGCCGGATGGACTCGAGCTCGTCCCCGAAAAACTCCATACGGACGGGCCACCGATATAGCGGTGAATAAACGTCCAACACCCCGCCTCGGCGACTAAAGTCCCCGTAGTCCTCCACCAGCGGCACGTGGTAAAAGCCACGCTCCGTCAACTGCAGACACAGTCGATCCACGTCGATCTCTTCGCCCTTCACGAGGTACTCGGCGCTTCGGACCAGGACATCGGGCGGCATGAGCCGTTCCAATAGGGAAAGGGCTGATGTGGCGACGAGTCCAGGCGCGGAAGCCGTCCGAAGTCCATAAAGGGCTTCGATCCGTCGTGCCGTGGTTTCCATTTTGGCCAGCGACTGGACCTTGTGACCCGTGCGCGACGGAAGGAACCAGAGCCGGCGCTCGGTTGGAGACGCGTTTCTGGGTGGAGTCAGGAAAAACTCCACCATTTCGAGCATCTTTTCGGCTTCTCGATCGGTCGGAGCGACCAGGAGCAACGGCTTTCGGAGCACGCCAAGGGCTCGGGCCAGGAGATAGGCCAGCGCCGGCTCCTCAACTCCCCTCAACGTCGCAGGTTGATCGCTGTCTCGCAGGAAGGCGAGGACTTCCGCTGCATCACTCTTGCCGGAGTGGAGTGCGGTCAGGGGCTCGGACTCGCCCATGGGATGGAATGCTCTGGATCGGTCGTTCATGGCTCAGTGCACAGTGACGAAAAAAGAAAGGCCGTCCCGCTAAAACCCGGTTGGGAGACCTCGCGGTTTCCTGAGCTTTGCAGTATATCCAACCTGACCTCGGAAAGGAAGTTCACAACCCGTCCTCATTCATGGTATGCCTTCTCGCAACCCGACCCGTTCAGGGAAAGGGTGGAGATTCCGGCCGGTCACTTCCCTGATCGGTCGGGAAGCAAACCGTCCGTGGCTCAAGTGTTCCTGCAGCATCCTTTTGTGGAATCCCGTCCACCCCCTCGGGAATCCAAGGGGGATGCTCCACGCGGAGTAGCGATGAGGGAGCATGGGGCTGTGACAGCGTGGCCCGATGGGCCGCCACGATTGAGGTGATGCCGATGACCACGGTTCAAGAACGGATGCGACGTCTCCCCGGAGTGGACACGCTCCTGAATGAGCCGGCCCTAAAGGACGCCCTGGCTCAGCACCCGAGGAGGCTCGTTCTGGACTGCATCCGAGAAGTCCTCGACAGCGAGCGGCGAGCCATCTTGCAGGGATCCGTCGACCCGGGCGCGGTGACGCTCGACCGCGGGGAATTGGTCGGCAAGGTTCTGGCCCGACTCGAGGCGCGTGCGGCCTTCACCCTGAGGCCGGTCGTCAACGCGACGGGAATCGTGATTCACACCAATCTGGGCCGATCGCTTCTGCCCGAGGAGGCCGTGGAACGGCTCCAGATACTCTGCCAAAGCTACAACAACCTGGAATATGACCTGGAGAAAGGGCAGCGGGGATCACGCTACGTCCACGCGGAAGCCGTCCTGTGCGAGCTCACAGGAGCAGAAGCGGCTCTGGTGGTCAACAACAATGCCGGGGCCGTTTTCTTGGTGTTGAGTACCCTGGCTCGCGGACGAGAGGTCATCGTCTCTCGCGGGCAACTGGTGGAAATCGGGGGGGCCTTCCGCATCCCGGACGTGATGACCAGCAGCGGTGCTGTCTTGCGCGAGGTGGGAACCACCAATCGAACCCACTTGCGCGACTATGAAGGGGCCATTAACGATGGGACGGCCCTGCTGATGAAAGTTCATACCAGCAACTATCGGATTGTCGGGTTCACGGCCGAGGTTCCCCTGGATCAATTGGTGCAGCTGGGACGCTCCCATGGCATTCCGGTGGTCGAGGACCTGGGAAGTGGGTCCTTTGTAGACCTCTCGCCGCTCGGTTTGCGGGGGGAACCGACCGTTCAGGAAGCGCTCAAGGCCGGAGTCGATCTGGTGACCTTCAGCGGAGACAAGCTTCTGGGAGGACCCCAGGCGGGCATGATTCTCGGCCGGAAAGACCTTGTGGCGGCCTGCAGGAAAAACCCGCTCACTCGGGCCCTGCGGGTGGATAAAATGACGCTGGCCGCCCTCGAGGTGACCCTGCGGCTTTATCGGGACGAGCGGCAGGCGTTCACCAAAATCCCGACCTTGAGGATGATCCGGACTCCGATCGAGGAACTGGAGGAGCGGGCGGCTGAGCTGGCCGGGATCATCCGTTCCGTGGATTCACGAGGGATACTGGACGTCCGTGTCCAACCGGGAGCCTCCCAGGTGGGAGGAGGCTCGCTTCCGGCACTCGACCTGCCCACGCGCGTCGTGTCGATCCGCTCGGATGCCTTCACGGCCCAGAAGCTGGAGGCGCTGCTGCGGGCCAACCAGCCTCCGGTGATCGTCCGGATCGAATCCGACGAGGTCGTCCTGGATGTGCGCACGCTCCTGCCCCCGGACATGGGCATTCTACGGCAGGCCTTTGCATCCGTCCTGACCACGGCCGTTTAAGAGACCTTCCAGGATCATTCGTGACGGCCGTAGACGTCCTCGAACCGGACGATATCGTCTTCGCCGAGATAGCTTCCAGACTGGACCTCGATGAGCTCCAGGGGGATTTTACCGGGATTTTCCAGGCGATGGTGCATCCCCAGCGGGATGTAGGTGGATTCATCCTCCTTGAGGAGGAACGTCTCGTCCCCGCGCGTGACCAGTGCGGTCCCATGAACCACGATCCAGTGCTCAGCCCGGTGATGATGCTTCTGGAGCGAGAGCACGGCGCCGGGCTTCACGGTGATGCGCTTCACTTGGAAGCGGTTCCCCTCGTTGAGGCTCTCATAGGCTCCCCAAGGCCGGTAGACCCTGGCATGGGTCAGGGCCTCCTCTCGCTGGGAATCCTTGAGGATCCTGACAATTTCCTTCACGTCCTGGGCCCTGTCGCGGGGAGAGACGAAGACCGCGTCGGAGGTTTCGACGATGATGTGGCCGCGCAGTCCGACGGCGGCGACCAAGCGGCTCGAGGCGTTGATGTAACACTGTTCGACGTCGTGGATGAGCACATCCCCCAGGAGCACGTTGTTTCGATCGTCCTTGGAACCCTTATCCCACAAGGCTTCCCAGGAACCGAGATCGCTCCAGCCGACATCCAAAGGAACCATCACGCCGTCTGCGGTCTTCTCCATGACGGCATAGTCGATGGAGTCACTCGGACAGGCCGCGAACGCCGCGCGATCGAGCCGATAGAAATCGAGGTCGGAGCGGCCCTTGAGGTATGCCTCCCGGCAAGCTTCCACCATCTCGGGCGCGTGGCGCTCCAGCTCCTCGATGACCCGGGCGGCCCCGAAGACAAACATCCCGCTGTTCCAACAATACTCCCCCGATTCGACATACCTGCGCGCCGTTTCAAGGTCGGGCTTCTCAACGAAACGTCCGATTTGCAGGACTTCGAGCTCATCGGGACCGGAGAGCCTCTCTCCTTTTCGGATGTAGCCATACCCCGTTTCGGGAGAGCCGGGCACGATCCCGAAGGTCACGAGATGACCCCGTTGGGCGAACTGAACCGCAGTCCGCAGGGCCTGCCGGAATATTTGGACCTCCTGGATGTGATGGTCGGCCGGCAGGACCAAAAGGATTGCGGCGGGATCTTCGGAGAGGGCACGCAGGGCCCCGATGGCGATGGCCGGTGCCGTGTTGCGGCCCACGGGCTCGCCGAAGGCCGCACCCCAAGGACGCGCAGTTGCTCGGCAACCAGAAACCGGTGGTGGTCGTTGCAGATCACGATCGGAGGCCCGGCGCCGTCCACACCCTGAAGCCGGAGCACCGTGCTCTGCAGCATCGTCCGCTCGTTCAACAGGGCAAGGAGCTGCTTGGGATACAGTTCCCGGGAAAAGGGCCACAGCCGTGTTCCCGAACCTCCAGCGAGGACGATCGGAATGATCACTGAATCCTCCCGCCCCAAAAGGGCAACCGGTCATGGGGCACCGTCGACCATGGAAAGCAGGTACTGGCCGTAGGCGTTCTTCTTCAGGGGCTCGGCCAGTCGCCTGACCTGTTCGGCATCGATATACCCCATATAGTAGGCGACCTCCTCGACGCAACAAACCTTGAGACCCTGACGCTTTTCGATGGTTTCGATGAAGCAGCTGGCTTCAATGAGCGAGTCGTGAGTCCCCGTGTCCAGCCACGCAAACCCTCTGCCGAGAAGCTCCACCTGAAGCTTCCCGCGCCGCAGATACTCGCGGTTCACATCCGTGATTTCCAGTTCGCCGCGCGCGGACGGTTTCAAGGCGGCTGCGATCCCGATGACGTCGTTGTCGTAAAAATACAGCCCTGGAACCGCATAGGGTGATTTCGGTCGGGCGGGCTTCTCCTCGATACTCAGAACCTTCCCGGCCCCGTCGAACTCGACGATTCCATAGCGCTCCGGGTCCTTCACCCAGTATCCGAAGATGAGTCCGCCTTCGACCATCTGGACCGCCTTGCGGAGCACTCCTTGAAACCCGTGCCCGTAGAAAATATTGTCCCCGAGGATGAGGCAAACGTGATCCGTTCCAATGAAATCCTTCCCGATGAGGAAGGCCTGAGCGAGCCCCTCGGGCCGTGGCTGCTCTGCATAGGAAAAGCGGACTCCCCACTGGCTTCCGTCCGAGAGCAGCTGGCGAAACCGCGGTAAGTCCTCGGGAGTGGAGATGATCAGGATGTCGCGGATCCCGGCCAGCATGAGCACAGAGAGGGGATAGTAGATCATGGGCTTGTCGTAGACGGGGAGAAGCTGCTTGCTCACCACCTGAGTCAGTGGGTAAAGCCGGGTTCCCGAGCCGCCGGCAAGGATGATGCCCTTCCAACCTCGAACGTCCGTAACCGTGCTGCGATCCGTGTCGACCATGGAACGAGGTCCCTTTCTATCCTCATGTTTGTCCGATCGGCGGCGGTCCCCTCGCGCCTCAGGACTCTGCACCACCTTGCCGACCATAGTGGCTGGCGATCCAATCTCGGTAGGCACCGGTTTGAACCGACCGCACCCAGGCGGGGTTTTCCATGTACCATTGGATGGTTTTCCGGAGCCCGGTTTCGAAGGTCTCCCGCGGACGCCACCCGAGCTCACGCTCCATTTTGGTGCAGTCGATGGCGTAGCGACGGTCGTGGCCCGGTCGGTCCTTGACGAAGGTGATCAAGGATTCGTGGGGCCTGTGGGGCGAGTCCGCACACAGGTGGTCCAAAGTCCGGCACAAGGTCCTTACCACATCGAGGTTGGCCTTTTCGCAACGTCCCCCGACGTTGTAAACCTGACCCACCCGCCCCCGATCGAGGACGCAACGCAACGCGTCGCAGTGATCCTCGACATAAAGCCAGTCCCGCACGTTCAGGCCGTCCCCGTAGATGGGCAGGGGGCGGCCTCCGAGGGCATTCAAGATCATGAGCGGGATCAGCTTCTCGGGAAACTGCCTCGGACCGTAGTTGTTGGAACAATTCGTCGTCAGTGTCGGCAACCCGTAGGTGTGGTGGTAGGCTCGGACCAAGTGGTCGCTGGCCGCCTTGGAGGCTGAATAAGGGCTATTCGGCGCATAAGGCGTCTCCTCGTGAAAGGGAGGATCCTGCGGCCCCAGGGACCCATACACCTCGTCAGTAGACACATGGAGGAACCGGAACCGGTCTCGCGCCGGGCCGGTGAGGCTTTCCCAGTACCTGCGGGATTCCTCGAGGAGATGGAAGGTTGCGACCACGTTGGTCTGGATGAAATCGGCCGGTCCCGTGATGGAACGATCCACATGGGACTCGGCCGCAAAATTGACCACCGCGTCAGGGGCGTAACGTGAAAGGAGCTCCCGCACCAGACGCTCGTCCCCCATGTCGCCTTGGACGAAAATATGGTCGGGATCGCCCTCGAGGGGCTCAAGATTCATCAGGTTGCCCGCATAGGTGAGCCGGTCCAGATTGACGATCCGTGCCCGTGCGGCTGCCCGCTCGCTGAGCACGAAGCAGCTTCCGATAAAGCCTGCCCCCCCGGTGACCAGGTAGGTTTTCATCGCCTTTTCCCTCTCCCTCCGTTCCTTGGTTCCGGGAAAGCAAGACTCATTCCATATCGGCCGCTCCAGCCCGATCGCTTCGAGGCTCCTCCGGGCACAACCCCGGAACGCACCCGGGAACCTTCCCAGCCAACGACGGGGGATCCTGGAACCGTCTCCGACCTCCCGCCCCCCTCAACGGCCTTTCCACATGGGCGAACGCTTTTCGAAAAACGCGCGCATCCCCTCCTGGGCATCCTCGGCCAGGCAGTTCATGGCGATCACATCCTTGGCCTGGGCATAGGCCGCAACCTCCGGTAGATCGACCTGGTCGTAGAAGGCCCGCTTACCCGTCGCCAGCGTGAGCGGGCTGAACTGAGCCAACTCCAACGCCCACTTCCTCGTTTCCTCCTGCAGCTGATCCGACGGGACCAGCCGGTTCACCAGGCCAAAGCGCTCGGCTTCCGCAGCCGAGACGAAGCGGCCCGTGAGCAGCATTTCCATGGCCCGCCTTCGACCCACGACACGCACCAGCGGAACCATCGGGGTGGTGCAGAACAAACCGATTTTGACCCCGGGCGTGGCAAATCGGGCCCCTTCTTCGGCGATGGCCAGATCACACGCGGCCACCAGCTGGCAGCCCGCAGCCGTCGCAATGCCGTGCACCATCGCGATGACCGGCTGGGGGAGCTGATGGAGCCGAAGCATCATTTGGTTGCAGGTGGAGAAGATCTCTCGAATCGCGGGCAGATCGGGGGGGTCTCCGACCATTTCGTTGAGGTCATGACCCGCACAGAACATGGGCCCATTGCCCCGGATCACGAGCACTCGAACGTCCCGATCCGCGGCGATTTCATCGAGCTTGGCGATGATTTCGCGCATGAACCCCAGTGAGAGCGCATTGCGTTTCTCCGGCCGGTTCAGCACCAGCCAGCCCACGGGCCCGTCCTTCTCGAGCAAAAGCGTATCCATATCCATTCATCCTCCTGATTTGACGATTGAGGGTCACACGGCCAGGATTGACGGAGTTCCCCCGGTTTCGGACAAGTCCGGTTTTTCGGTTGGTTGCTGGCTTCGCGACACTCAGATTCCGCCCTATTCCCGTACTGGACCATCGAGCCAGAAGCACAGGGCTTTGCGGATTTCCCCGATCTGCTCCGGGTCGGTCACCTTTTCGCCATGGTGCGTGCGGATGTAAAACACGTCCGCAACCTGGTCGACTTTAGTGGTGATCTTGGCGATGTAGACCCTGACCTGGAGCTCCAGCAAGGTCCGGGTGATCGTATAGAGAAGCCCGATTCGATCCGTGGTGAAGACTTCGAGGATCGTGTAGCGCGCCGCCGATTCGTTGTCGATCAGGACCTTGCTCGGCGCGGCTTGAGCAGGGAGTCCTGAAGATTCGCGGGTCGCTGCGTGTGCGGCGATGCGGTAGTCGAGTGCCAATTTCCCCTCAAGCAACCGTCTCATGTCCCGCCATACCAGAGTCCAATCCATGGGGCCCGCCGTCTGCTCCGTCTGGCGACAATGAAAGATGAGAATGGTGACCCCGTTGTTCATGGTGAACACCTGGGCACCGACAATGTTCAGATCGTGGAGTGTCAAAACGCCGGCCGTCCGGGACAACAGGGCGGGAGTGTCCCAGCTGACGACGGTGATCTCGATGGTGCGCTCCCGCTCGACGGCCTCGGACACAAACAGGTCGTTCGTGTGCTGCAGCTGCCACTGCATCCTGAGATGCCGCGCGATGGCACCGGGTGCCGTGGAAAAAAGATACCGGGGGGCCAATTGGGAAAAGAACGCCTCTAGCTCGGTGCTGTCCATGACATCCTTGAGTTCGTGGCTGACCTGTGCGCGGATCCGGTCGATGCGCTCGGCGGTCGCTTCAGGGCTGGGTTCCCCCTTTTCCAGCAAGTGTCGAACCCGTTCGCACAGGGCGAGCACTGGAGTGTCCCTCCATTTCTGGTGCGCCTTGGGGCCCGTGGCGGCCATATCGGCGAAGCTCAGCACCAGTAGAAGATCCAGCTGATCCGTTGTCCTGACCGTAAGAGCGCAGTGGGCGAGCATCTCCTCGTCACCCAGGTCGCGCAGGGACGCACTGTCCATCAACAAGAGGTGCTGGGCCACCAGAAACTGAACGCGATCCGATTCAGCGGCATCCAGACCCAATCGCCTCGCGATCGCGGGGATCATTTCCCCCCCCTTTAGCGCATGGTCCTTTCCCGCGCTCTTGCCGATGTCGTGCAGCAATCCGGCCAGAAACAACGCCGATCGATCCTCGATGGATTCGGCGATCTGAGTGACCTCCGGCTCCTCCTCACGGAGCTCCCCCGCCAGAAGCCGCTTCATGGCCGATATGGTCCGCAGATGATGTTCGTGCACAGGATACAAGTGGAACGCGTCGTGCTGCCCAAGGCCGTGGACCTTGCCAAGCTCCGGGACCAGGGAATGGCAAAGCCCCATGTTGTAGAACCGGCGAAGCGCCCTCAATTCCGGGCCGTCGGCGTCAAGAAGCGCCAGGAACTCCTCCTTGACCGCCAGGTCCCCCGATGCGGAATCCAGGACATTCCGATGATGCTGAATCCACTGGCGGGTAACGTTCGAAAACCCCAGATCCTTCCCAGCCGCCAAGGCAAAAAGGTGAACCAGGTGCCCGGGAGTGGCCGGATACCGATCCGGCTGAACCACGATCTTTCCCGCGCGCTCCAGGAGCCCCTCCTCCAGGACCACGGCTTCCGGCTGCGGCCCCTCCTCCCCGTCGTCACGGATCTCATCGAGCCGCTCCCAAAAATCTTGCGTGATGCAGACCACGTCATGAAACAGCTGCTGAACCTGCTGCATCATGGACTCGACAGGCAGGAACCCCACCCGCGCAGAATAGCCGAGCTTGGCCGCAAGGCTCGTCTGATCGTCAAAACGCATCACCGATCCCGTTCCGGGGCGCAGACCCGCCAGAAGACTGATGAGTCTCGCGTATGTTTTTTCCGCCTGCTGCAGCTTGTCGACCTCCTCCCTGGAGAGGAACCCTCGGAAAATGGCATCCTCCAGGCTGCGGATCGAACCGGCAACACGGCAGGCGGCCCGGATGGAGGCGATGTCCGCAAGACCGCCCGGATTCTCCTCCAAACTGGGCTCGAGCCAGCTCTCGGGTTTCTCCAGCAAGGACTGCCGCTGACGCGTCCGCTCCACGAGCTTCTGCAGCAACCGGTCTCGCTCCGTCTCGATCCAGGCGTCCAGGGCTTTGTCCAGTTGCTCCACCAGGGGGCGGCTCCCCGAAACGTACCGCGCTTCGAGGATCTTGAGGAGGAACTCGAAGTCCTCCCGACAGCGACTCAGGAAAAAGTCCACCGAACCCGCAATGGGGTCGAGACGCCAACCCGATTCCGCCAGGGGGGAGAGGATTTCGTCCATGTGGTCGGCCTTCCAGGCCCCAGGGTCCGCCTGTAGGAAAAGCATGGGGACCGTGTCGTTCGGTCCGGTCAACCCGCGCCCAAAGGAGCCAATGGCCAGGACCGCACCGCTCGATCGGAATTGATCGGTATTGAGGCGATTGGCGAGCCGGTTGTAAAGGGAGATGATCGCGATCTCGAGGAGGCTGGTGTGCCGACCGAGCATTTCCTCGCTGCTGTCCGAGAGCAGTTGATCGCGCTGCTTTCTCAGGGAATCCAGAATGGTCTGCATGGAAAGAGGGTCCTTTCTGTGTCCTTCGATACACTAGATTGGGTCGGTGACGAGCATCGTCCATGACCTTGCGCGTGACTGCGGGACGGTTCACCAACCGGATCGCAGCGGCTTACCCGATCTCGCTGCGAGAGCCTCCCTGCATTTAGCCCGCCCCGAGCCGTCAAGTCAAAGTGTTTGATGGCGCGGTAGAGGGCCTGAGCCACACCATGAGCCCCAGACCGACAGGAATGGTCATCATGGCTTGACCCGTTTCCTAAAGTTGGGTATTCGTTGCCTGTTTTCAAGCGCAACGACCTCACGAACGGAAAGGAATGCCTGCGTGATCGCCATCCTGGATTACCGCGCCGGGAATTTGACCAGTGTGGAACGCGCCCTGCGCCATCTGGGCTTCGACTGTGCCGTGACCGATTCCCATGAAATCATTCGTGCGGCGAGTCACATCGTCTTCCCCGGTGTCGGAGCGGCCGGGAAATCCATGGAGAACCTCAGGACCCTCGGGTTGGACGCCGTCCTGCGGGAACAGCTCCAGGCCGGCATTCCCGTCTTGGGCATCTGCGTGGGACTTCAGGTCCTTTTCGAGTATAGCGAGGAAAACGACACTCCGTGCCTTGGCATTCTCCCAGGCACGGTCAGACTGTTCCCGCACGATTTGCGCTCGGCGTCCGGAGAGCCCCTCAAGATCCCCCATATGGGCTGGAACGAGGTCCGCTTCCGGGGGGATCACCCCGTGTTTCGTGGCATTGCTCCGGGAAGCGAGTTCTATTTCGTCCACAGCTACTATCCGGTGCCGGCGGTCGCAGACCACGTGGTGGGTGATGTGGAGTACGGCATCACGTTTTCCGCCGCCGTCGCCCACGGGAACCTCGTGGCGATGCAGTTCCATCCCGAAAAGAGCGGCCCGCCCGGGCTGCGGATCCTGCGCAATTTCTGCCACTGGGACGGTACAAGGAACGCATCATGCTGAGCAAGCGCATCATCCCTTGCCTCGACGTCCGCGACGGACGAACCACCAAGGGCATCCGCTTCAAGGATAACATCGACATCGGCGACCCCGTTGAAATGGGCCGGTTCTATTACGAGCAGGGCGCCGACGAGATCGTGTTCTACGACATCACGGCCTCGAGCGACAAGCGTCCGATCATGCTGGATGTCGTGCGACGGGTGGCCGAAACGATTTTCATTCCCTTTTCGGTCGGCGGGGGCATCCGCACCGTTTCGGACATGCGCGACGTGCTGCTCGCAGGGGCTGAAAAGGTGAGTGTCAATTCAGCCGCGGTCTTGAACCCGGACATCATCCGCCAGGGGGCCGAAGCGTTCGGGAGCCAGTGCATCGTGCTGGGGATGGATGTCAAGCGGGTGCCCGTTTCGGAAACGATTCCCTCCGGTTATGAGATGGTCATCAATGGGGGCAGGACCGCCATGGGGATCGACGCCCTCTGGTGGGCTCTCGAGGCCCAGCGACTGGGGGCCGGGGAAATTTGCCTCAATTCCATCGATGCCGATGGGACCAAAACGGGCTACGAATTGGAGTTGACTCGTCTCATATCCACGCACGTCCGCATCCCGGTGATTGCCTCCGGAGGGGCCGGAGAGCCGGTGCATCTCGCCGACGTTCTGGACCTGGGCCATGCCGACGCGGCACTGATCGCATCCATGGTCCACTACGGCACCTACACCATCCGGGAAATCAAGGAGTTTCTCATCGAACGCGGCGTCAAGGTCCGCAAGACTTGGTGAGCCCTGGACTCTGCGCCATCACCCAAGGGAGGGACAACACGGCATGAGTGATCTGCTCGAGAAAATCAAAGCCAAGGAAGCGGTCGTCGGCATCATCGGATTGGGATATGTCGGTCTGCCCCTCTTGATTCGGTTTGCGGAAGCCGGGTTTCCGATGATCGGATTCGACATCGATGCCCGCAAGATCGACGCCCTGCTCCACGGGAAAAGCTATATCAAGCATATTCCCATCGACCCGATCAATGCGTTCCTCGCCAGCAAACGCGTCGACGTCACGCTCAACTTCGAGCGGCTAAGAGAAGCCGACTGCATCCTCATCTGTGTCCCGACCCCCTTGACGGACAAAATGGAGCCGGATCTGCGCTTCGTCGAGGACACAACCCGAACCATCGCCAAGTACCTTCGCCCCGGCCAACTGGTGATCCTCGAAAGCACCACCTATCCGGGAACGACGGATGAGCTCGTCGTCCCCATCCTGGAATCCACAGGCCTCCAAGTCGGCCGCGACGTCCACGTGGCGTTTTCCCCCGAGCGCGAGGACCCCGGCAACAAGCACTTCAGCACGGGCAACATTCCCAAAGTGGTGGGCGGCGTCACCCCCCTGTGTCTCCAATGCGCCTCGGAACTGTACGGAGCAGCCATCACCCGCGTCGTCCCCGTTTCGTCCACCAAGGCCGCCGAACTCACCAAGCTCCTGGAGAACATCTACCGAAGCGTCAACATCGCGCTGGTGAACGAACTCAAGGTTCTGGCGCTACGGATGGGCATCGACATCTGGGAGGTCATCGACGCGGCGTCCACCAAGCCGTTCGGATTCACCCCCTTTCAGCCGGGCCCGGGTCTCGGTGGCCACTGTATCCCGATCGACCCCTTTTACCTGTCCTGGAAGGCTCACGAATACGACTTCACGACACGGTTCATCGAGCTGGCGGGCGACATCAACGTCTCCATGCCCTACTATGTGCTGGAACGAACCATTGAGGCCCTGAACGACCGGAAAAAATGCCTGAGAGACTCCAAGATCCTGGTGCTCGGCGTGGCCTACAAAAAGGACATCGACGACGACCGGGAGTCCCCGAGCTATGCGATCATGGAACTGCTCCTTCAGCGGGGGGCGCTGGTCTCCTACAACGATCCCCACATCCCCAGGCTCAAGCCGGGCCGTAAACACCAGTTCCAAATGGAATCCAAGCCGCTGACGGAGGAGGTGCTGGAGGGGGTCGATGCGGTGATGATCCTGACCGACCATTCGGACTACGATTACGATTGGATCGTTCGGCATGCGCCTCTGGTGATCGACACGCGCAACGCCACCAAGAACGTCCGGGAGCGCCGCGAGATCATCGTCAAGGCCTAACGCCGCACGACGCTGGTTCCTCAACCACGAACCCGTTCGATGGTGGATTCGACCAGATGACGGATCTCGTCCAGCCGCTCCGGCGTCTCCGCCTCGAACCGCAGGACGAGGACGGGCTGGGTGTTGGACGCGCGCACCAGGCCCCATCCATCGGGGAATACGATTCGAGCCCCGTCCACGTCGATGACCTCAAGACCCGCTTTTCGGAATTCCCTCATGGCGCGATCGACGACGTCGAACTTGACGTCATCCGGACAGGTCACCCGGATTTCAGGCGTCGTGTGGGTCCTGGGCACCCCTTCGAGGAGCTCCGGGACCGTTTTGCCGGTGCCCGCGAGGATCTCAAGCAGGCGGCAGGAGGCGTAGATCCCATCGTCAAATCCGAAAAAGCGGTCCTTGAAAAACATGTGACCGCTCATTTCGCCGGCGAGCACGGCGTCCACTTCCTTCATCTTGGCTTTCATGAGGGAGTGTCCCGTGCGCCCCATGATGATCTTCCCGCCGAGCTTTTCGATCTCGTCGTAAAGGGTTTTCGAGCACTTGACCTCCGAGATAAACGTCGTGCCCGGCCGCCGAGACAGAATTTCCCGAGCGAAGATGATCATGAGCTGGTCTCCGTAAACGACCTCTCCCCGATGATCGACCACTCCCAGGCGGTCACAGTCCCCATCGTAGGACACGCCGACATCCAGGCCGTTGCGGGTGACCAGATCCGTCAGATCCCGCAGATTCTCCAGGACCGTCGGGTCGGGCTCATGATTAGGAAACGTGCCATCCATGTCACAATACAGCGGATGAACCTCACAGCCTAATCGCTCCAGGATGGGCACGGCAATCGGCCCCCCCGTGGCGTTGCCCGCATCCACCCCCACCCTCAGCCTTCGCTTCAGCGTGATGTTTTGTAGGACGAACTCCATGTAGGGCGTGATCACGTCGAACGTTTCAACGGAGCCGTTTCCCTCGGCGAAATCCCCGGATTCCATGATCCGCCGAAGTCGCTGGATCTCAGCCCCTGAAATCGTGTCGTGTCCGTTGCAGATCTTGAACCCGTTGTATTCAGGAGGATTGTGGCTGGCCGTGATCATGACGCCGCCCTCACGATCCAGATGGCGGATCGCAAAATACATCAGGGGAGTCGGGCACACGCCCAGGTCGACGACGTCCATTCCGGACGCGAGCATACCCTCCAGGAGCAGGTCCCGATAGCGCTGAGAGCTCAACCTGCAATCTCGCCCCACCACGACACGGCGCTTTTCCTGCGCCCGCATGTACGTCCCGAAAGTCCTTCCCAGGGCCACCACGTCCAGGTCCAGGATATCTTCCCCGACCACTCCGCGGATATCGTATTCGCGAAACACGTTAGGATGCATGCTGTCTCTCCAGCGTCAGCCGCCGGTGAGTCCGTGGGGCGTCCACGGTCCGCCACACCGGCGGATACGGTTCGCTCGCCTCATCGGTCCAAAGATGAATTCGTCGGCGGGAAGACGGACACGGCGTGAAGGCCATGGATGCGATGCGATTCGATCGGGAGGACCGCACCCGTACCGCCGGCACGCGGTCCGAGGTCCTGCCGAAAGACGGAGCCACGGCACCGCGCACCGAACCGGGGTATCCCCCATCGGGGCAGAGGACTCAAAGATTCGGGAACGCGCCCGGATTCAGTGATGGCCGTCGGCGTCGCCCGACTTGAGGCGTTTGATGGTGATGAGTACCGCCGCCAGCACGCCGAATCCGATCACGCTGAGGGCCCCGTAAAGAGCCGCGAAAAAGACGGTATGACTTGGGTCGTACCAGGGCACATCCCACGGAAGCATGCTTGCCAGGCTCCGCTTGAGATCCGCACACCAAAACCCACCCCACTGAAACATGACTGTCTCCTCATTTCGACGTCGGTTTCCACGGCGATCCGACTGCGAGCAGGCGCGCGCGCCCACGCAGGTCATCCTCAAGTTTGCGAAACCTTTAGCAAACAATTGTCACAGGGTCAATCGGAAAACACGGTTCGATCTGTTGACCTTAGACTTCACTCGAAGGGGCGGGAACGAAAGCGGAGGGGCGACGGCACAGGCAAGCGCGATTCGGCACAAAAAAAGGGCTGAAGGAATGAAGCACCTTCAGCCCCCGGGCCGCTTGCTTGAATCGTACGGATCGTCAGGTTCCATCCCTCACTCCTTATACATGATCACGCGACCGGAAGGATCCGTGGAACATTTCCGCAAGAAATCCTTCATGGTGCAGGTGAACTGCTCTCGATGGGCAAACCAGTAATCCAATGCCTTCTTCCTCGTTTCATGCCGATTCCGACCTCGAATGAGCACAACCTTCATGGGTCACCTCCTACTCGGTTTTTCGGCACAAAAAAACCCGAGCCATGGCTCGGGTCTCCGTGGGAACGCATTGGCTCACCTTAGTGGCTCACCGCATGCCGCACCTCACCCACGAACCCCCGTCAGGCGCATCGCTCGACCATTCGTGCCCGCAACGAGTGCCGCTACTGTCGCTGTCTTCCATCTTTTCCTTTTCACTCCCAAAAGCCCATCCAACCGTACTTCTCTGACTGGCGCACTTATAGCAACTATTTCGGTCGAGTCAAGACCTTTCTCAAGAAAAACGGATAACCCCCGTCCCCAAAGCACCTGGAACGAGGGTCATAACCGTTGAAGATATCCCCGCCCCCACCGCACGTCATGGACCGGCAGTTTAGGGGCGGGAAATCAGGCCGATTCGTCCTAGATGTCAAAGTAAAGCTTGAACTCATGCGGATGCGGCCTCATGCGCAGGGCATCCACTTCGTTCTCACGCTTGTAGTCGATCCACGTCCGAATCACGTCCTCCGTGAAGACATCCCCCTTGAGGAGAAACTCGTGATCTTTCTCCAGAGCATCCAGGGCCTGTTCGAGGGAGCCCGGGGTGGAGGGCACATTGGCAAGCTCCTCGGGACTCATGGAATAGATGTCCCGATCCAGGGGCTCACCCGGATGGATCCGATTTTCGATCCCGTCCAGGGCCGCCATGAGGAGGGCGCTGAAGGCCAGGTAGCCGTTGCACGACGGATCCGGGAAGCGGATCTCGAGTCGCTTCAGCTTCGGCGAAGCCGAGTACATGGGGATCCGGACCGAAGCGCTGCGGTTGCGGCTCGAATAGGCCAGGTTCACCGGAGCTTCATAACCGGGCACGAGACGCTTGTAGGAGTTGGTGGTCGGGTTCGTGATGGCGCAGATGGCGGCCGCATGTTTTAGGACGCCTCCAGCCGCGTGCAGCGCCATTTCGCTCAAACCCGCGTATTTGTCCCCGGCGAACAGGGGCTGCCCGCCCTTCCAGATGCTCATGTGAATGTGCATACCCGAACCGTTGTCGCCAAAAAGGGGCTTGGGCATGAACGTGACCGTCTTGCCGTTCTTGCGGGCCACGTTCTTCACCACATATTTGTACCACTGCAGATTGTCCGCCATCTTGACCAGTGTGGCAGCCTTCATGTCGATTTCCGCCTGGCCGGCCGTGGCCACCTCGTGATGCTGGCACTCGACGGTCAACCCTACCTTCTGCATCATGAGGACCATATCGGTTCGAAGGTCCTGCTGGGAATCAACCGGAGGAACGGGGAAATACCCTTCCTTGTGACGGGGTTTGTAGCCGAGGTTCGGATTCTCGATCCGGCCGCTGTTCCAGATTCCCTCCGAAGAATCGATGAAATAGAATCCATACTGGCAGGCCGTGTCGTAGCGGATATCGTCAAAGATGAAAAACTCTGCTTCCGGGCCGAACCAGGCGGCGTCCCCGATTCCGGTGAACTTCAGGTAATTCTCCGCCTTGGTGGCGATGTAGCGGGGGTCCTTCGTGTAACGTTCCTTGGTGACCGGGTCCACGACGTTGCAGATCATCGTGAGCGTCGGCGTCGCCATGAAGGGATCCATGATGGCCGTGTCGGGGTCGGGAACCACCAACATGTCGCTCGCGTTGATGGGCTGCCATCCCCGGATGCTCGACCCGTCGAAACCGTATCCGTTCTCAAAGTCCGACTCTCCAAGCTCCTCGATCGGATTCGTGAAATGCTGCCAAGTGCCCAGAAAGTCCATGAACTTGAAATCGACCATCTTGGCGCCTTGTTCCTTGGCAAATGCCAGGACTTCCTTCGGTGTCATGAGGGTTCCTCCCTTGTTGAGGTTGATTCGTTCCCGTTGATCCCAAGAAAAATGATGGATGGGCTCCAGTGACTGCCTCGAACATCGGCGGCTTAATTGGCAAGAAATCTGCCAACGAACCTCACTCGCCCCGGATTGCCTCTGAGACCGCATGGCCACAAGATCGACAGCGCCGAACCCAGCCTGCCCCGGCACACAGACCGGTACAAAAGCGTTCCTCCGTCATTCTGTCCACAACAAATTTGTACCGATGGGAAGGATCGCGACCGTCCCCAAAGACCTCAACCCACCGCCGTCAGGCAATCGAGGAGCCGCGAGCGGATTCGATCGTGCTGGTCGGGATCCCGAATCCGTTCGCCGCTGAGGTCCGTAACGTAGAAAACATCGGCCACCTGAGCGCCAGGGGTGGAGATTTTCGCCAGTTGGATGGTGATATCGAGTTCGAAGAGTGTTTGGGAGATTGCATGCAGGACCCCGGGGCGATCCCACGTATAGACCTCGATGATGGTGTAGAAATCGGACGCCTCCTCATCGATGACAATCCGGTCTTCCCTCCGCGGCAGGGTCCGTTTTTGGAACAGTGAGGGTTTCCGTTTTTCGGCGATCATTGACTCGAGGTAACGGCGGTCCTGGATAGACTGTTCGAGATCCCCATAAATTCGCTCGAACATTTCATCGGCCCGGTCGGGAGCCGGGAGTCGCTCCACGGTGATCACGTCCAATGCGATTCCCGATTGCCGCGTGAAGATCTCAGCGGCCAGGATGTTCAGACCACGCACCCACAGCACGCCCGTGATGGTCGCGAAGAGTCCGGGCTTGTCCCGTGTGGCGATCGTGATCCGCCACATGTCCCCTTCGGCCGGCTCGGTGCGTACGACCAAAACCCGTCCCGCCAGATCCTTTTCCATCGCGTAATGATCGAGGATGGCATCGGCCGACTGCGAGAGGAGGTATCGAAACGAGAGCGTATCCAGCCACTGGATCACCCGATTCCGATCTTCATCCTCGGAAATCCTTGCAAGGACGGCTTCCTGCACCTCCGCAGACCGCCGTTCGACCTCTTCCTTTTTCCAGTCCCCCCGCCGCAGGAGATGGTCGACCTTGACGTAGAGCTCGCGAAGCAAAGACGCTTTCCAGGTGCTCCAGGCCCCAGGACCGGTCGCCCGGGAGTCGGCGATGCTGAGCAGATAAAGGAGCCTTAGGCACTCGCTGCTTCCCACTTCGAAGGAGCAGCGCAGGATGGGCTTCTCGTCCATTAAATCCCGCTTGAGCGCGGTTTCGACGAGCAGCAGATGCTGCTCGACCAGGAACTTGAGCAACTCGGTTTCCTCCGGGTCGAGACCCAGGCGAGGCCCGATGCTTTCAATCATGCGGGCCCCGATGGCGGCGTGTCCTTTCCCGTGCCCCTTGCCGATGTCGTGCAGAAACGCCGCGACGTAGAGCAGTCTGCGATGCTCGAGCGCCTCGAAGACCTCCCGCAGACCGAGCGGCTTCAAAGCCTCGTCCTCGCCCCGTTCCATGGCGTGGAGCTCCCGAACGGTCCTCAGGAGATGCTCATCCACCGTGTACAGATGATACACATCGTATTGGACCCGGTATCGCAAGGGAGCGAGCTCCGGGATAAAGGTCTCCAGAAATCCCGTTTCCAGCATCATCTTGAGGACCCGGAACGAATGGTCCGGGTTCAGGAGGATATCCATGAACTGTCCGATGACCTTTGGATCCCGCCGGGCTGCATCGTCGAACGCCCACAGGTTTTCCCGGATCACCTGTCCCGTCTGGTGGTGAAAGTGCGCCATCGACTGGGCCGCCTGCCAAAAGATCTGCATGAGCAGACGGGGATCCCGCTTCACCCAGTCGGGCTCCATGAACTGCAGCTGCCGCCCCTCCAGGGAAAAGGGTCCCGGAAGGATATGTCGGCGCCTCAGTCCGAAGCGCACCTTCCGGTTGAACCGCTCGTCGAGGCGTTCCAGAAAGAAGGTCGTGGTCCGCCGGATCCGGGCCGTATGCCGATAATAGAGTCGCATGAATGCCTCAACCGAGGCAGCCTGTTCGCCCGCCGCAAACCCGAGCCGCCCGGCCAGGAGTTCCTGCTCGGAAAACAACAGTTGATCCTGACGCCTGCCCGTGACCTGATGCAGCTGCAAGCGCACTCGCCAAAGGAAATCGTAGGCCTGGTCCAGCCAGAGCTGTTCTTGCTGGGTCAGCCAGTCATCCTCCACGAGGCGGCTGAAATCCGAGCTGCGCAGGCAATACACCCCAGCCCAGCGGATGGAATGCAGGTCCCGGAGTCCCCCGACGCCCTCCTTCACATGGGGTTCGAGCAGGTAAGAGCTTTCACCGTACTGCTTCTGACGGGCGGTCCGATAATTGAGCAGATCCTGAAGGAAGCGGCGACGGCTCCGGCCCCCGAGCTCATTGAAGTAGGATTGACGCCATGCGTCGAAAAGCCCCCGGTCTCCGGCGATGAACTGGGCCTCCAGGTAGTTGGTTAAGATCGAGAAGTCCTCGTGGATGAGCTTCTTGAGGGCCGACAACGAGGCGGCGTTGTGGCCCACTTCAAAACCGGCGTCCCAAAGCCCCGTGGTGATCTCCCGAAGGAGGCCGTGCAAGGTCCTGGACAGGCGGTTTTCGTGCAGAAAAAGCAGGTCCAGGTCCGAGGCGAAGCTCAGCTCCCCTCGCCCAAAGCCGCCCACGGCCACGAGGGACCATCCGGTCGGGGACAGGTCCGGGTCTTTGAACGCTCGGCTCAAAGCGTCCAGATAGTTCCGAGCGTAGGTCCTGGCCGCGAGCAATCCGGGGACGTCTTCGGAGCAGGTCCGCGCAAAATTCTGCCGTAGGTCTTTGAGACGTCTCAGGGCAGCCGACAGGGCTTGAGGGCGCATGACTCCCTTTCCATCCGATCCAGCCTGGATCACACAGTTCAACGTGGGGCCGGAGGCTTACAGCGCATCCTCGCCGGACTCACCGGTTCGAATGCGAACGCACTCCTCCACAGGCAGGACAAAGATCTTGCCATCGCCGATCTTGCCCGTGTGGGCCGCGTCCCGGATGGCCTCGACAACCTCACTGACCCGGTCGTCTGCCGACACCACTTCGATTTTGATCTTCGGAATGAAGTCCACCACGTACTCCGCCCCGCGGTAAATCTCCGTGTGGCCTTTCTGGCGACCAAAACCGCGCACCTCCGTCACCGTCATGCCCTTCACCCCGACCTCGGCGAGCTTCTCCTTCACATCATCCAATTTGAACGGCTTGATGATCGCCTCGATTTTTTTCATGATCCGCCGCCTTTCCGAGCCCCGAAACCGATGGACGGGCTCCCATGGAGATTCCGGCACAACGCCCCCCCTCCCTTTCCCACCGGGATGCCCCTCTGCCGAAAATCATCAGCCCGCCGCATCCAGGAACCGCTGGGCGATGGGGAAGCGCCGCCCCGTGCCGAAAGCTTTCGATGTGACCCTGAGAATCGGCGGAGCCTGCCATCGCTTGTATTCGTTTCGATTCACCCGGTCGACCACCCATTTCACCAGGCCGGAATCCCAGCCCTCGGCGACGATGGCCGACACAGGCAGACGCCTTTCCACGTACGCCGTCAGGATTGCGTCCAGGACAGCATAGGGGGGGAGGCTGTCCTCATCCTTCTGGTCCGGACGCAGCTCCGCCGAAGGAGCGCGCGTGAGGGTCCGATCCGGAATCCATCCGTGCCGTTCCCTCAGGCGCTGCGCCAGCTGGTAGACCATGGTCTTGGGCACATCCCCGAGCACCGCAAGCCCACCGTTCATGTCCCCGTAGAGCGTGCAGTATCCGACGGCCATCTCCGACTTGTTTCCCGTGCTCAGAAGCAATCTATTGAATTTATTTGAAAAAGCCATCAAAATGAGCCCCCGCAGGCGCGCCTGGATGTTCTCCTCGGTCACGTCCTGCGGCCGGCCCTCAAATGCGGGGGCCAAGGCACGAAGCGCGCTCGCGAACAGGTCCGTGATGGGAACCACGGAGAAGGGAATCGAGAGGCGCCGCGCCAGTTCCGCCGCGTCTTCGAGGCTCTCCGGAGCGTTGTATGGACCCGGCATCCCGACGCCCATCACACACTCCGGTCCCAGAGCCAGGACGGCCACACAGGCCACAACGGCCGAATCCACTCCGCCGCTCAACCCCACGACGGCCTTTCTGAACCCACACTTGGCGGCATAGTCCCTGAGACCGAGCACCAGGGCTCCCAACAATTCATCGACCGAATCCAATGGTTCCCCGTGCTGCTCGCCTTCTCCACTCTCCGTGTCCAGGACCACGAGGTCTTCCTCAAAATCCGCGCCCCTGGCCACGAGGCGCCCCGAAGCGTCCCAGGCCATGCTGCGCCCTTGGAAGACAAGCTCGTCATTGCCGCCGACTTGGTTGACATAGATGACCTGCATGCCGGACTGCGAGGCGTGGCTCCTGAGCAGCTCCCCGACCCAGGCGGCTTTTCCAAGATGGAACGGCGATGCGGCGATATTGATGAGCAGATCCACTGAAGCGCGCCTCATCTCGGCAACGGGGTCCTCCCGATAGAGAGGGCGGGGAAGGTATTCCGGAACGTTCCAGATGTCCTCACAGATGGTGAGACCCAGCCGCCTGCCGCGCCAATCCCCCCACCAACCGGTCCTGCCGGGCTCAAAGAACCGCTCCTCGTCAAACACATCGTAAGAGGGGAGCAGGCGCTTGTGAGCCATTCCGACGAGTTTTCGATCGTCAAAAAACAGGGCCGTATTGTGATAGGGTTTTCCGAATCCGGAGGCGTTCTCGGCTACGACACCGCAGATGAGCCCTATGCCCGCACTGGCCTCCTGGAGTCTCGGCCAAAACTCTCGGCTCGAACCCACAAAGCTCGGCACGTCGAGAAGGTCTCGCGGCGGGTACCCCACCAGGGCCAGCTCCGGAAACACCACCAGGTCACATCCCCTTTCCCTCGCCGTCGCCGCAAACCGAACGATTTTCCCGGCGTTTCCCTCAAAATCGCCGATCAGGGGATTGATCTGGGCCAAAGCGATGCGCATTCCCGGTGCCTCCGTGGAGCCTCGGCGGGCTGGATTCCCCTCGCCGTGTGCCATGGATCAAGAAGCCGACTTGGCTCGAAACCGCCTCGGATCGATTCCATACTTGTGCACTTTGTATTGGATGATCCGTTTGGTCGTCCCCATGAGCCGAGCCGCCTCCGACTGGTTGCCCCGCACATCCTTGAGGGCGTCCGTAATGAGGTCTCGTTCGAAAGCGCCCACGAGAGCCTCCAGTTTTCCTCGACTCACACTCTGGGTTCCGGACGGCTTCATCTGGAGGGTCGGGGGCAGATGCCACGCCTCCACTGCCTCGCCGGTGGTCAGCAGGACGGCCCGTTCGATGCAGTTTTCGAGCTCCCGCACGTTTCCGGGCCAATGGTACGACATCATCATGTCGATGGCGCTCGTCGAGATGCGATTCACCACCTTGCCGAATTCCTGCGCATACTTACCGGCGAAATAGTCCGCGAGCAGCAGGATGTCCGGACCACGTTCCCGCAGTGGAGGGAGAAAAATGGGGAACACGTTGAGCCGGTAATACAGATCGGAACGGAACGCGCCGCTTGCCACCTCGCGCTCCAAATCCTTATTCGTCGCGGCCACCACCCGCACGTCCACCTTGATGGTTCGCGACGATCCCAAGGGCTGAAACTCCCTCTCCTGCAGGACCCGAAGCAGCTTCGCCTGCGCCACGGGCGAGAGCTCTCCGACTTCGTCGAGGAAGATGGTTCCTCCATGAGCCTCCTCGAATCTTCCCCGCCGACGGGTCACGGCTCCCGTGAACGCCCCCTTCTCATGCCCGAACAACTCGCTTTCCAGAAGGGTGTCGGGCATGGCGGCGCAGTTGACCTGAACGAAGGGCCGGCTCCGCCGCGGGCTGTTCTCGTGGAGGGCCTTGGCGACCAGTTCCTTGCCGGTCCCGGTTTCTCCGTTGATCAGCACCGTCGTATTCGTGCCAGCCACCTGGTCGATGAGTCGAAGCACCTCGCGAATCACCTTGGATCGACCGATGATGCTCGTCATGGGCCGTTTGGCCTCGGCCAGCATCTCCCGCAACCGCTTGTTCTCCTCCTCAACGACCCGAAAGTGGACCACCTTGCCAAGAAGCTCGGCAATGGCACCCAGGATCTCCACCTCCCTCTCGAGACTCTCCACCTGGTGGGCGAGCTTGTCGGCCGAGAGGACACCTACCACTTGATTTTGGTAAAAAATCGGGACGCACAGAAAGGCGAGACTCGAGCGATCCAGAGAGCGGCGGGCCCCGGTGCGGTCGAGGAAGAGCGTCTCGTTGCCGAGGTTTGCCACCGCCATCGGTCGTCCCGTTTGCGCCACCTTCCCTGTGATTCCTTCGCCGGGCTGGTAACTGATCCGTCCGGTTTCGAAGTCCACCCCCCGCGCGACATCGAGCCACGCTTCTCCCGTCTGAAGGTCGAGGATGGATACCGCCCCTCGCTCCATGCCGAGCCAGGTGCTCATGATGTCCAGAGTTTGCTGGAGCTGATCCTTGAGCTCGTCGGACCGAGCTAGTACCCGGGCGATCTCGTGCAGAGCCCTCAATTCCAGATAGCTGTAGTTGGCCGCCATGGCAGGTTCACCTTCCAACGAAATCACAAATCATGAGACGTTGCGTGCTTGCAGCGCTCAAATAGCTCAATTAAACATTTTTGTCACTCATTTCCTCGCCCGTTAACCCAAAAAATGGTGAACTCTCTTCCAACGGAAAGCCTGCGGGGCGCATGGGCGCGATGCGGCCTCGACCGGACGAAACCGGGCCGGGGGGATTGACACCGCGCCTCAGGCTTTGTTATAGGCTCACCGAACCCCGCTGAGAAAGGAAGAACCCCGATCATGCATATGGACCGGCTGATTTTCGATCTGAAGGCGAGTGTGGAAGCGACATCCCTGTACATCTTGCTTTGCGCTTTCTTGGACCAGGGAGAGGCCCCCACGCTTGAACAGGCGAGAAGTCGCTGGAACGGCGACGACGAATCCCTGGTCAACGCGGCGATGGAGCTCATGGGCCACGGCGTGCTGGAACGGGCTCTGCCGGTTCCCATGGATGTGCCCCTGAGCATCCACCCCAGCGATCAATGGCATTGGCCCGTATCTTCCTCCCATTGAACTAGCCCAGAAAGCCTTTGATGCGCTTGGCCTCCTGCTCCCATTCGGCCGCCATGTAATCGCGTGCCAGTTCCCGGTAGTGCGCGCCGCTGCTCACGATCAGATTATGCTCCCGCGCGTTCACCGGTCGGACGACCACGGCGGGCATTCCGAGCACCAGGGACCCGGGGGGCACGACGGTGCCCGGCGTCACCACCGCCCCGGCACCCACCAGGGAACCGGCACCGATCCTGGCGCCATCCATGACGATCGAGCCCATCCCGATCATGCAGTCGTCCTCCACGACACAGCCGTGCACGATCGCCCGGTGCCCGACCGTAACCCGGTCCCCGATCACGAGGGGGAACTTGCCGCCGGTGACGTGGAGCGTCGAGTTGTCCTGGATGTTGGTTTGGGCGCCGATCCGGATGAAGTGGACATCTCCTCGAACCAGGGTGTTGAACCAGATACTGGAGCCATCCCCAATGAGCACGTCCCCGATGACCCAGGCGCCCGGGGCGATGAAAACGTCCTTTCCCAACCGGGGAAACGTACCCTTGTAGGCCAGCAGACCCGTCATCCCATCTTCCTTTCCGATTGATTGAATCCTCACGATCAGCGGGCTCGCAGCCCGAGCTCCCGCGCGATGGCCTGTCCGGTATATTCGATGAAACGGTTCATCGCCTCGGCATCGAGCGTGGCCCCCTGCCGAGGCGTCGGAACGCCGGCGGGCGGCGAAATCAAGGTCGGTCTATTCTGCAGTTCCTTTCTCGGAACGATCTCGAACTCAGGCTCGAACGCATCGTCGAAATATTTCTCTTGAAATACGGCAAACTTGAGCGCATGGGCCGTCGCATCGAGAACCGCGGCACGGTCTCGGTCGACCCGACCCTCCCGGACGGCCTTGCGAATTCCGGCAAGACACTCCCCGCCCTGGGTGCAGGCGATGTGGCCATTGCGATTTGCCGTGAGCATGGCGTCCATGATCTCCTGTTCGGACACATCAATCGCCTGGAACGCCCGTTCCCCGGCAAGGCTGCGGTACTGCTCGACCAGCGCCATGACCCGCGGCATGGAGACGGGATTCCCGATCATGGCAGCCTGGGCCACGCTCGCTCGAACGGTCACGGGGCGGAAATGCCGCCTGGACCGGTCCGGTTCCAGGTAATACAGGACAACGGGATTGGCGTGCTCGGACTGGACTCCCAACACCCAGGGAAGCTCGGTGATGATTTTGAGGTCGTGGAGTTTGAGAAACCCCTGGAGCACGGCCGTGATGTTCCCGGCGTTTCCGATAGGAACGACGACGACCAGGTGCCCGATGTCATAATCGAAGCCCTGGGCGATCTCATAGCTGTAGGATTCCTGCCCCAAGATTCTCCAGGCGTTCTTGGAATTCATCAAAGCCACGGCGTAGCGTTCCGAAAGATGCTCGACAACCTTCATGCAATCGTCGAACACCCCGGGGATCTCGATCACGTGCGCTCCACTCCCCAGGGGCTGGCCCAACTGCTGTGGCGTCACCTTTCCGTGGGGCAGAAGGACCGCGGACTTCACCCCCTCGACGAAATAGGAGGCGTACAGGGCTGCCGAGGCCGACGTGTCGCCGGTGGACGCGCAGATGGCGAGGACGTCTTCCAGGCGCCTGGAGCGGATGATGTAGCGTAGGTAGCTGAAGGCGCTGGCCATCCCCCGGTCCTTAAACGAAGCGCTTGGGTTCTGGCCGTCGTTCTTGAAATGAATCGGCATGCCGACCCAGTCATTGACTCTCGCATTGGCCCGGATGACGGGTGTTTGCCCCTCTCCGAGGTAGACTACATCTTCCAGGGGGATGATCGATCCAATGAGCTCGTAGAAGCGATACACGCCCCTGAGGGCAGGTTCCGTGACCATGCTCCGATAGTCGAAAACCTTCCGCCACAGTGGTCCGGGGATGGATTTCAATCGTTCCCACTCGCCATCTTGGATCCGAAGCACACTTCTGCATTCGGGACAGGTGTACAGCAGGGATTCCACGCCGAAATGGGCGCCACAGCCGAAGCACTCGTATCGGTAGCTTCCGCTCGGCTGGGGAGCCATAAACGGTTTCACATCATCCGGGAAATGTTCCATCCGCATCCAAGGACTCCTCTCTCTGACGGTTCAGGCCACATGAACTCCTCATGAACTACCTCATTCCCATCGGATTGGCAAATGGGAGGCGTTCCACGGGCGAGCCCCGCGCTGGGGTTGGATCGAGGAAATCAGGTGCCGGATCAAGATCGACCCACGGCGGAAACTTTCATAGGGGAGAGCTTGACGCGAGTCTCGCCCGTTTCCTTTCGCCGGCTACAGCGGAGGGGGCTGAGGTCTGCCGACGCTCCAGTCCGCTGGAGATCAACGGGACGGATGGCCCGACGGATCGCATCGCGCAGTGGAAGCGCAAGAGTGGCTTGCGGCCGGGGTCATCGTGGGATATAAGCACGGCTGCGCCGATTCATTTCCATATCCACAAGGAGCCCGTTTGGAACCGAAGATGCTCGTGAGAGACCAGATCCTGTCCATGCTGCTCGATGCCGCATCGGCCCTGCTCGAGCGGGAGGGACTGCCGCCCTTGACCGCCGAAGCCGTTGAATTGGTGATTCCCAAGTTGCCCGAGCATGGGGATTACGCGACCAACGTGGCCATGAGCCTCACGCGTCAGCTGAGGCGCAAGCCACGGGACATTGCCACCAGGCTGATCGAGAATCTGTCCGACCGGGGTGCGATCTGTTCGAGGGTCGAAATCGCGGGGCCCGGCTTCATCAATCTTTTCGTCAAACCCGAAGCCTGGCATGGCATTCTGGAACAAATCGTTCAGGATCCCGACCGATACGGTCACGTCAACGTCGGACGTGGCAAGCGGGTGCAGGTGGAATTCGTGAGCGCCAATCCGACCGGCCCGTTGCACATCGGTCATGGTCGAGGGGCCGCAACGGGGGATGTGATGGCGAATATCCTCGAGGTTTGCGGGTTCGACGTGCAGCGCGAGTATTACATCAACGACGCGGGCAATCAGATGGACACCCTTGGGGCGAGTCTCTACTACCGGTACCAGGAGATCCTCGGGGAGCCGGTCGTATTCCCCGAGAACCACTACCGGGGTGATTACATGAAGGATCTTGCCGCCGCATTCCGGGAGGAGGTGGGAGACCGCTATCGTGGTGCGGTCCTCTCGGAGGTGCTTCCCATCTTCACCCGCTATGCCGCCACCAGCATCCTCAACGGGATCAAGGAAGACTTGGACACATTCGGGGTGAGGTTCGACGAGTGGTTCAGCGAGCGCAGCCTCCACGAGCAACACGCCGTGGAGCGGACCATCGCGGCCCTTGAAGCTTCGGGCTACATTTACGAATCGGAGGGCGCCCGGTGGTTTCGGAGCACGGCCTTCGGCGACGAGAAGGACCGGGTCGTCATCCGCGCCAATGGGGTCTCTACTTATTTCGCCGCCGATCTGGCTTACCATCGGAACAAGTACGACCGTGGATTCGATCGGGTGATTGACATCTGGGGTGCGGATCATCACGGGTACGTTCCCCGCATGATGGCCGGCATTCAGGCAATGGGCCGGAACCGGGAGGACCTCCACATCATTCTCATCCAACTGGTCAATCTGCTGCGGGGCGGAGCTCCGGTGGCCATGTCCACAAGGGCGGGGGAGTTCGTGACGCTTCGGGAGGTTATCGACGAGGTCGGCAAGGATGCGGCCCGCTACATTTTCCTCACCCGAAGGTCCGACAGTCCTTTGGATTTTGACTTGGACGTGGCCAAGATGCAGAGCAATGAGAACCCGGTCTATTACGTTCAATACGCCCATGCCCGTCTGAGCAGTGTCTTCGAGGTCGCACGGGAGCGCGGCATCCCTTGCGAGTGGCTGGGGGGAGGCCCCGCCCCCGACCTGAGGCCCCTCCAAAGTCCCCAGGAGATCGCGCTCATGCGCCTACTTGGCGAGTATCCTCAGCTTCTGGTCACCTGTGCGGGACACCACGAACCGCATCTGATCCCTTACTATCTGCACGAGCTTGTCTCGACTTTCCACAGCTATTACAATCAGAACCGCATCTTGGGCGAGGATCTCGACATCTCGCACGCCAGACTGTATCTGGCCGCCGCCGTCCGATGCGTCATCCGTAACGCGCTGGCGATCCTCGGCGTGCAAGCGCCCGAAAAGATGTGACGGCACAAAGGGGGCTCGGCGACACATGGCCTCAATGAACAGGACCGGCAACCAGTCCGATCCCAGGGAATCCGAGAAGGCCCCCAGGCGTTACCATTTCGAGCTTTCGCTCGCGCGCATGGTGGTTTACGGCTTCTGCCTGGTTGCGGCGCTCAGCTGGATGTTTGTTTTCGGGGTGTTGGTGGGACGGGGTGTCCCTTTGGTGGACGCCAACAGCACAACCCTTCAGGCCCAGCTGTTACGCTTCCTGGGGCTGGACCGGGAGATGGAGCCTCCTGTGGAGAACGCGGCCGACACCTGGGACCCTAAAGCGGTCGCCAAGTCCCTTGAATATTACGAGAACCTGACCCAGAAGCATACGGCCGAACAGGGCAAGGATGCGGCGGCCTCGGCGGTGCGCAAACGAAGCGGCTCCAATGAGGCCGCCGCCCAGAAGCCGAAGGTCCTGCCGGTTCCGTCGCAGCCGGAAGGCGAAAAGATCGCCGTGCCCGCCGCCAAAGAAACCCAGTCCGGGCCCCCAAAAGGCGGCGAGCATTTCACGTTGCTCGTGGTGTCTTTGAAAGATCAGGAGAACGCGCAACGCATGGTGGAGCAGCTCCGCAGCAAAGGCTATTCCCCGCGCATGGAGACCATCGATCTCAACACGGCGGGGCGCTGGAACCGGGTTCTGGTGGGGTCCTTTCGCAATCGGGAAGAGGCCTTGCGGTTCGCGGCGGAATTCAACCGCAAGGAGCACATGGAAGGCCTCGTGATTCGTGAATCCCAGTAGGCGCAATCCCTCCAAGGCTTGAACCGCCCCGCGCGCCGATCGCCTGCGATTCGTTTGACAGACATTGCCCACATGAAACCCTTTCGGCTCAAGAGCGATTGGCCTCCCACGGGGGATCAGCCCGAAGCCATTGAAAAGCTCGCCTCGGCTATTCTCAACGGCGTTCGAGAACAAACCCTTCTCGGCGTGACGGGCTCCGGCAAGACGTTCACCATGGCACACGTCGTCCAACGGGTCCAAAAGCCCACGCTGGTCATGGCGCCCAACAAGACCCTGGCCGCGCAGCTTTACGGCGAGTTCAAGGCGTTCTTCCCCGAAAACGCGGTCGAGTATTTCGTGTCGTACTACGATTACTACCAGCCGGAAGCCTACGTCCCACAAACGGACACCTACATCGCCAAGGATGCCTCCATCAACGAGACCATCGACAAGATGCGCCACTCGGCCACGCGATCGCTGCTGACCCGAAGGGACGTGCTCATCGTGGCCAGTGTCTCGTGCATCTACGGCCTCGGATCGCCGGAATCGTACCAAGAGATGCTGCTCTTCCTCCGAACCGGCCAGGAAACGGCACGCGAGGACGTCCTCCGGAAACTGGTGGAGATCCAGTACCAGCGTAACGACGTCGACTTCCACCGCGGAACGTTCCGCGTTCGGGGTGACGTGCTCGAGATCTTCCCGGCCCATGAAGAAGACCGGGCGATCCGCGTGGAGTTCTTCGGGGACGAGATCGACACGATCCGGGAGATCGATCCCCTGACGGGCCGCTCTCTGCGCCGCCTCGACGAAATCGCCGTGTACCCGGGCACCCATTACGTGACCAGCCGGGACAACCTCGAACGGGCGGTGAAAGCGATCCAGATGGAGCTTTCCCAACGCCTCGACGAACTGAGGCGCGAAGGGAAGCTGGTGGAAGCACAGCGCCTCGAAGAGCGCACACGGCTCGACCTGGAGATGATGCTCGAGATGGGATACTGCAGCGGGATCGAGAACTATTCCCGACACCTGGACGGCCGGGAAGCCGGAAGTCCTCCCGCGACTCTGTTCTCCTACTTTCCAGAGGACTGGTTGCTCTTCGTCGATGAGAGCCACATCACCATCCCCCAGGTCCGGGGTATGTTCCGCGGAGACCGGTCTCGCAAGGAAACCCTTGTGCGCTACGGGTTCAGACTGCCGTCCGCTCTGGACAACCGGCCGTTGTGCTTCGAGGAGTTCGAGCGGAAGGTCAATCGCGTGGTGTATGTGTCGGCGACGCCTGGACCATACGAACTGGAGCGCACGCGGGATCATGTGGTGGAGCAGATCATCCGCCCGACGGGCCTCGCCGACCCCCTGATCGAGGTTCGTCCCGCGGACTACCAGGTGGACGATCTCATCGGGGAAATCCGCCTGCAGGTCGAGAGGGGCCGGCGAGTTCTCGTCACGACGCTCACCAAACGGATGGCCGAGGACCTGACCGAGTACCTGGCCGAGCTCCACATTCGGGTAAGATACATGCATTCGGACATCAACACCCTCGAGCGCATTGAGCTGGTCCGTGACTTGCGCCTGGGTGAGTATGACGTTTTGGTTGGCATCAACCTCCTGCGGGAGGGGCTCGACATTCCGGAGGTGTCCTTGGTCGCCGTGCTGGACGCGGACAACGAAGGTTTTTTGCGCTCGGAACGCTCGCTCATCCAGACGGCCGGTCGGGCGGCGCGCAACGTGGACGGTCGGGTGATCCTGTATGCCAACCGGCTCACAGAATCGATCCAGCGCGCCGTGGAGGAGACCCAGCGACGGCGCCGGATCCAGCTGGAATACAACGAAACCCATCACATCGTGCCGACGTCGATCCAGAAGGACATTCCGGACATTCTGGCGGAATACAAGGAGTCCCGGGCGGAGCCGGGCGGAGACTTTCTCATGGAGCCCCAGGAGCCTTGGGGAATGGGTTTCGATGTTGCCTCAGACGAACAGATTGAAAGCCTGGAACGGGAAATGAAAGAAGCGGCCGCCCGGTTGGAGTTTGAACAAGCGGCACAGCTCAGGGACCGAATCCGAAAGCTGCGGGCTCGCCAGTTGATGGTGCAATGACCCTGGAATCGGTGCGAAGCAAGATGGAGGCTCCCCAATTGAAAGCGGCCCTGAGGGACGCATTGATCCGTCGGGCGACCGATACCCTCGGTGAGCGGGGATCCTCCGCATGGGGCCCCATCGCCGAGAGGATCAGGAGGCTCCCCCTTTACAAGACGGCGCGCCATCTCCTCTGCCCTCCGCTTTCGGACCTCTTCCAGGTTCGCTGGAATGGGCTCATGGACGGAAAGACCCTGACGGTCCCCACCCCTGGACTGGAGAAGGGCTTCCTCCGGCTCGATCCCGCTTCGATCCCTCGGACGCGTCTGTTTCAAGTCGCTCGGCTTCGCGGCGAGGGTCTCGGGAACTTGCGGGTCCCGCTGGACTGCCCGGCGGAGCCGCCGATCGATCTCGTGATTGCGGCCGTCCTAGCGGCCGATTCCGAGGGGCATGTCCTCGGGGACGGCGCGGGGCATCTGGACATTCAGGTCGCAGTCCTCAACGAATTGGGCTGGTTGAATCCAAACGTCGTTCTGATCGGAGCGTCGGCGCAGGATGCGTTGCTCGCCGTCATCCCCTCGGAGCCGACGGACGTCCGCGTCCATTGGATCGTGACTCCGGCACGCACGGAGAGCAGCACTTTCTCGGGATTTCCCCATGCGGCCGTGCACTGGAATGCACTCTCCCCAAAGGCCATCCGTCGGAACGCTGCCCTTTTCCATTTGCAGCGTGCTTTGCGGGAACGAACCTCTGGATTTCTCGCTCCCGATCGAGGATGATTAAATGCTTGATCTGACCGTGGCGAATCTTTATGGTACGCCCGACTGCATCCGCAGTTTCATTCCATTGTAGAGACAGGAACCGGTATCGATGAAATCCCGCTCCCTGAATTCCGCCGCGTTGGCAATGGCCCTTCTTGCGATGATGGTCACTCCTGCACGGGCCGAGGATGAAGTGTTCACGGCCACCATCACCCGATATCCTTATCAGGTGCCGCATAATACAGTGATTGGCTCACCGACATGGGTCAAGGTGAAAAAGGGCGACACGATGCTCGACATCGCGCGACGAGCGGGACTGGGATGGAACTCCATCGAGGGCGCTTATCCCAAGCTCGATGCCTGGGTTCCCCCCGTGGGACTCAAGCTTTCGTTGCCCACCACCTGGGTTTTGCCCCCCAGTCAGCATTATCAGCTGGTGATCAACATTCCCGAGCTGAGAATCTACTTTTTTGAAAAGGGAACCTCCCACGTCCAGACTTATCCCATCGGGATTGGAGACGAGGGCTGGGAGAGCCCTTTGGGGACCTTCAGCATCACGGAACGGCGGGTGAACCCTACGTGGTACATTCCCGCGTCTTTGCAGGAAAAATACGGCATGACCAGCATGCCCCCCGGCCCGGAGAATCCACTGGGGGAATACATGTTGAAGTTTTCCGCCGGAGCCTATGGGGTTCATGGGACGGCCATGCCATGGGGGGTGGGGCGGCTTGTCAGCCACGGGTGCATTCGTTGCTACCCGGAACACATCAAGCTCTTGTTTCCACAGATCCCCATTGGGACTAAACTGGAGATCATCTACGAACCCCTCAAGTTCGGCCAGAGAAACGGGCGCATTTTTGTGGAAGCGCATCCGGACGTGTACCAAAAAATTCCCAATTATCTTCAGTATGCCGAACAGAAGCTCGCCAATTCTTCCCTTGCGGACCGTATCGACCGCAGACGGTTCACCATGGCCGTCCATCTCCGCAGCGGCGTGCCCACGGATGTCACCCGAGCCCCCCAGGGGGATTCGTCCCTTAAAGTCGTTGATCTAACCCCCTGAGAATGCTAGGGGCACTGATTGATTCAGCCTTGAATTGGGAACTTCCCTGTGAAAAATGTTCTTGATTTTGGGATTCTTCTAGAGTAGCGTTTTTTTCGCCTGTAATCATAGGGTCCGAATAAACGCCACCCGGCGCCTTTTATGAAGATACACACATGATGAAAGGAGGTGGGAAGAGGGCATTTGGAGGAGTTTACTTGATCCGTGGTGGTTCGATAAGAACTGGATTCAATGAAAGATCCTGAAGGAGGAAAGAGAATGAAGAGAATGATGGCGGTTATGATGATGGTGGCCCTCGCTTTCACGATGATTTCCGGCTGCGCGTGCGGCGATGCCAAGAAGTGCACCGAGCTTTGCCAGGCCGCCCTGGACAAGGCCCAGCAGATTGAGCAGTCCTGTGCAGCCAGCGCCCGGGCAGCCGAAGCTTCCGCCCAAAGAGCTGAAGCAGCCGCCCGCAGGGCCGAGGCAGCCGCCGACAAGTGCGAGTCGATGTTCAAGAAAGGCCTGAAGAAGTAGCCGTCTTGGCACGACCAGCCAGTCTCATCAAAAAGGCCGGAAAGCCGATCCCTTCCGGCCTTTTTGATTCCCGAAAACCCCTCAGCGCTTGTCCACGATCTCGCTTTTCATACCTCCAACCAGGGTCAACAGCTCTTCCTTTTCCTTCTTGGGCACCTTGAATTTGTCAAGCGTCCCCACGAGGTGCCGAACGCTGGCCTCCCAGTCTTGCTCCGTGATGCCGAGTCCCCGGTGCGTGACCTTCATGTCCCGTCCCATGTAATAGCAAGGTCCCCCGGTGGCCTGACAGACCATGTCCACGATGAGCTGGCGGATGCGCATTTTGGAATCGTCACTGTGGCCGGTGAAAAACCGCGCCAGCATGGGGTCGTCCCCGAGCCGTTTCATGAAATCATCAACCACCGCGGCGACGGCGTCGTAGCCCCCCAGGCGAAGATATAAGGATTTCTCGGCAGATCCTCTCGCTTTCTTGTCGGCCGCCTGTCCCTGCCCCATGCCGCCGGCCGAAAGCAGAGCGCATGCCAGCGCGAGGACCCACAACCTTGTGAACCTTTGTCTGCCCATGCCCGAGCCCCCTTTTAGTCCAGTCAACCCATGCAAATGTCCCGCCTTGAACCTCCCTAACAGGGACGATAGGCATTCGCTTCGGTCTTTGCAAAGGGGGCTTGTCACGGGGGATGGGACGGTGGGGGCAACCTCGGCCGTGTGCCGCGCGGGAGGTTGACTTCAGGTTCCCGGGCGGATGCAAGCACATCCCTCGGCCCCAGGAACTGCCCGCTCGATGCCTCCCCGGGACTCACGTACCGCACCCTGCGTGGGGTAGTGAGCTGGTTTTTCAGCGGCCGGATTCCCTGAGCACATCAAAGCCACCATAGGATCCGACGATGGATGGGCGCGGATACCGACCGCCCGACTTGGAATCAGGCCTCTGCACCCGGCCTTCTAAGAGGTCCGACGATGGCGGACATCCATGCGGAGCGAGTGGACGATCTCCTCATCGTCAAAGCCTTTGCCGGCGCCCGGGCGTTGCCGACCCAAATGACTCCGTCTTGCTGCGAATCCCT
>CAZGQL010000014.1:0-16854 GCA_964527905.1 uncultured Syntrophobacteraceae bacterium
GGGGGCGGTTGCGCTCGCTCCGGCATGCCCTCGAACGGTCCCAAGCCTCCCTGGCCGCGGGCGAGCCCCGCTACTTCGACGATCTGCTCCCGGCACACCAAACCTGGCGATTTTTCCCTGATTTCCGAGACGTCACGGCCTATCTGGACATCGAAACCACGGGCACGGGAAATGGAGCCGATCACATCACCACCATCGCCCTTTACGACGGCCGCACGGTTCGATGCTACGTCCACGGCCGCAACCTGGAGCAGTTCGAAGACGACATCCGGGACTACCGGGTCGTGGTGACTTACAACGGCAAGACGTTCGACCTGCCGTTCATCCGCAGGGATCGCCGGATCCCCATGGACCAGGCACACATCGATCTACGTTACGTCCTCAAGAGTCTGGGATACCGGGGCGGCCTGAAGGGGTGCGAACGGCAGCTGGGCCTCCATCGGGACGACCTGGACGGCGTGGACGGACTCTTCGCCGTCTGGCTCTGGGACGAATTCCAGCGCCATCGTGACGAACGGGCCCTCGAGACCCTGCTCGCCTACAACGTGATGGACGTGGTGAACCTCGAAACCCTGATGGTCCTTGCCTACAACGAGAAGCTTCGGGCCACCCCTTTCGAGCTCTCGCTCGCCCTGCCCATGCCGACCCGCCCCGAACTTCCCTATGAGCCCCACCGGCCCACCATCGACAGGATTCGGGATCGGATGGCTCGGGCTTACTCCGGATCGCTAACGTGGGGGAGATCATGATGAACGGCACCTTCCGGGCCCCAGGAAAACCAAGTGACGCCGGTGCGACGGTCGATCCGGAACGGGTCCGACCGGCCCATCCATTTCAGGAGCCAGGATTCTCGACGCCCCCGCCTCCCCTGCCACAGGTCTGTTCGACCAGGACGTTCGCCCTAGGGCGCGCTTGCCGGAGCGATCGGGAGAAGAATTGGTGCTTGCCCCGCAAGGCGTCCGCGCTCGTCCTCGCGTTGGTCATCGGCTTGCTGCTCGCCGGTCCAGCCCGGGCCGCGGGGCCATCTTCTCCCCGGGAGGAGATCCGGGAGCCCGCCATCGCGGGAACCTGGTATCCCGGCTCGCCGGGCGAGCTGCGTCAGAAGGTTCTTGCTTACCTCGCCGGAGTCCCCGCGGCCTCCGCGGTGCCGCCAGGCCCCGTCGTGGCGCTCATCGCCCCCCATGCCGGCTACGCCTACTCGGGACAGGTGGCCGCCTACGCCTACAAGCAAATCGACGGTCGCAAGTTCGACACGGTGGTGGTGATCGCTCCGAGCCACCGTGTTCCGTTTTCGGGGATCGCCGTCTATGACCGGGGCGGGTTCCGGACCCCGCTGGGCGTCATGGAGCTGGACCGCGATCTGATTTCCGCCCTGGAACGGCACGAAAAGAGGATCCGCTTCGTTCCCCATGCCCACACCCAGGAGCATGCCCTGGAAATCCAGCTGCCGTTCCTCCAGGTCCTCCTCCCCCAGGCGAAGCTGGTTCCCCTGCTGATGGGAGACCAGGATCGTGCCGCCTGCGAAGCTCTCGCCGACGCCCTGGCGGCAGCCTGCGCGGGTAGGGCGGTCTTGATCGTGGCCAGCTCCGACCTGTCCCACTTTCATGACGACGACACGGCCAGGAAGCTGGACCAGGTGGTGCTGGACCGGGTGAGCGCCTTCGACGCCGGCGGGCTTCTCGAGGCCCTTTCCCAGTCCCGGTGCGAAGCCTGCGGCGGCGGTCCCATGGTCGCGGCCATGCTCGCCGCCCGAAAGCTCGGAGCGGCTCGATCCAAGGTCCTTCATTACGCCAATTCAGGGGATGTGACAGGCGACCGAAGCCGGGTGGTCGGCTACATGGCGGCGGCTTTTTTCGTGGAGGGTCAGGAATCCGGGGCGACCCAGCCTGAACCGGGGAGAGTCGGCGTCGACCTGGGTCTGACCACCGAGGAGAAAGCGACGCTGCTCAAGCTCGCCCGCCAGACCATCGAAGCCCGATGCCAGGGCAAGCCCGCACCGAGGCCCGAAACCGGATCCGCCCGACTCAGGGAGCTTCGAGGGGCCTTCGTCACCTTGCACAAGCGCGGGGAGCTGCGCGGCTGCATCGGGCACGTGGTGGGCGTTCGCCCGCTCATCGATTCGGTTTGCGAGATGGCCGAGGCCGCGGCCTTTCACGATCCCAGGTTTCCGTCGGTGCGCGCCGAGGAGCTGCGCGAGCTCCAAATCGAAATCTCGGCCTTGACGCCGATGGAGCGGATTTCGGACCCGAAAGCGGTCGAGATCGGGCGCCACGGGCTGTTTCTGAAGCGGGGCGGCCGCTCCGGGCTGCTCCTGCCCCAGGTGGCGACCGAGCAGGGCTGGGACCGGATCCAGTTCCTCGAGGGCACCTGCCGCAAAGCCGGACTGGAACGGGATGCGTGGAAGGACCCGAACACGGAGATTTACGTGTTTTCCGCGGACATCTTCCGCGAGCCTTGAGGGGAGGCCCTTATGCTGAGCCGGCGCGAATTCCTCAAGCAAGTCCGATCCTGCGCGCTCTTGTGCGCGTCGCTACAGGGCCCCCTTCTGCTTTCCGATCTCCGGCCCGCCCAAGCGCAGTCACTTCAGCGGGGTCGCATCGGTCGGAAGCTCTCCCCCTATTTCACGGCCCTCGACGGCCGTCGCATTCGGTGCGAGCTGTGTCCCCGCCAGTGCGAGGTCGAACCGGGCGAGCGGGGTGACTGCCGCGTCCGTCAGAACGTGGACGGAACTTACTTTTCCCTAGTCTATGGGAACCCGTGTGCCGTCCATGTGGACCCCATCGAGAAGAAGCCGTTTTTCCACGTGCTCCCCACGACCGCTTCCTTTTCCCTGGCCACCGCGGGGTGCAACCTCCACTGCAAGTTCTGCCAAAACTGGGAAATCTCCCAGTCCGTGCCGGAGGAGACCCTCAACTACGACCTGTCACCCGAGGAAGTGGTCAATCTGGCCATCAAGAATCGTTGCCGTTCCATCGCTTCCACCTACGTCGAGCCCACCATCTTCATCGAGTACATGCTTGACCTGGGCCGCCTGGCGAAGGGAGCGAAGCTTCTCAAGGTCATCCACTCGAACGGCTACATCCTCGAACGACCCCTGAAGGACCTGTGCGGCGTGCTGGATGCCGCGTGCATTGACCTGAAGAGCTTCTCGGACGCCACCTACCGGGAGCTCACCGGGGGGACCCTGCAGCCGGTGCTCGACACCCTCAAGCGCCTGTCGGAGTGGAAAGTGCATACCGAAATCGTCAACCTGGTCATCCCCGGAAAAAACGACGACCCAAACGGAATCCGGGCGATGTGCCGCTGGATCCGCCAGGAGCTCGGTCCTGGGGTGCCCCTCCACTTCACCCGCTTCTATCCCCAATACAAGCTCAAGAGCGTCCCGCCGACTCCCGTGCCGACCCTTGAGCTGGCCAGGAAGATCGCTATGGAGGAAGGTCTCCATTACGTGTACATCGGCAATGTCCCCGGCAATGACGCCGAGCACACGATCTGTCCCGGATGCCGGGCCCGGCTCATCGAGCGGAGGGGCTACCAGGTGGACGTGAAGGAACTCCGGGACGGCCGATGCCGCCAGTGCGGTCTTTCCATTCCTGGAATCTGGAGTGCGCCCGACCCCATCCCATCCGCTTAGGACCAGGGCATCATGAAGGAAAGCAGAACCCCTCCCGCGACCTCAACGATCCTTCTCGCGCACGTCCCCATCGCCCGCATGCTGCTGGAGCGATTGGTCATCCCGTTTACCGCCCTCCTCCTCACGTTCCTGTTCGGAACGGGAGGGTTTCTGGTGATCGGGGCCGGACGCTGGTCCGTCCTCGACTGTGCTTATATGACCAGTATCACCCTCACCACGGTGGGCTATGGGGAAGTCTTGGACCAGATGGGCAACGATGCCCGCGTGTTCACCATGGTCCTCATGTGGCTGGGGATGGGAGTCACCCTGTACGCAGTCTCGACGATCACGGCATTTCTCGTGGAAACGGATCTCAGGCGGATCTTGAGGGAACGGCGCATGGAGAGGAAGCTCGAAGGACTGAGAAACCATTACATCGTGTGCGGGCTGGGCAAGACCGGGTTCAACATCGTTCAGGAGCTTCATGCGACGCGCCAGCCCTGTGTGGCCATCGATTCAAATCCAGAGAATCTACAGCGCACCCAGAAACACTTTGAAGATTTATACTACCTCCACGGGAATGCCACCGAGGAGGAGATTCTGAGTCGAGCCGGAATCGAGCGCGCGGCCGGGCTGATCGCGGCCCTCAAGGACGACAGTGAAAACCTTCTCATCACCGTCCAGGCGCGCTACATCAGCCCCACCATCAAGATCGTGGCCCGGTGCAACGAAAACAACCTCACGGACAAGTTCTACCGGGCGGGCGCCAACTACGTGGTGAACCCGGCATTCATCGGCGGGATGCGCATGGCGAGCGAGATGGTTCGTCCCCACGTGGTGACGTTTCTGGATCGAATGCTGCGCGGCAAGGACCGATCGGTGCGTGTGGAGGAAGCGGCTGTTGCGCCCACTTCGCCTTGGGTCGGGAAGACCCTCCACGATATCGACATCCGTCGCACGACCGGCGCCCTGCTGGTGGCGATCAAACCTCCCGAGGAAGAGGAATTCCGCTACAACCCCGACCCGGAAGAACGACTGCAGCCGGGGTCCGTCATCATTGTGATCGGAAGTCCAGAGCAGGTTTCGGCCTTAAGGCAACGCTGTTCGAGCTGACCGTGGTGCCTTCGGGCATGGGTCAGGGCGAGTCCGGACGCGCCGGGCCCGCCCACAGGTCGGATACTTTCGGGCATGCTTGCATCCGCTGCCGGTCAACCTTGTCTCACGAAGAACACGCCCTTTTGACCCTCCCCCGGGAGTCAGCGTAGACCGGTCCAGCAAGACGACAGGAGGATTAGAACGGAATGTCGTCGTCGGGAGGTCCCGGCGGCATGGGAGGGAGGTCTTCCGCATACTGCGGCGGAGTCGGACTCTGGGGACGCGGCCGTGATGGAGGAGGTGCTCCTTGGGACGACTGGCCCTCCTCGCCCGGTCCAGTCAGGAACTGTACGTCGCGAACAACGACTTCGGTCGTGTAGCGCTTCTGCCCTTGATTGTCTTCCCATTGCTGGGTTCGGAGCTTTCCCTCGACATAGACCAGTCGGCCCTTGCTGAGGTAATTGCCGCAAGTTTCGGCCGTCTTGCCGAAAGCGACGATCCGATGCCATTCGGTTCGTTCCTCCCACCCCCCCTCCGGTGTAGGGACCGACTCGTTGGTCGCGAGGCTGAATCGGGCGATGGGCGTGCCGTTGGCCGAATAACGCACCTCGGGATCCGCCCCAAGCCTTCCCACCAGTATGACTTTGTTCACCCCTCTTGCCATGGCTTTATCCTGTTCGTTCGGATGTGGTCACACGCTCAACGGTGCGACGGCAAGGATCTGTCCCAGAAGATCGCCCCCTTTTCCGGCCGCCGGTGCCATGCTGTCCCGGCCACCGGGAGCCCTCACCCCGATCCGGTCGTCGAACCGCCAGCCTGTCTCCGTATAGCACAGCCCTGGAGAGCTCAGCAAGGCGGAATCCCCAAAAAGCTCTGTTGACGGCCACTGGGAAACACGCTACATTTCGAAGTATCTGAGTCTCCAACCATTTGTTATCAATAAGGATATGGTGAGCGAGGCCCGACGCAAGGAACAGCGCGAGCTCTCGGCGCCGGTGAGCTCAGGACAGGAGACCACACCGCACCACGGGGAAACGAAGCATGCGGCAAGCCCATTCGCTTCTGATTTATATCTTCATGTGCCTCTCGACAATCTATTGCGGCGTTTCCGCCATCATCGCCCATCTCGTGACTCGGGGAAACGAATGGCCCCACCGGATCGGACGGTTGTGGGGAAAGCTCAACCTGTGGGTGGCCGGGACCCGAGTCGAGGTGGACGGATTGTCCAGGATCGATCCATCGGCGGTCTATGTCCTCGCGGCCAATCACCAGAGCTGGTTCGACATCTTCGCCATCTATGCCTGTATCCCCATCCAGTTTCGTTGGCTCGCCAAGGAAGAGCTGTTCCATGTACCGATCCTTGGGCCGGCGATGATTGCCTGTGGGGCCATCCCCATCGACCGGGGAGACCGCCGAAAGGCCTTCGAGAGCATCCATGAGGCGGCTGCGAGAGTCCGCGCCGGGACATCCATCGTGATCTTTCCGGAGGGAACCCGAAGTCCCGACGGGGTGCTTCAAGGGTTCAAGACGGGGGGCTTCATCCTGGCCCTCAAAGCCCAGCAGCCCATCCTGCCGATCAGCATCAGCGGATCCCACCGGATCCTCCCCAAGCGGGGCGAATGGAAGATCCAGCCCGGCACGATCCGCATCACCCTTGGGGACCCCATCCCGACGGCCGGGCTTACGAGCCGGGATCGAGACGACCTGATGGAGCGGGTGAGAGAAGCGATCCGAATGCATCTCCCGCGCAGCGAAGGGGGTATCCTCGCAGACTCACCCGCATCCTGCGCGGTGCCCCACCCTAGTGCGGAAGGCGAACCCCATGCCGTCTGAAAACGAGAACGGACGCCACGCCGTCCGGGTGATCCCCCTGGGGGGGTTGGGCGAGATCGGCCTGAACTCGATGGTGTTCGAGTGCGACGACGCGTGTTTCCTGGTCGACGCGGGTCTCATGTTCCCCGAAAACGACATGTTAGGGATCGACATCGTGATCCCGGACTACAGCTACCTGCACGGGAAGCGAAACGGGCTGCTGGGTCTCGTGGTGACCCATGGCCACGAGGATCACATCGGTGCTATCCCGTTTCTGTTGCGGGAGTTCCAGATTCCCATCTACGCAACAGGCCTGACCCTGGCTCTCATCCGGGAAAAACTGCGGGAGCACGGCTTGCTCGAGCGCTCGAGGCTCGTGGAGGTCTCACCGCGTCAGGTCTTCACCCTGGGCCCCTTTGACATCGAGCCGATTCAGGTCTGCCACAGCATTCCCGACTGCGTGGGTCTCGCCATTCGAACCCCTGTAGGCACGCTGATCCATTCGGGCGATTTCAAAATCGATCATACCCCCGTCGACGGCAAGCGGTTTGACCTCGCCCGTTTTGGTGTCTATGGAGAGGAAGGGGTCCTGGCGCTCTTTTCGGACTCGACCAACGTCGAGCGACCCGGCTACACCCTGTCCGAAAAGGACGTGGGGGCCACCCTGCACGACATCTTCCAAGAGTGCACGGGACGCATCATCGTGGCGGTTTTTGCGAGTAACTTGCACCGCATCCAACAGGTGATTCACCTGGCGCGTGCCTTTGGCCGTAAGGTGCTCCTCAACGGCAAATCGATGGTGGCCAATGTGCGAATCGCCCGGGAGTTGGGCTATCTAGATTTCCCGACCGATGAGGAGATCCAGTTGCCCGAGCTTGCGCGGATGCAGGACTCGCGGGTATTGATGCTCACCACGGGCAGTCAGGGTGAGCCTATGAGCGCCCTGAGCCGGATGGCGTTCAACGACCACAAGAAGCTGAAGGTGAAACGGGGCGACACCATCGTGCTTTCGTCCAAGTTCATCCCGGGCAACGAGCGCACCATCCAAAACATCATCAACCATCTTTACCGGCAGGGCGCCGAGGTCATTCACGAGCAGGTACGGGATATCCACGTTTCCGGCCACGCTTACCGCGAGGAACTCAAGACGATGATCAACATCGTGCGCCCCCGATACTTCATCCCCGTTCACGGGGAATACCGGCACCTGGTGAAGCACCGGCAACTCGCGACCCTCGTGGGCATGCCCGAAGCCCATTGCCTGCTGATCGAAAACGGCGAGGTGCTCCGCTTCGACGGGGAGGGCGTTGAGAGGGGAGAGCGTGTCGATACCGGGCGCGTGCTCGTGGACGGCAAGGGGGTGGGGGACGTTGGCGGGCTGGTGCTTCGCGACCGGCGACATCTTTCGGAGGATGGGATGGTCGTGGCCACTGTGGTGATCGACAAGGAGACCAAAGAAATTCTGAGTGGGCCCGACATCTTCAACCGGGGTTTCATCCACGAAGAGACCATGCCGGAACTGCTGGAGGGCGCCCAGTGCGTCATCCTGGAGATTTTCGACCGGCTGCATGAGGCGGGTCTCGAATGGGACTGTCAGGACCTCCAGATGGAGATCCGCAGGGAGCTCAAGCGATTCTTCAGTCGGATCCTGGACCGCCGCCCTGTGATCCACCCCATCGTGGTGGACATTTGACCGTCGTGCTGTGGCCCCAGTGACCGAACTGACCGAGGACGTTCCGTGAACCGCAAGAAGTATGAAATCATCGCGCTGGGCATCTTGGTTCCGACCCTGTTGATTCTGTTTAGCCTGCTGTCGTACCACCCGTCGGACCTGACCCTTTTCAGCGCATCCACCACCCATCGGTCTCCCCAGAACTGGATCGGCGCCGTCGGTGCTAATCTGGCCTATGGCCTCCTTTTCCTTTTCGGCATTGGGGCTTACGCAGTTCCCTGGGTCGGTTTCTGGCTGACGTGGCGACTTTTTGTCGGGGAGGAGCCCCAGAAGGTCCCACGGGGCCAGATCGTCGGCATGGTCCTGCTTGTGACAAGCGCCATCAGCCTGGGAGCCCTTCACCAATCGAAGGTTCACCTGTTCGGGCAGGAAATCTTCACGGGGGGCCGCATCGGATTCCTGGTCGCAGGAACGTTGACGCGGGTCGTGCACCGGGTGGGCGCGCACATCGTGCTCCTGGGAACCTTCCTCACAGGATTGGTGCTGGCGACGCCGTTGACACTCGGACTTCTGGCCGGACGAGGTCTGGACATCTCGCACCGGATGTGGACAAAGATGGCGGACGTGGTCCGCAATTGGGGGAAGAAAGCGGAAGATGGGCCCGTGGAGGCTCCGTCGTTTGCAAGATCGGAGACGTCCACCTCACTGATTGTCGTAGCAGAACCGCCTCCTCAGGTGGAGGTCTTGCCCCCGCCGAACGTGCCCGTCAAGAAAAAGATCCGGGGGATTCCCACACCCTCTCCCTCCTCAGCCGACGGGGGATACACCCTCCCGCCGCTTTCGCTCCTGGACGGCTACGAAATGCAGAACCACCGGCCGAACTGGAAAAAGCTCGAGGAGGATGCGAAGGTCCTCGAAGAGAAGCTCTCTGATTTTGGCGTGCAGGGGAAGGTGGTGGGCATCCTTCCCGGACCGGTCATCACCATGTTCGAGTACGCTCCCGCTCCGGGAATCAAGATCAGCCGGATCGTCGGGCTGTCGGATGACCTGTCCATGGCGCTCAAGGCCACGAGCATCCGCGTGGTGGCTCCCATCCCCGGCAAGGCGGCCATCGGCATCGAGATACCGAACCAGCACCGTGAGATGGTGTCGCTCCGCGCCGTTTTGGAATCCGAAGTGTTCACGACCGCGCAGGCCCCTCTGACCATCGCCCTGGGCAAAGACATCACGGGGCAGCCGGTGAGCGCCAACCTCGCCAAGATGCCTCATCTCCTCATCGCCGGGGCCACGGGCACGGGAAAGAGCGTGTGCATCAACGCGCTGCTGAGCAGCCTGCTCTACCGGAACACGCCGGCCGACCTACGGCTGCTGCTCATTGATCCCAAGCGGATCGAGCTCAGCACCTACGAGGGGATCCCTCACCTGATCCATCCCGTGGTGACGGATGCCAAGATGGCCACCCGCGCCCTCCGCTGGGCGGTTCAGGAGATGGAGCTGCGCTATCGCCTGCTGGCGGAAAAGAACGTCCGCAACATCGAGGGCTACAATCGGGCCCTCGCCAAGGAGAAGCCCAAAGAGAAGGGAGCCGTTCCAGCGGAGTCTGGGGACGAGCCCAACGGGTCCGGCTTGATCCACCGGCACCTTCCCTACATGGTGATCATCATCGACGAACTGGCGGACCTCATGATGGTGGCTTCAAGGGAAGTGGAGGAATCCATCACCCGGCTGGCCCAGATGGCGCGGGCCGCAGGGATGCATCTGATCCTCGCCACTCAGCGCCCCTCGGTGGACGTGCTCACGGGGATCATCAAGGCCAACGTCCCGACACGGATCTCTTTTCAGGTTTCCTCCCGGATTGACTCCCGGACGATCCTCGACGGATCCGGAGCCGAAAGCCTCCTGGGGATGGGCGACATGTTGTTTTTGCCTCCGGGGACCGCCAAGCTTCAACGGATCCACGGCGCCTATGTCTCGGACAACGAGGTGCAGCAGATCACCGAGTTCTGGCGAGCCCAGGAACTGGTGGACGATCCGCTGCGCGAGCGGGTGGACTTCCACGAGCCGTCCTCGGCCGACGACATCGCCCCGGAAGAGCTCGACGAGAAGTACGAGGAAGCGATTCAAATCGTCCGAGAGACTCGCCAAGCGTCTATTTCCATGTTGCAGAGAAGGCTCCGGGTGGGATACAACCGGGCCGCCAGAATGATCGAGATGATGGAGCAACAGGGGATTGTCAGCGCATCGGATGGCGTGAAGCCCCGTGAAGTCATTGGCGGCCGGCATTGATCAACTCTGAAACCGAACAGGTACCCATGATGAATCGCGCATCAAAATGGATGCTCACCTCATTGACTTGCGCGGCATGCGTTTGCCTTGCCGCCGGGGTCCGGGCCGAACCGACTCCTTCCTTGAACGAGATCCTCAAGCGAACGGAGGCACACTATCAAAAGACCCAGGCCTTTTCAGCCACCTTCAAGCAGTGGACCTCCTCCGCCGCGACCGGCAGCGTGACCTCCGAAGCGAGCGGCGTGCTCTACTATCAGAAGCCGCGGCAAATGCATTGGGCCTACACCAAGCCGGAAAGGCAGGTGTTTACGGCAAATCAGAATTTCGCCTGGCTCTACGTGCCAGCGGACAAACAGATTTCCTTGTTCGATTCCAAGGCCTTCTTTTCCACACCCCTGGCCCAGACCTTCTTTGATGGGATGGTCGAGCTTCGGAAGCATTTCGACGTTACCCTCGATGGGCGACAGTCGACCAAGGTCGCCTCCGTGCTCAAACTGGTGCCCAAACAGGAAGACCCCAACATCCGGATTCTCTACCTGACCATCGATCACCAGACGTACCAGATCACCTCCATCGAAAGTCACGACGCACTCGGCAACACCAATCGAATCGCCCTCGACAGCCAGAAGACCCAGTCCAGCCTGGACCCCAAATTGTTTCAACTGGAAATTCCGCCCGGAACAACGGTGTTGGATACGAACGGCAAGGAAATCCCTGCAACGGAAATCGAAAAATTGATCCCCAAGCTCAACCTCAGGCAGGAATCGAAATGAAGCCGGAGCTCGTCGAAGCGATCGCGCGGCTCAAGTCCGATCGAAAGGCCGTTATCCTCGCACACAACTACCAGCCTCCTGAGATCCAGGACATTGCCGACATGACCGGCGACTCCCTGGAGCTCAGCCGCCAGGCCGCAACCACCGATGCGGAAGTGATCGTCTTTTGCGGCGTGACCTTCATGGCCGAAACCGCTGCCATCCTCAATCCAGACAAGATCGTCTTGCTGCCGCGTCTCGACACCGGCTGCCCCATGGCGGACATGATCACGGCCGAGGACGTACGACGGATCCGGGAGGCTCATCCCGGAGTTCCTATCGTGACGTATGTGAACTCAACGGCGGCCGTGAAGGCAGAAAGCACCGTGTGCTGCACCTCCGCCAACGCCATCCGAGTCGTGCGCTCCTTTCGGGACGCCCCGCGCGTGTACATGGCACCGGACCAGAACCTGGCTCGGTACACGGCCCGTCATGTCGACCAGGAAGTCTTGCACTGGCACGGCTACTGCCCTTACCATCATGCCCTGACCGTTGAGGAGGTGACCGACCGCAAGGCGGCTCATCCAGACGCCCTGTTCCTGGCTCACCCGGAGTGCCGCCCCGAGGTTCTCGCCCTGGCGGATCAGGTGCTGAGCACGTCCGGGATGCTCCGGTTTGTGCAGGACAGCCCCCACGAGACGTTCATCATCGGCACCGAGGTTGGCATTCTCCACCCCATGCGCCAAGTCAACCCCCACAAGCATTTTCACCCGGCTTCCGAGCGGATGTTTTGCCCAACCATGAAGCGGATTTCGCTCGAGGACGTCTGTAGGTCCCTGGAAACCCTTGAGCCCAGGATCACCGTTGACGAGGACACGCGCATCCGGGCTCTGCTTGCGGTGGAACGGATGCTGGAGGTGGTCTGACCCGCAGCCTCCCCCGGCACAGCACTCCCACGGATCGAATCGATGAAAGCCGCGCCCCTGGACGCCCCCCCTCCAAAGCCTGTCGTGGCGGTCACCATGGGCGATCCTTGCGGAGTGGGGCCTGAGATCATCGTTAAGGCCCTGCGTCACGACGCTGTCCGGGAGCTTTGCACTCCGGTGATCGTGGGTAGCCGGTTTGCCCTGGAGCGGGCCGCCCGATGGCTCGGGATGGATCTTTCCGTCGAGGTATTGCCTGGGACGGAGGGCTCCTTGCTTGCCGTGGACGCCCGCCCGGAAGTCATCCGGCTGCTTCCGGTCGGCGACCGGGACCTCGAAGAGACCGATCTGAGCCCGGGGAACCCCAGTGAGAGCGCATGCCGCGCCACCGTGTCCTGGATTCGAGCCGCCGTCGATCTCGCTCGATCCGGCCATGCCCAGGCCATCTGCACCTGTCCCATCCAGAAGGCCAACCTGCATCGCCATGGGTTCCCATTCCCCGGACACACGGAGTTTTTGGCCCACCTCACGCAGACCTCCGAGGTGGTCATGATGCTCGCCGGACCCAAGCTTCGTGTGGCCCTGGCAACCATCCACGTCCCCCTCACGTCGATTCTCTCTCAATTGAGCATAACCGGGCTTGCCCAAAAGATGACCCTCACCGCCAGAGCGCTCGTTCGGGACTTCGGAATTCCCTCCCCTCGCCTGGCGGTCGCCGCCCTCAATCCCCACGCGGGAGAGGAAGGCCGATTTGGAACGGAGGAATCGACCCTGATCACCCCTGCCATGGACCTTTGCCGGGAACGGCTCAAGGGAGTACCGGTAAGCCTGAGCGGCCCTCATCCACCCGACACGGTGTTCTTCCGAGCCTACCAGGGGGAATTTGACGCCGTCGTCGCCATGTACCACGACCAGGGGCTCATCCCCCTAAAACTGGTCCATTTCCACGATGGGGTGAACGTGACCCTGGGATTGCCCATTGTTCGTACGTCCGTGGATCACGGGACCGCGTATGAACTCACGGGAACGGGTCGGGCCCACGAGGGAAGCCTCCAGGCGGCCTTGATCCTGGCGGCGAGGATGGCTTGGAACCGGAAGCGCTCAGGAGCCTTCGAGGAGTCATGAACGAAATCCGCATCCGCGGGGCGAGACAAAACAACCTCAAGGGTGTCGACCTGGCTCTCCCGCGCAACCAATTCGTGGTCATCACGGGGGTCAGCGGCTCCGGCAAGTCCTCGCTGGCTTTCGACACCCTTTTTGCCGAAGGCCGCCGCCGCTACCTTGAAACCTTATCGGCCTCGACGCGTCAGCTCATCCAAAAGCTCGACGCTCCCGATGTGGACGAAATCACCGGGCTCAGCCCCGCCATCGCCATCCAGCACAAGGGCGCCATCCGAAATCCGCGCTCCACGGTGGGGGCTCTGACCGAGATCCTTGATCTGCTCGGCCTCCTGTTCGCCCGGCTTGCCCTCCAGCATTGCCCTGCCTGCGGAGTCCCCGTGAGAGCTCATTCGATCCAGGAGATGGCCCTGGCGATCCGGGAAACCTGGGAGGAGGGCGCCCGACTGTTCATCCTCTCCCCCTGCCGGGAGCCGGTGCGCCCGGGGAAGCTCGGCGACTTCCTCGCCCGTCTTCGCAGGGACGGCTATGCGCGCATCCGATTCGAAAAACGCATCCATGAGCTGGACCCCGCCCCCTCCCTGCCGCGTCGCCGCGAGTACCGTCCCGAAATCGTCATCGATCGCATCGTGCTCCGACGCGACAAGCATCAGCGGCTCGTCGACTCGCTCGAACTAGCCGCCCGCACAGGGCATGGAACCGTCGTGGTGGCCGAGCCCGACGGCCGGGAAGCCGTCTATTCCGAGCGGCCCAATTGCCTTGGCTGCGGTCGGGAGATGCCTGCCCTGTCCGTCGGGCTGTTCAACTTCAATCACCCCGCGGGCATGTGCCAGACGTGCTCCGGTCTGGGCCGCTCTCCGGACAAGGGAGGCCCCGAACCCGTTTGTCCGGCCTGCGAAGGCACACGTTACAACACCTTCGCACGATCCGCACGCTTTGGCGGCAGCGGAATCCACGAGCTCGCCCGTCTCCCTTCCGCGGAGCTGCACGACTGGATCCGATCCCTTCATCTCTCCCCCACGGAACAGCTGATCGCGTCGCGCGCGTCGGCCGAAATCCTTAACCGCCTCGAAACGATGGTTGAGCTTGGACTGGGTTACTTGAACCTCGAACGGGCGGCCTCAACCCTCTCTTCCGGAGAGCTTCAGCGGGTTCGGCTCGTCCAGCAGATCGGCGCACGCCTTTCCGGTATCTTGTACGTGCTCGATGAGCCAAGCATCGGTCTGCATCCGAGGGACCACGAACGCCTACTGGAGATCCTCACGCGGCTGCGCGACGAAGGCAACTCACTCATTGTGGTGGAGCACGATCGGGAAACGATCCTTCGCGCCGACTTTCTGGTCGACATGGGTCCCGGCGCGGGTGAGCTGGGAGGGGAGGTGCTCTACGCCGGTGCACCCCGAGGCATCTTAAATGCTCCGCGCTCGCTCACGGGTCCTTATCTTTCCCGTAGCCGCTCCGTCCCCATCATCCCCCGCCGAGAGCCTTTCACCCAGGGGGCCATCACCCTGGTGGGGGCATCCGGCCACAACCTCAAGTCCATCACCGTCCGCTTTCCGCTGGGCTGTCTGATCTGCGTGACCGGGGTTTCGGGATCCGGAAAGACCTCCCTCGTGTTCCACACTCTCCACAGGGCCCTTGCGTCCCGCCTCCATGGCAGCCGCCCCACTGCTCTGCCTCACGACGCTCTCCACGGCGTTGAGCACGTGTCGCGCGTCGTTCAGGTGGGCCAAGCCCCCATCGGCCGCACCTCCCGGTCCACGCCCGCCACCTACATGGGCATCCTTTCCCAGATCCGGCAGCTTTTCGCTCAGCTTCCTGAATCCCGGGCACGGGGGTACGGGGCCGATCGCTTCTCCTTCAACGCAAAGGGGGGACGATGCGAGCATTGTCGGGGCGAGGGGTTGTTACGGGTTGAAATGGCCTTCCTTCCGGATGTCCACATCCGCTGTCCGTCCTGCGGCGGCGATCGGTACAACCCGGACATGGAGGCCATCCGCTTCAAGGGACGATCCATCGCCCAAATCCTCAAAATGACCGTTGCCGAGGCGCTGGGACATTTCGAGAACATCCCACTCCTCCGCCGGAAGCTCGACGTTCTTCAAGAGGTCGGATTGGGCTACCTGCGACTTGGACAGGCGGCCCCGACGCTCTCGGGCGGGGAGGCCCAACGGATACGCCTCGCCGTCGAGCTGTCCCAGGCCGTCAGCGAGCCATCGGTCTTCCTCCTGGATGAACCGACCACCGGCCTTCATTTCGAGGATATTCGCCGCCTGCTACACCTGATGCGCCGCCTGATCGACCAAGGCCACACCTTTGTCCTCGTCGAGCACCATCTGGACGTGATTCGTGCAGCCGACTACGTGATCGACTTGGGGCCGGAAGGAGGGGAGGCGGGCGGCTACCTCGTGGCTGAAGGCACACCGGAGACGATCTGCGCGATCGACCGGTCCATCACCGGCCGGTATCTGAGGGCCGCTCTCACGGGCTGAACGAAAGACCGTCGGCTTCAAGAGCCGAAGGAAAGGTGGTAGGCAATCGCGTCGAGCTTGATGGTGAAGTCCACGTTTTCCACGTGGCAGCAGTCGGGAACCTGGATCTGAATGGGGGCGAAATTGAGGATCCCGTTGATCCCAGCCAGGACCAGCTGGTTCGCAACGCTTTGCGCCGCGCTCGCCGGGGTCGCGATGATCCCCACATGTACATCCCGCTCCTTGACGATTTCTTCCAGCTCATCCACGTGGTTGATGACCAGCCCATTAGGAAGGCGCTTGCCGACCTTCTGCGGATCCGCGTCGAAGGCCGCGCTGAAGATGTAACCGTGTTTGATGAAGTTTCCGTGGCGGATCAGGGCCGACCCAAGATTCCCCAGGCCGATCATGGCCAGGTTCCACGGCCGGTTGAGGCCGAGAATCTCCTTGATCTGATTGACCAGGTCGCTCACACGGTACCCAACCCCCCGGACCCCGAACTCACCGAAGTAGGCCAAGTCCTTGCGGATCTGGGCCGGATTCACACCGCACTGCTTGGCGAGCCGCTCGGACGAGATGACATCAACCTCCTCCTCAAGGAGCTCTTGGAGGGTACGCATGTAAATGGAGAGGCGGTTGATGGTGGCCATCGGGATCTTCGCGAACTTCATGATTCAACCTCTAACGTGGTGTACCTAGGAGTTCCGGGGAGCGCCTTTGTGCAGAACCCACCGCTCCACCCGGCGCGATCCTATCTATGTGACATTATTCACATTACCTTCGAAAGAAAAAGGTCTGGCTTTCCTCCATCCTCATTACCGGCGCTGGGAGCTTAAGGCCGGCACGGCCCGCACCCCCAGCACCAGGACTTCAGGAAATTACTTCGCCAGACCCGTGAAAACCTGGATCGCCTTGGAAACAGGGTTCGCGTAGATGAGGATCAGCGCGATGACGAGAGCGTAGATGGACAGAGACTCGATCATGGCCAGACCGATCAGCATGGTTACGGTTACCTTACCGGATGCATCGGGGTTGCGCGCGATGCCTTCCACGGCACCCTTGACCGCCATGCCCTGGCCGATCCCGCAGCCGAACGCCGCGATGGCGATGC
>CAZGQL010000014.1:16974-29001 GCA_964527905.1 uncultured Syntrophobacteraceae bacterium
CGTCAACAACCCAACTCTCTTCGACATGGAACCTACCTCCTTCGTAGTGTTGTAGAGTAGTGATGATGAAAAGGAACGCAATCTATCCATACGGCCCGATTCCCCAACCGCAACCGCCGGGTTAGTGCGCGTGCTCCATGGCACCCGCGAAATACATCATGGACAGCAGGCAGAAAATGAAGGCCTGAATGAAGCCCGTGAACAGCCCAAGGAACATCATGGGCAGCGGCGCCAGGAACAGGCCCGCCAGGAAGAACAGGATCGCCAAGACCAACTCTTCCCCGAAGACGTTTCCAAAAAGACGGATGGACAGACTCAGCACGCGAGCGCCGTGTCCGATCAACTCGATGGGCATGATCAGGGGAGTCAGCCACCAGACAGGACCCATGAAATGTTTGATATACGCAGCACCGTGGAACTTAATCCCGATGGCGTGGGTGAAGACCACGACGATGATGGCACAAGCCGCCGTTGTGTTGATGTTTGCCGTGGGAGCGAAAAACCCCGGAATCATCCCGAGGTAGTTGCTGCAGAGAATGAAAAAACCGAGGGATGCGATCAGGGGAAACACGAAACGGCCGTGCTCTCCGGTCACGCCGATCATGAACTCTTCGATGCCCGTGATGGCCAATTCGAAGAAGTTCTGCCCTCCCTTGGGCACCATTTCCAGGCTCGACACAGCCAACTTGGCGAGCACCAGGAGCACGATCATGACCAACCAGGCGTACGTCACATGCGGTTGGAGAATCATCTCCAGCATCGAGTGCGCCTTCTCGGCCTCGACGACCGGCAGCCCCAATTTTTCAAACAGCAGGTTGAGAAACAGAATTGGGTGTTCCATACGCTAGTCTTCCCCCTTCTCTGATAGCATGACCAAGAATTCCCGCCCCCCAATCACCAGTATGCCGATCACGACCACCGACAGCCCGACAAGAAACGGAACGGGGTCGGCCCAGTCGTAGTAGATCACCACAAAAACCACGAAAAGCGTCGCGAGAAACCGCACATAATAGCTTGCGAATAAACCGCCTTTCGTCGGCAACGAACCGGAGCGCTGAAACGCACGGGTCAACTGCCACTTGAGCACCTGGAAGCTCAGGATGCTGATGACCGCCCCCTGAAGAACCCCGACGGCGGCCCGCCCCGAAGCCAGCAGCCACGCCAACAGGGGTAGCGAGACTCCCAACAGCAACGTGGCGATTTCTATCCGCCGCACCAGCCGTTCGGTCGTCGCATACCCACCCAACGGCCGGTTACCCATCCTTCTGCTGCCGCTTAATGAAGCGGTAATAGTTGAGGCCGCCCGCCGCAATGCCCATCACGATGAAAACCAGCGTCAGCCAAGGAAACGTCCCAATGGCCCGGTCCAGCCACCAGCCGATGGCCAGCCCGATGAATATGGAAAACGCCACCTGGAAGCCGATGGAACTGGCCTCCGCCAGTTGGCGCAAATACTTTTTCGTCTCGTCTTTCATCGTCTACTTCGTGTAAATGTTCACAGGATCCCTAGCACAGTCCCCTTTCTCCGTCAATGCTTTTTTCTGGAATCAGGCCGCCCCCGCAGCCTGAACCCGCTTGAACGCACGGTATGCCGCATCGACGGTCCGCTCGATCTCTTCGGATCCGTGAGCTGTGCTAATGAAAAATGCCTCAAACTGAGAGGGCGCCAGATACACCCCCTCCCGTAGCATTTCCCGGAAGAACAGTCCGTAGGCATCGGTGTTGGAGGTCTGAGCGGACGCGAAATCCGTCACCGGGCTGGCCGTGAAAAAGGCGCATCCGATGGAACCCACTCGCGTCTGATGGATCGGCACCCCGGCGGCCTCAGCCGCCTGTCCGACTCCCTTGGCGAGCTCCGCCGCCTTGCGCTCCAGTGACTCGTAGATCCCCTCCTCGCCCAACATCTCGAGGGTAGCCAGGCCGGCACTCATGGCGACGGGGTTTCCCGACAACGTCCCTGCCTGGTACACATTCCCCGCGGGAGCCATCCGCTGCATGATCTCCCGTCTGCCCCCATAGGCCCCGACCGGCAGACCGCCCCCGATGATCTTGCCTAGACAGGTAAGGTCGGGGGTCACCCCATAGAGCTGCTGGGCCCCGCCCGGTGCCAGCCGAAAGCCCGTGATCACCTCATCGAAAATCAGTACGACACCATGGGCGTCGCAGAGGCGCCTCAGACCCTGTAGGTAGCCGGGCAAAGGGGGCACGAGGCCCATGTTGGCCGGCACCGGCTCAAGGATGATGGCCGCAACCTCTGAACCTTCCCGCTCGAGGACCTGCCGCACGGCTTCGAGATCGTTGAAGGGGAGGGAGAGCGTGTTTCGCACAACGTCCTCCGGAACACCGGGGCATCCAGGAATCCCGAACGTCGCCAGCCCCGACCCGGACTGCACGAGGAGACTGTCGGCATGGCCATGGTAGCACCCGTTGAACTTGATGATCTTGCATCGCCCCGTGTAACCTCGAGCCAGCCGCAGCGCGCTCATGGTGGCTTCCGTTCCGGAATTCACCATGCGCACCATCTCCATCGACGGAACCATCTCGACCACTTTTCGCGCCATGAGGGTTTCCAGGCGGGTTGGGATGCCATAGGATGTCCCTCGGGACGCGGCCCCGCAGACGGCCTCGACGACCTTCGGGTGCGCATGACCCAGGATCATCGGCCCCCAGGACGCCACGTAGTCGATGTAACGATTGCCGTCCTCGTCGGTGAGCCAGCACCCCTTGGCTTCCCGGATGAACAGGGGATGCATGCCCACGGCTCGCCCCGAGCGCACCGGACTGTTCACCCCACCGGGAATCAACTCGTTCGCTTCCTCATACAGTTGCTTGCAGGTTTCCCAACCCATCCTTCACTCTCCTTGGCTTCCCCACGAAGCGACGACCCCAACCATAAGCTGGGGCCGTTACGTCCCCAGCTCGTCGGGGATGATTTCATATTGTTCGAGGTGAAAACCCGGCTCTCCCTTCACGGTGATGCGTGCATGGAGCCGTTCTTCCACGAGCTCCAGGGGCCCTCGCTCCTCGTCGCAAAAACGGGCAGCCACTTCCGGATGGACCGTCACCATCACGTTTCGACCGGCATAATCGGCCCGCTCCCGCTCCAACTCCCGAAGGATCTCGTAGCACACTGTCTGCTTGGACTTGAGCTGACCTTCTCCCTCACAGTAAAAGCACGGCTCGCACAGCACCCTCCCGATGTTTTCCTTGGTGCGCTTGCGGGTCATTTCAATCAGGCCGAGCTCGGACATGCGCAGAATGTTGGTCTTGCTCTTGTCCTTCTTCATGGCGTCTTTGAGGGCGTTGAAGATCTTCTCGCGGTTGCTTTCTTTTTCCATGTCGATGAAATCGATGATGATGATGCCGCCGATGTTGCGCAGCCGCAGCTGATAGGCGATTTCCTTCACGGCTTCGAGATTCGTCTTAAGAATCGTTTCCTCAAGATTGCGCTTGCCCACGTAGCGCCCGGTGTTGACGTCTATGGCCGTCAGCGCCTCGGTCATCTCGATGACGATATACCCGCCGGACTTGAGCCAGATCTTCTTGCTCAGGGCGCGCTGGACCTCCATTTCGATCCCGTAGGCGTCGAAAATGGGCTCCTCGCCCTCATAGAGCTCGACGGCCTGCTGGAGCGAGGGCATGTAGCTTTCCACAAAATTCAGGATGCGACGATATTCGCGCTCGGAGTCAATGACCAGGCGGTCCACCTCCTTGGTGAACAGATCTCGCACCGCCCGGAGCGTGATGTCGAGCTCCTGGTAAACCAGAGAAGGGATGGGAGCGTTTTCCGACTTGCGCTGCACGTTCTGCCACAGCTTGACCAGGAACTCCATTTCCGCCTGGAGCTTTTCGGCCTCGGCCCCCTCAGCGGCCGTACGCACGATGAATCCGCAATGGTTGGGCCGCATGGCCAGCATCAACTCCCGCAGTCGCTTGCGCTCCTTTTCGTTTTCGATGCGTCGCGACACCCCCACATGGTCCATCGTGGGCATAAAGACCAGATGCCGACCGGGCAACGTCGTGTGGGTCGTGATCCGAGCTCCCTTGTGGCCGATGGGCTCCTTAGCCACCTGGACCAGGATATCCTGGCCTTCCTGAAGCCTGTCCTCGATGGGGACATCGCTGAACGAGCGGGTCCGCAACCCCGTATCCGCCTCCCCCGCATCCGCCTCGCCCAACTCGTCACTCGGCTGCTCCTCGTCCTCCTCGCTCTCCTCGCTCGCGTTCATGAAAAGCTGATCCAGGTCCTCCATGGGGCGATGCACGTCGCTCACGTAAAGAAAGGCGGCCTTCTCCAGGCCGATGTCCACAAAAGCCGCCTGCATCCCGGGAAGCACCCGGACGACTCGGCCGCGATATATGTTGCCGGCGATCCCCCTGTCGGAGGTCCGCTCCACGTAAAGCTCCGCCACTTGGCCGTTTTCAACCAGGGCCACCCGAGTTTCAAACAAGTCACTGTTGATGATCACTTCGGCAGGCATTCGCACTAACCTCCCCTTTCAAAGCCGAGACGCGGCGGCCCGCTCCCGAGTCGGCCGCATGGCATGGGCAGCCACCTTGCAAATGCAGCATTCCGACATCCAATCAAAGGTCTCCCCGAGGAGATGCTGCAAAACGACAGGCGGTCGAAATCGCTTGTTGTCCTCCTCAAGCAGGTCCATTTCCAGCACCCCGTCGCCCACCGAACGCACATCGATCAGAACGTCCCCCAGGGGAGATTCCGCCCAACCTTTCTTGGTCTTCTTTCTCAACGGTTCGTCCAGCCCTCGCGACCAGGAGCCCAGGATCGCCTCCTGCACCTCCCGGCGCAACCCACTGATCCGATACACGATGAGGCGGCCCCCGGTCGAAGGCGCCCGCCGACCGACCCGGACCACATCCAGGATGGAAAGCCCCCGGGGCAGCTGATCGTTCAGGGCCCGCCGGATAGCCTCCGGCTCCATCGGTTCCATCAGCGAGAGATAAGCCTCTTCCCAGAGACTCTCAAACCCCAGGGGGAGCGCTTCCACGAAGGAAAGTCTCGGGTGCGGATGGAACCCGGAACTGAAGGCGATGGGGATTGCGGCCCGCCGAAGGGCTCGCGCGAGCACCTGTGCAATGTCCAGCTGCCCCAGATAGCGCATGTCCCCGACTTTACCGTAACGGACCCAATACAGATACTCCGAACCCTGAGATGAAGCCAAACGACCTGAACTCCTCGACGCCTCGGGGGGGGACCCCATGGCCCCGGAATGGACCCGGGGATGGAGCGCCTTGTGATCGCACACCCCACAGGCAAGACAGTCCCCCCGCCGGCAGTCCGGGGTATACTCCCCCCGGAAGGCCCGTTCGAGCTCCTCGAGCAGATATGCCTTATCGACCCTCGCGGACAAGTGATCCCATGGCAGGATTTCATCCAGGGGACGTTCGCGCTCCGCGTAGTAACCTGGATCCACACCCGAGTCCCGGAACGCCTGCTCCCATAGCTCCGCGCGGAACCGCTCCGTCCAGCCATCGAAACGGGCCCCCAGTCTCCAGGCGTGCTTGAGGACCGCCCCAAGACGTCGATCGCCCCGTGCGAAAACGGCCTCCAGACGGCTCAGCCGGGGCTGGTTCCATTTCAGGTTCAAAGCCGGGCGCTGGAGTCGCTCCTTGAGTACGCTCAGCCGCTCCTCGATGACGCCAGGACCGATCTGCCCCATCCACTGGAATGGGGTGAACGGCTTGGGCACGAAAGTGGAAACCGATACATTGACCGAGGCCCGATGGGGCTTGGCGCGTTTCCAAACCCCCAAGGACAGATCCACCAGGGCGTTGAGATCCTCCTCGCTTTCGGTGGGCAGACCGATCATGAAATACAGTTTGAGGACCCGCCACCCGAGGCGGAACGCATGGTCCGCTGTCTCCAGCAGGTCTTGATCCAAGATCCCTTTGTTGATCACGCTTCGAAGCCGCTCACTGCCCGCCTCCGGTGCCAGCGTGAAACCGGTCTTGCGTACGCGCCGCACCAATTGCATCAACTCCGGCGTGAGCGTCCCCACCCGCATGGAAGGGAAGGACACGGCGATCCGCTCGGGCTCGAAGCGCTCCATGAGCGCACTCAGGAGCGGCTGGAGCCCACAGTAATCCCCGGTGCTGAAGGAAAGGAGGGAAATCTCCTCGAACCCGCTCCCCTCGATGGCCTTTTGGGCACAATCCAAGACCCGCCCGGGATCTCGCTCCCGTACGGGCCGGTAGATGAAGCCCGCTTGACAGAAGCGGCATCCCCGGGTGCAGCCCCTCGCGATCTCAAGGCTCAACCGGTTGTGAACGATGTCGAGCACGGGGACCAAGGGCGGAACGGGAGGGGGCGAATCCCGGTCCAAGTCGGCAACCACCCGCTTTTCCACGGACCGGTAATCGTCAAAGACCGGTTCAATCGCTTCGATCGGCCGATTGAGCCCCCCATGATGGATGGTGAAAAACGAGGGCACGTAGACCCCCGGGATGCGGCGGACTGCCTCCAAAAACTCGCGACGTCGTCCCCCCGCCGCACGCCATTGCCCAAAAACCCGAAGGATTTCCGGTAGGACTTGTTCGGCCTCCCCAAGAACCACGAAATCGAGGAAATCCGCCAAAGGCTCCGGGTTGAACGCACACGGCCCACCCGCCATGACCCAGGGATCCCTCTCGCCCCGCTCACAGCTCTCCAGGGCGATTCCACCCAGGTCCAACATGGTGAGAAGATTCGTATAGCTCAGCTCGTACTGGAGGCTGAACCCCACGAAATCAAATTCCTTGAGAGGTCGCCGGGACTCCACGGCACACAGGAGTTCCCCCGAAGCGCGCAACTTCGCCTCGAAATCGAACCAGGGGGCATACGCACGGTCGGCGGCCACCCCATCGAGGTCGTTGAGCAGGTGATACAGGAGCTTCAAACCCAGATGGCTCATCCCCACTTCGTAAACATCGGGAAAGGCGAGGGCCACCCGGATGTCGGCCGCATCGAAGTCCTTCCTCCGGGCGTTGCACTCCGCCCCTAAGTAGCGACCGGGCTTTTCGATATCGTTGAGGAGCTTGTCCAATCGACACACAGCCTTGTTATAAGTATTCATTATCACACATGATTCGAGCGCTCCAGAAGTGAACTTCAGCAATGCGCTCGAATCCTCAATAAAAGATTTCATATACTTTCGCTCCATAGACTGCGTCAATGAAAATCAGATGTTGGGCATTGTCGACGAACGCTCGTACTCACCGAATATCTTTAGGAAACGCATAGATTTCGGTTGCCAAAGCGCTCATCATATGCAAGACTGCAGGCCCACCTAGAATGAAACGCGAATGAACCGGTCACCTTAAGGCGAACGCTTCGTGAACCGTGCTGGAACGGCGGAGTTCGCCCGTGGGCGTGAGCACCCGTGAGGTGGGCTTCGGACGGAGGAGCACCACCGGGCTTCTCTTGAGGAGGAGGGAACGACCAGCCGTGAAACCCAGGAAATCCTCTGAGGTGCCGGTTTACTGTGCAATCGCCTTAATCCTCTTGCTTGCCTTCCTTCTCCCAGGGGCTATCCTCTCCCCCCCATGGCATGACGCCGCCGCCTTCCAATCCGGATCCCACGTCAGTCGCGGCAGCCTTTCCGACGTTTCAGCGCTTCAGGCATCTGAAAACGCCCCACCGGTATCCCGCTGGGCAGCCCCGCAGAACCGCCCTCCCATCCCCCACAGCGTCCCCCAATCCACTGGTCCCCTCAACCTGCGAAAGGCTGGACCGCTGCTCCCCAAGGGGACGGCCCGAGGCGATGCGTTCATGTCTTCAGCCGGGAGGATCTGTATCGTCGTTCACGAGGAGGTCCACGATCTCATTGCCGACACCCTCGGCCAGTATGAAGCGGACCTCGCGGCCATGGGCCATGCTGTCGTAACCCTCGTGTACTCTTCCGGTTCGCCCGAGGCCCTTCGGGCCTACCTGGCTCAGTTGTACCGGGAGCCGGAATCCCTTGTCGGGGCGGTCTTCGTGGGGGACATCCCGTATGTGTTATTCGAGATGTACGAATCTTTCGGCGGGGGTACCCGGACGTACACCGACTTTCCCATGGATCTTTTCTTCATGGATCTGGACGGGATCTGGTCGGATCGGCTGGATGACGACGAAATCAAGCCTCAGAATGGAAAGTACGATACCTGGACCGGTCATCGTGAGCTCGAGATTTGGGTGTGCCGTTTGAAACCGTCCGCCGTGGCGGGTCTCAACACAGGCAACCTGTCGTCAGCCGAGCTGCAGTCCCTCCTGCTCAATACTTTTTTCGAAAAGAATCACCGGTATCGTGTCGGTACATTGGCCCCGTCCCATGAAGGGCTGGTCTACAACGACGACCTCTGGGAGAGCTTTGGCCCGGATGACGCGAGGGCCTTGGCGGCAGTTTTTGGAGAATCCCATGTGGTCTCGGAGTGCAGACCCGAGGTGACCACGAAGGAAGATTATCTCACAAACCGCCTTCCCTTGGCTCCACAACTTGTGCTTCTGCGGGCCCACGGATTCGTTGCGGGCCACATTTTCGACCCGGACGTCGACTATGTTTTGACGGGCGACTACCGTGACCTGGACCCGCGGACGCCTTTTTTCTCCCTGTATGTTTGTTCGGGGAGCGATTTCACCGTAAACGATTCCCTTTCGGGAACACTCGTTTTCAATCCAGAAGGTCTTGGCTTGCTGACCTGGGGTACGACGAAGACCGGAGGCATGTGGAACGATTCACCATTTTACCAGAGGTTGGGCGAAGATCGGGTCTTTGGCGAGGCCTTCCGGCTCTGGTTCAATGATATGCTCAGCATTTACGGAGCCTTGGACGGTTTTGTCCTGAAATGGTGGGGCGGGATGGTTCTGACGGGCGATGCCGCCCTGAAACCGCTCACGGAAGGATCCCCCAAAGGGAGTCTGACGGTCACCCTCTCCCCACCCGAGGCGGTTGCAGCGGGCGCCCGTTGGAAGGTGGACGGTGGCGATTGGCAGCAAAGCGGGACGACGGTGGAGGGCCTTTGCGTGCTGGGCGAGCACACTGTCCAGTTTGAGAGCATTCCTGGCTGGGTGGCTCCCCCGAAACGAGGAATCGGATTCGCAGGCGGGCTCACCCAAAACGTCTCCTCGCTTTACGCGACCGAGGGCGGGTCCGTCCAAGTGACCCTTGATCCGCACGCGGCGGTCGGTGCGGGCGCGCGTTGGCGTCTGGACGGCGGCTTGTGGCTGCGGAGCGGGGCCTCGCTGGCCGGCGTCTCCGGCGGGTCGCAGGCACTCGAGGTCAAGGACCTGCTCGGTTGGACCAAGCCGTCGGATCAGGTCCTCACCGTCGAGAACGGCTCCATCACCCTCGCATCGGGGACCTATCTCCAACAATCGGGCTCCCTGGCGGTGAGCTTCCAACCCGACACACTCACGAACGCCCGTTGGCGTCTGGACGGCGGCAACTGGCAAACGGGCGGGACTACGATCGCGGGGCTCCCTGTCGGTCCCCACTGGATTGAGTTCTCCGACGTTTCGGGTTGGACGAAGCCCCCGGCGCAGTTCGTTTCGATCATTCACGAGCAGACCGCCGTCCTTGTGGGGACCTATACTCCGCTGCTCCTCGCCGATTTCACGGCGGCCCCGACCATGGGAACCGCGCCTCTGCAGGTCACCTTCACGGACAAGTCCACGGCCACCAGCCCCTCCGGTCCCCCAAGGGCATGGCTTTGGGACTTCGGCGATGGATCGCGCAGCACTCGGCAGAACCCCGTTTACACTTACCGCAAACCCGGCCTCTACACCGTCACTCTGAAGGTGACTTCCACCGACGGCTACACCAGTACCCGGACCTACCCCGATTACATCTCCGTTCACACGCGCCCCAGGGCCGTCTTCACCGCCAGGCCGCTCCGGGGCAGGACCCCGCTGACCGTAAGCTTCAAGGACCAATCGACCGGTGCCATCAACAGCTGGGATTGGGACTTCGGGGATGGAAGCCGGAGCAACGAGCGCTCGCCCCGACATACCTATTCGACGCCCGGAAGATACACGGCACGGTTGAAGGTGAGCGGGCCGATGGGGACCAGCACGACCACCAGGGCCATCACCGCCTTGAGGTAGCCGGGCGTGGCAAGGGGGAGGGTCGTTCGCCCGACGACGGAAGCTCAAAAGCAAATCGTCATTCTCTGTTAAACGATCACGAGATCCTCACCGGCAGTGTTCAAGGACTCCAGGCCCGTCGGCGTCACCAGGTAGGTATTTTCCATCCCCGCGATCCCCAGGTCGGGGACGATGAACTTCGGCTCGAACGCAAAGGTCATTCCTTCCCGCAGGACCAGTTTCTGCCCCTGCGCGATGAACGGAAACTCATCGACTTCGATCCCCAGGCCGTGGGCCACGAAGGTCACTCGCGACGGTCCATGGCCCATGAACCATTCGTCCCAGCCCCTTTCACGAACCCACCGAATCAGGGCATCATAGAGCTCGCCCGTAACCGCCCCGGGTCTCGCCGTCTCCCTCAACCACCGGTGAATGTCCAGAACCAGGTCGTAAGCTTCCCGAAGTCTCTCCGGAGGCTCCCCCAAACAGAAATTGCGGGTCTGATCGTTGAGATAGCCGTTGAAATTCATCATGGTGTCGACGCTGACCAGCTCCCCGACCCGGATGGTCCGCTCGCCAGGCCCCTGGCCGAACGCGGCACTCAAGCCCACCCCGCCCGTGGGGGCATCGGCGTAGGAAGGGATCGCTGCCTCCGGACCCGAGAGGACATGTCCGAAATACATGTCCATGTTGAAGGCACGAAGACGGATGAGCCCGAGATGGCCTGCCAGCCGGGCCGTCCGTTCGAGCTCCACGCTGAGCTCCAGCTCCCTCATCCCCTCCCGAAGCAGCTTCGGAACCGCATCGGCCACCGCCTGGGAGATGCCCGCCGCCCGGCGCATCATTTCGATTTCCCACGGCGATTTGATCATGCGGATCTGTCGGATGATCACACCCACATCCACGATCTGCTGCCTGGGAAACAGCTTCTCGTCGTAGAAGAAAAACGTGTTGGCGGGAAGGACGTCGAGCTCCATCCCGATCCGTTTGACGGACTCGCCCCCACAGGTTTCGAAAAGGACGGTGGGCACTTCCTTGATGCTGCCCAGGGGACGGATGGGGCGGATAGGGGACTGACTTTCCGCCCGCTGCGGATCACGGCGGACCAGAAAGGCCGGCTGCCCGGATGCAGGAACGATCAGATGCGCGTCCTGAACGGTTCCGGTGAAGTAGTACAGGTCCGCGTTCTGTCGAATGATGGCCGCATCGATCTCATTTTTCGCGAGCATCGCCTGGAGGGCCACGATGCGGCTCGCTATCTCCTCGATGGGGGTCTGGATCATACAACCTCGGTCCACGCACCGGCATGGTTGCCGGGATCAGGGTTTCAAGTCGCCCGAGATAGGCCCGCCGACGGCCCGCTCGAGGTCGGCCCATGCCAGCTGATATCCGTAAAGGGCCTGGAAATAGTCCGCCCGGGACTGGGCGACAAAAACCTGGGCATTCAATACCTCGAGGAAGATCACCAACTGCTCCCGGTATTGCAAGGTTGTCATGCGCTGGTTTTCTTCCGCCTGTTTCAAAGCGGCCTGAGCCGTCTCGATGTTGGCTCGTGCAACTTGCAGCTGTTCATAGGCGTCTTCCACCTGAAGCGAAATCTGCTGCAGCAGGTCCCGACGAAGCTCCTCGAGGGATCGCTGCCTGTAGCGCAGCTCCTTGATGCTGGCATCTGTCTTACCCCCCTCGAAGAGGTTCCAGTCCATGCGAACGCCGATGGCCGCGTTGTTGGAATTGGTGAATTCGTTGTTGTTGGCAAAGAAGTCGTTCCCTTCCCGATAGTACTGGGCGAAGGCGGAGACGTGGGGGTAATAGCGGCTGCGCGCCCCCAGGATCCCGTCTTCCGTCTGCAGGATCGATTCGTTGATGGATAGGACCTCCGGACGTTGCCGCTCGGCCAATCCGATGAGGGTTTCCCGACTCGGCGGCAGCTTGAGATGAATCTCCTCTTCGGACAGGGTCAGCATGTG
>CAZGQL010000014.1:29028-35990 GCA_964527905.1 uncultured Syntrophobacteraceae bacterium
TGGAACGCACCGGGCTGTACGCCGTCGAGAACGAAACCGACAGCGACCGCGCGCTCGCGCTGCCTGGCCTGAGCCAAGGCCACGTCCGCTTTCAGCACATCGTTTTGGGCGGTCAGCCCCTGGTCGAAACTCGCTTGGGCGTTCCGGCGCTGCACCTCGAGGCTGGCCACGTTGTCCTTGGCGACCCCGTGGAGCTTCTCCGCCAGCAGGACCTGCAGAAAGGCCCGCTGGATGCCGCGGATCACATCCAGCTTCGTTTGCTCCTCCTTGAATCCTGCGATCTTGAGATCCTTCTGGGAGCTGCGGTGTTGGGCGGTGATTCCAAATCCTGCGAAGAGCGGCTGGGAGAGCTCCACTTCCCAGCGATTCGTGTTGTTGTAGCCTGTCGGGAACGTCACCGACCCCCCTCCCGGCTGGGTGGGAGACCCGACGATGTCGGCACGCGCAAAGGGTTGGTCGTTCAGGTGCCGAAACGCATAGCGGGAATCCACCCTGGGTAAATAGCCGGCACGAGCCTGGCGAACCTGTTGGTTCACCGCGAGCACATCCTGGCGGGCGGACTTGAGGGTCCGGTTGTGCTCCAGACCGTAGGCCACGGCCTGAGACATGGTGATCGGACCGGAGGGGAGGGATCGGGGCGCTTCCCCTTCGGCACGGGATTCGTGCAGGAAACCGGTGAGCAGCAGGCACAAACACGCAACCACCACCTTCATCACTCTCACCCCAAGGACTGCCACCCTTTCGAGAGCACCTCAATTTCGTGCGGCTCGAACTAGATTCCGGAGGGTCTCCACGTTGACCCGGGCCAGGCTCTCCACGACCCAGTCGGCATGGGCCTTGAGCTCCTCCACCGGATACGAATTGGCCACACCCAGCACCATGAGTCCCGCCCGCTTCGCCGACAGAATGCCCGTCACCGTGTCTTCAATCGCCACACAGGCGTCCGGAACGATCGAGGGATCCCCCTTGACCGAGGCAAGCCGTTCCACGGCGAGACGGTAGGATTCCGGGTCCGGCTTGCTACGGGTGACGTCATCGGCCGCGACGATGACCGAAAACGCGTCCGAGAGCCCCAGGGACTGGATGAAGAGGGCGACTTCGTTGCGAAGCGCCCCGGACGCGACAGCCAGCGGGATCCCTTCCCCGGCCAGGGATCGAACCAGTTCCACCACCCCGGGAAACGTGCTCAGGCCTTGCTCCACCAATCGCACCAAAGCTCTCGCTTTCTGATGGATCAACCGTTCGAGCCCATCTGGATCCAGCTCCCGGTGCCCCTCCCGGAACGCCTCCCGAAACGCGTCGCGGTCATCGAAGCCGATGTAACGCTCCAGGTAACGATCGTAGTCGAACCCGAGGCCCAAGGGCCCGAGGACCTCCTGGAAGGCTCGGTAATGGAGGGGCTCGGTATCCACCAGAATCCCGTCGCAATCGAAGACAACCGCATGGAGCGCATTCGAAGAGCTCAAAACAGAACCTCGTCCGAAAACCGAAGCGAAGACGCTGAAATCATTCACAGGCCGACCCTCTGACCGGGTTTCCATGTACCACGATTGCCCGTTTGGGGGCAACTCTTTCTCCCATGCCCGCTCCGGCATGGAAATCTGCGGCCATTGGCGCTACAATAACGCCCGCCGCGGTGACCCTATTCATCCTGGAGGTCCAAGAACGTGCTCACCGTTCAAAACGTCAGCAAGTCCCTCGGAAAGAAAGATCTCTTTCACGGGGTCTCTTTTCACATTCAGGCCGGAGAGCGAATCGGGCTCATTGGCCCCAACGGTGCGGGAAAGTCCACGCTGTTTCAGCTCCTGCTCGAGGAAACCCAGCCGGATTCCGGGAGCATCACCCGTGCGAAGCACTTGAAAATCGGCCACCTTCCTCAGCAGTGGGTGCCGCGCCACGACCGCTCCGTCTTGGCCCATGTGACCGATATCGACCAGGAAGTATTGGAAGTCAGAAGGGAGCTCGACCGCCTCCAAGCCACGCTGGAGGGCACATCCGACCGGAGCGCCATGGAGGAGGCCGCCGTCGCCCATGCAAGGCTCTTGGAGCGGTTGGAGCATCTCGGAGGCTATGACCTCGAAGCCCGTGCCGCCAAGATTCTCGCGGGCCTTGGGTTTCGCCCGGAGCAACTCGATCGTCCCGTCTCGGTCTTGAGCGGTGGCTGGGTCATGCGGGTGGAGCTTGCCCGGTTGCTCCTCGCCGAACCCGACCTCATGTTGCTCGACGAACCCACCAACCATCTGGACCTGGACACGCTCCTGTGGCTTGAGCAATATCTGATCGGCAGTTCCTCCGCCATGATCCTGATCGCCCACGACAGAGCCTTCCTCAACCGGGTGGTGACCCGGATCCTGGAGCTTGAGCAGGGTAAGCTGCAGGAATACACCGGCAATTACGACGCGTACCTGAACGAAAAGGCCCGCCGTCAGGAAATTCACCTGGCCTCCTTCAAGAATCAGCAGGAGCGGCTCCGTCAGATCGAACGCTTCATCGAACGGAACCGCTGCCGCAAGGATCGGGCGCGGCAAGTTCAAAGCCGCATCAAGGCCCTGGAAAAGGTCGAGCGGATCGAAGCCCCTACGGAAATCGCTTCCATCCGGTTCAGCTTTCCGGAGCCGACCCGATGCGGCAAGCGAGTCCTGGAGCTCGAGGGGGTCCGCAAGACCTACGGGGACCACGTGGTTTACGACGGGATCGATCTGGTCGTGCAACGGGGAGACCGCATCGCCTTCCTGGGCCACAACGGTGCGGGCAAGAGCACCCTGCTCAAAATGCTGGCAGGACTCGAACCGGTGACCGAAGGCAGGCGGCAGGTGGGCCATCAGGTGGCGTTGGGTTATTACGCCCAGCACCACTGGGAACAGCTCCAACCGACCGCCACGGTACTGGACGAGGCCGTATCGGTTGCGGGGGATCTGCCCCAGACCCAGGTGAGGAGCCTACTGGGGGCATTTCTTTTTCCAGGAGACGGCGTGATGAAACGGGTCTCCGTGTTGAGCGGCGGCGAAAAGGCGCGCTTGACGCTCTGCAAGCTGCTCCTGCAGCGTCCGAACGTGCTGCTCCTCGACGAACCCACCAACCATCTGGACATTCCGTCACGGGCGGTCCTCGAGGAGGCGCTCGAAAACTACCCGGGTGCCCTGTGCTTCATCAGCCACGACCGGCATTTCATCAATGCGATCGCCACCTCCGTCCTGGTTGCGCAACGGGGCAAGGTTCACCTGTTTCCGGGCAACTATGACGATTACCACAACCTCTGGCGGCAACGCCTCGACGAGCATGCAGTCGACGGACAAGGTCGGCCGGCCCGGGCTTCCGGGGAACCGGGAGAAAACGGCGCCCCCCGGAAGGCCCAGGAACGCAAGCGCCAGGAGGCCCAGTGGCGAAACGAGCTCTACCGTCTGAAATCGCCGCTGCAGAAGGTGATCGACGAGCTGGAGTCCCGACTGGACTTCGAACACCGGAGGCTGGACGTGCTCAAGACCCGACTCGCCGAACCGGAAACCTACCGGGACGGCACGGACGTCAGAGAACTGAATCGGGACTATCAGCAGTGCCAGCAACGCATCCAGGAGCTGACCCAGGAATGGGAGGCGCGCGCGCTGGCTCTGGAGGAGCTGGAGCAGTCCTTCTGGAGGGAACGGGAGGGCGCCGCCTGAGCCGGCACCGATTTGCGATCACGCGGGACGATCTGGATCCTCGACACTCTCTTGAAGCATCTTCGCAGCAGGAAAATCTTCCCATGGACATCCATCGTCTGGAAGTCTTCTGTAGGGTGGTGGAGCTTCAGAGCTTCACCAAGGCCGCCGAGGCGTCGTTTCTCACACAGCCCACCGTCAGCGAGCACATTCGTCTGCTCGAGGAGATCACGGGGGAGAAGCTGTTGGACCGTTTCGGACGGGAGGTCCTGCCCACGCCGGCCGGTCGTATCCTCTATAAGTATGCCCGGCAGATGATCCAGATTCGCGACGAGGCCCTGCAGGCGCTCGAGCGCTACAAGGGGGTGCTTTCGGGCCACCTCACCATCGGCGCCAGCACCATACCCGGCACTTATGTCCTGCCGGCCCTGATCGGCTCCTTCAAGACGGCCTTCCCGAGCATCCGGATCACCCTCAAGATCTCCAGCAGCGGGCAAATCGTGGAACGCATCCTGGATGGGACCCTTGAGGCGGGTGTGATCGGCGCCAAATGGTCGGACCGGCGCATCGTGATGGAGGAGGCCTTTTCGGACGAGCTGGTCCTTGCTGTCCCCTCCGGTCACCCGTGGGCGGCTAGAGCCTCCGTGCCCCTCGAGGAGCTCGCCGGGGAGCCGTTCATCCTCCGGGAACGCGGATCGGGAACGCGCATTGTGACGTTCCAGTCCCTCGAAGCGGCCGGGTTCGACCCATCTCGGTTGAAGCCCGTTGCCGAGATGGGAAGCACCGAGGCGATCCGGCAGGGGGTCAAGGCGGGAATCGGCGTTTCCGTGCTTTCGGCCCAGGCGGTAGCCGAGGACGTGGAGCACGGCGCGCTGGCCGTTGTTCCGTTGGAAGGGCTGCGAATCCTTCGACCGTTTTACCTGGTTCAGCGCAAGAACCGTCAGAGCTCTCCCCTGTGCGCGGCCTTCCTCGACCACCTGCGAAAGAGCTCCTGAGGACTTGTTTGCGCAGTCACATTCCGTATGCCGTCAACTTCCCGGCAAGCTGGATGTAGTCCTCGGGAGTGAGGGTCTCGGGCCGTTGCATGGGATCGATTCCGGCAGTCCGCAGCATCGCTTCGATGGTGCCTTTCGAGCCTCGGACCATCGGTTTCAGCGCATTGGCGATGGTCTTGCGTCGTTGCTGAAAGGCCGTGTTCAATAGGGTCCGGAGGGCCGGCATCGCAGACCGGGGAGTCGGCGGGTCGGGTCGAAAATCGATCCGAACCACCACGGAATCGACCTTCGGGGGCGGATGGAACTGCGCGGGTGACACGGTAAAGAGCAAGCGCACGGTGGTGTAGATTCCGAGCAGTACGGACAAGACCCCGTACTCCTTGGAGCCCGGGCCGGCAGCCCACCGCTCCCCCACCTCCTTCTGCACCATGAAGACGGCCCGATCGATGGCACCCAGCGCCGCCAGAAGGCCAAAGAGCAGCGGAGAGCTGATATTGTAGGGAAGGTTGCCGACCAGCACCAGGGGAGCCCCGTACATGCGGCTCCATCCCACCCAGTCGAAGGAGAGCACGTCCTGGCGATGAACCCGCACGTGAGGGGCGGACTCGGCCAGGCATTGAGCCAGGTATTCGGCCAGATCGGAGTCCAGCTCCACCAAGTGCAGCCGGCTCACCCGAGGAACCAGAAACTGGGTCAGCGCCCCGAGGCCGGGCCCCACTTCCACAACGGGCTCATCCGGCTTGAGATCCGCGGATTCGACAATCTTGCGGGCCGTCGCGGGCTGTTCGAGGAAATGCTGGCCCAACCGCTTCCGCGGACGATGCGGGCGTGCCTCAAAGTATTGCCGGGGGGAGAGAAGCTTCACATCCATCTGGAAACCGCGTCCAACTCCAACGGCTTGAGGCAGAAGCCGTCCCGCCGCCAGACGGCGTACCCTCCCGCCGCGATCATGACCGCGTTGTCCGTGCAATACCGGGGCTCCGGGAGATGCAGCTCCAACCGGTGATAGCCCGCCTCCTCCGCAAGTCGCTCCCTCAATCGGCGATTGGCGGCAACCCCCCCCACAACCGCCACATCCCGTACACCCCAGTGCAGAGCCGCCCGGATGGTCTTGACCACCAGCACGTCCACCACGGCTTCCTGAAAGCTGGCCGCCAGATCTTCGATCCGGTATGGAGCCGGACCGCCTGTTTCCGCGGGAAGGCCGAACCGACGTACGAAGTTGGCGACCGCCGTCTTGATGCCGCTGAAACTGAACTCGAAAGAATCTTGATCGAAAAAGGCCCGAGGAAACGGAATGGCTGCGGAGCTCCCGCTCCCGGCCAACCGGTCGATCACCACACCTCCGGGGTATCCCAGGCCCAGGAGCTTCGCCACTTTGTCGAAGGCCTCCCCCGCCGCATCGTCCCGCGTCCCCCCCAGCAGGTGACTCCGGGCGTCCGGCTCCACGAGGTAGAGGGCCGAATGCCCACCCGAGACCACCAGGCAGACGAATGCGCGATCCAGGGGCTCCCGGCCCAGGAAAGCGGTCTGCATGTGGCCTTCCAAATGATTGACGGCGATGAGGGGCTTGCGCCACGCGTAGGCCAACGCCTTGGCCGCACTCAACCCCACGAGGAGAGCCCCGATGAGCCCGGGCCCCCGGGTCACGGCGACGGCGTCGAGATCGTCCCTCCCCACCCCCGCCTCCTCGAGCGCCTGCTCGATCACCGGAAGCACCATCTCCACATGCCTCCGGGAGGCGAGCTCGGGCACCACACCCCCGTATGGGCTGTGGAGGGCGACCTGGCTGGCGACCACATCCGAGAGGACCCGCCGTCCATCCTCCACAACCGCAGCGGCGGTCTCATCGCAGGAGCTTTCAATGCCCAGAATTCGCATGCATTTCTACCATCAGGGGATGACCACGATCCTCCAAGCCCGCACCACCACGCACCGGAGGGCCTTGTCCGCCGGGCAGGAGCATAGCACAGCACGGCCCGGGGGAAAACATCGGCTGGCACCAAAACCGTTGAAAGGCGCCCAGCCTTGTGCTAGGAAGACGAAACCTATGGAAGGAGATCGGCCACAGAGGCTGCTGCAAAGGCTACAAATCCCGTCGCCCCTTGTGAAGGCGGGGCCTGGAAGTCTTTGAGAAACCGGATTCCCGCCTGCGCGGGAGGGCCGACGGAAGGGTGTGTGCGAGTTCTCCAACAGGCTCCACCGCATCGGGCTATCATGGGAGGGAAGCAATGAACTGGTCCTGGAAAATGGGAATGTTGATCCTGACGGGTGTTCCGGCCATCATCGGCGGAGGGCTCATGTGGCACTTTTTCGAGAAATGGACCGC
>CAZGQL010000014.1:36051-45458 GCA_964527905.1 uncultured Syntrophobacteraceae bacterium
GACTGGAGTTCAGAGTGTGCCTTCCGATCCCGCCCACTGAGGGAAGTCCGCATATGGAATGCAAGAAGGAAAAGCATCTCGAGCGCTGCAATTGCAGCTACGATCCCTGCTCGCGCAAGGGGACGTGCTGCGAATGCCTGCACTACCACCTCAAGGCCAGGCAGTTACCGGCGTGCTGCTTCCCCAACGATGCGGAGCGCACGTACGACCGGTCCTTCGAGCACTTCGCGAGACTGGTTGCCGCCGGGAAACGGTGACTTCCGGACCGGGAGGACCCCATCGGGTCCCCCAGACCTAGGCTGTCGATTCCAGGAAATGCGGCGTGAACCCAGCCGGGAATCACGCCGTTCACCTTCATGGCAACCGCGTTGCGGGTGCATCCCCCCAATTGGCCGGCGTTTGAGTCCACCGCAACGCCCGCAGCTACCGCCCCGCCCAGGACGGCCTGCTACGCAGGGTCCGCTCCAGACGCCCCACAAGAGTCGAGCAGAAAAACGCCAGCGCAAAGTACATCAGGGTGATGGTGATCCAGATCTCGAAGGTCAGATAGGATGAGGCCATGAGCTCTTGTCCCCTGAAGGTGAGCTCCTGAACGGAAATGACCGAAAGGATGGCGGAATCCTTGATGGTGGAGATGAACTGGCCCGCGAGGGGGGGCAGGATTCTTTGGAACGCTTGGGGCAAGATGATGTGGATCATCTGCTCGCGCCGCGAGAACCCCAGGGCCGATGAGGCCTCCCACTGACCGCGCTCCACCGACTGGATGCCCGCGCGAATGATTTCGGCGATGTAGGCCCCCTCGTAGGCGGCGAGGGTGAGCACCGCAGAGAGGAAAAGAGAAAGCCGGGCGGGTGGGGCGGCCGCCCACTCGATCGCCCCCTGGAGCTTCGGAGAAAGGGAGCGGACCGCCGCATCGAGTTTCAGCAGAGGCAGGATCTGGTCACTGAGGAAAAAATAGGTGATGAAGACCAGCACCAAGGGCGGTGTATTGCGGATCAGCCCCACGTAGGTGGTCCCGACGAGGCGCCGAAACAAGCTGTGGCTGACCCGGCAAAGCCCTACCGCCCCTCCGAGGAGCGTCGCCAGCAGGCCCCCCCAGATGCTGAGACGTACGGTCGTGAAGAGACCCTTGAGGAGGGTGTTGGCCACCCACTCTCCCGTCTCGGGATCGAACCGGAGGATGTATTGCGGCAGCGCCCCCCAGTTCCAGCGGTAGTGCAGGTTGTCCTGGACGGTGCTCCATACGTGAACGGTTGCCAGAACGAGCCCTCCGATCAGAACCGCGTCCAGGGGTCCGAGCCTCGCCTTCGCTCTAGAGAAGCTTTTCCCATTCGGTCGTCTCGAACCAGTACTGCTTTCGCTCATGGAGCCAGCCTTCATCCTGGATCGTGCGAATCCAGTTGTTGAGGAAGTTCAGGGTGTCCACATCCCCCTTCCGAACGGCCAGTCCGATGGCGCTGCGCGCGAAGGGTTCCTTGACCGGGACGAAGAGCTTGTCGGGGTTCCGGGATGCCTGGTGCGCCGGCAGCGGTTCCTCGGTCACAAAGGCGTGGGCCTTGCCGTTGAGGACTTCCTGCAGGGCTTGGGCTTCCTCGTCGAACTGGCGCAGCTGGGCCTTGGGCAGGTACTTTTTGGCGGCCGCAACCGCCGTGGTCCCGATGCGAACGGCCACCGTCACCTCGGGACGATTGAAGTCCTCGAGAGCGTTGAAGCCTTTGGCGAGCTCCCTGTTCGCCACCATCGACATGCCCGTATAATAGTAAGGATTCGAGAAATTGACCTTCAGGTTGCGCTCGGTCTTGATGCTCATGCCTCCGATGATGATATCGAACTCACCCGTGAGCAGTGCCGGAATGATCCCCGACCACTTCGTGGGGACGAATTCGACCTTGACCCCCATGTCCTCGGCCAGCCGTTTGGCCACGTCGATCTCAAATCCGATATACTCCCCCTTCTTGTCGCTCATGGCCCAGGGAACGAAGGTGGAGAAACCGACTTTGAGTACGCCGCGCTTGAGGATCTGCTCGAGCGTGCTTTCCTTGGCCAACTCTTGCTGGAGTCCGGCGCCCTGGACACTCGACGCCACGCCGAAAACCAGCCACACCGTCATCAGCATCCATGCTTTCCCAATTCTAGATCCCCCTTGCATTGCCATCCTCCCGATCAGGTCCGTTGTCCCTTCCGTCAGGGTGAACTTCGCGGCGCCACGTCTTCGAGTCAAACCTTGGACCCCATGCGCCTCTCGAGATAGGCCGCCACGATGGACAGGGCGACCGTCAGCGACAAGTATATCGCCGCCACGGTGAACCAGACTTCGAAGGTCAGAAAGGTGTCGGCCACGATCATCTGGGCCTCCATCGCCAGATCATGGATCGCGATGGTGCTCACGAGCGCGGAATCCTTCACCAACGAAACGGCCTGGCTGGTCAGGGGCGGGAGCATGCGTCGAATCGCCTGGGGCAGGACAATGAACCGATAGACCCAATAGGGTTTCAATCCCAGGCTGTAGGCCGCCTCCCACTGTCCCTTGTCGATAGACACGATGCCGGCCCGAAATACCTCCGAGGCATACGCCCCCTCGAACAGGCTGAGGGCAAGAACCCCGGCCGTGAATCGGTCGAAGCCAAGCACGGGTGCCACGACGAAGTACGTGAACAGGATCTGGATGAGCAGCGGCGTGTTGCGCACACTCTCCACATAAACCCGCGCCAGAGCCCGGGCCACCAGGGAACTGGACAGCCTGAAAAGCGCCGCCAAGATGCCAAAGGCAAACGCGAGCAAGAGGCTCATCCCTGCGATCTGCAGGGTCACGAGAAGGCCGCGAGCCAGGGCTCCCAGTCTCGGCAGGCTCCCATTGAAAGAAACCAGATACGGGGGCACCCGATACCACTGCCAGTGGTATCCCATTTGTTCCGTGCCTCGCCCCAGAAGCCAGACGAGCACCCCCAGGAAAGCGAGAAACTTCAGGACATCCCATGCGAGCAGGGGAATTCCGGTCATCCGCCGCGGCAGTCGGGGTTTTTGGCCGGGAGGCTGGGTCCGGATCCGGCGGGTCCTCCCGGTGGGGGCTTCCGGGCCCAGCGGTTGCGCAGCCTCCCCGGCCCCGACACTCCGGATGGGGGAAAGGCCCCAAGGAAGGGCCGGCCATTGGCTGGGCGAGTGGGGCATGCGCTCGGCTACACTGCTCTCATGCGGCCTGCCTGGCGGCGTTCAGCAGGCGATCCGTCAATTGCTCACAGGTGAACAGCAGGGACTCCAGGTCCAGGGTCTCAAGGACTTTCGAGTCAAAAAGGAACTTCACCCGCGCGGAAAACCCCTCGCCGGGGTCCCCGTCCCACCAGAGCACTCGAATGGAAAGCCTCGGCAGGATGGGAAATTCGGCGGCAAAATCCGCTCGCTCCTCCCGCATCACGATCGGCCGACCGAGCCCCTCCACCACTCCCGGCAACCGACCGGTGCTCCCGGCGAATGCTTCCGCCAGAGGCCCTTCGCATCGACCGCGGAGGCTCTTGATCTTCGATACCGAATTGGGCAGGGACTCCATCCCGACCCATACGCCGGACGGCTCGGAGGCCCCTCCAATGACATAATTATAGAGCAGGATTTTCTCGTAAGGGTCCAACTCCGTGCCCGAACCGGGGCCCATCGGAAAAACGTCTTCCGCCGTCACCCTGACCCGATTGCCGAAATACGTGAAGACGAGACCGGGGTCCGATTCGCCGGGGTCGATCTCCGCCCCGAGACTCGACGCAACGGTCCTGAAATCCCACTTCCTGATCTCTTGCCTCAAGTACTGGAGGGCCTTTTCAAAGCCCTCCCGCTTCACTCCGATCCCCGCTTCGAGCTGCTGGGCGAGCTGGCGCCGGAACGGCTCGAGCTCCCCCGGGTCTAGATAGGAACAACGCTCGAGATCCGCCTGTCCCACAATCACCTGAGTGGCGAAGGCCAGACAGGTCGCGAACCCACATTCCCCGCAGTTGGTCTTGGGCGTCAGCTTGTAGAGATGCAGGGGCGTACGGCGGTTGTCGAGCATGGAACGTCGGTCGTCGTTCATGGTCAATCCGCTGCATTTCCCGATCGGAGGAGGTCGTCGAAATAGTCGATCGTCTTGCGCAACCCTTCGTCCAGCGGCACTTTGGGCTCCCATTTCAGAACCTCCCTGGCCAACGTGATGTCGGGCTTGCGCATGATCGGATCGTCCTGGGGCAGGGGCTTGCGGATCAGCTCGGACTTACTGCCGGTCATTTCCCGGACCCTCTGGGCGAGCTCCGCGATGGTGAATTCACCCGGATTGCCCAGATTGACGGGTCCCGTGAAGGCGTCCTCGGTGCGCATGAGTCGGATGAACCCCTCGATGAGGTCGTCCACGTAACAAAAGGAGCGGGTCTGACTGCCATCCCCGTAGATGGTGATGGGCTCGTTCTTGAGGGCCTGCACAATGAAATTGGATACCACTCGCCCATCGTTGGGGTGCATGCGCGGACCATAGGTGTTGAAAATCCGGGCCACCTTGATCTTCAACCCGTGCTGCCGGTGGTAATCAAAGAAGAGCGTTTCTGCACAGCGCTTCCCCTCATCGTAGCAGGAACGCCTCCCGATGGGATTGACGTGCCCCCAGTAGGACTCCGTCTGCGGATGCACCTTGGGGTCTCCGTAAACCTCGGAGGTCGACGCCTGCATGATCTTGGCCTTCAACCGTTTGGCCAGCCCAAGCATGTTGATCGACCCATGGACGTTCACCTTGGTCGTTTGCACCGGATCGTTCTGGTAGTGAATGGGGGAGGCCGGACAGGCCAAATGGTAGATTTCGTCCACCTCGATGTAGAGGGGGTACGTGATGTCGTGCCGAAACAGCTCGAAGTACGGATTGCTCAACAGATGCAAGATGTTGCGCTTGCTGCCCGTATAAAAATTGTCGAGGCACAGAACATCGTACCCTTCCTGAAGGAGACGCTCGCACAGATGCGAGCCCAGGAATCCGGCGCCGCCCGTCACGGCGCATCGCTTACGCAGATGCATGGGTTTCCTTTCACAGCACAACGGTAGGAGGAACGGCCCGCGCCGGTTTGCGGCACGCGGGCATCCGAAACGCCAAAACAATCGTGGCAAGACCCGAGGATGCCGGTAATCTAATGCATCGACCTTCGTTTGACAATCGCTATGTCCCCGTTCACGGCCGGTTACCAAAATGGCCTCCCATTTTCCCCGGATGATCACTTATCGTAACCGGACCACCTCACCTCCGGCTCCCACCCCAGCCGTTCTGCCCCACCCCACACCCGCTCGAGGGTGGAGCCTGACGGGCTTCAGGCCCTCAACCGGACCCACCCCCCTTGCGGCACACTCCTTGCTTTCCCGCCGAGGCCGGGCGAAATCGATTCGATACGAGGTCCCTTTGGGTTGATTCGGGGGACGTCATGGGCTAAGAGTCCCCCGATGCAGCCGGCACCGCCCCTCTCGAATGGAAGAGTGCAGGGCGAAACCGGAGTTTTTCCCAACGAGCGCTTCCCTAAGGAAACGATGGCAGCATGATACGCAGAGTCCTACCCTATTTGCGACCGTACCGGTGGCCGTTCATCTTCGCGTTGACCCAGGTGTTTCTGATCAGCGCGTTTGAACTGCTCAAACCGTGGCCCCTCAAGCTCATCATCGACCACGTGCTCTCCAACAAGCCCCTGCCTTGGGGGTTCGAGGGGAGGCTCGACATCCCGACGGCCCTTGTCCTGACGTGCGTGGGCATGGTGCTCATTTACCTGTTTCTGGGTGGGCTCACGCTGCTCAACAATTACACCACCATCCGAATCGGCCAGCAGATGGTAAACGACCTGCGGCGCGACCTTTACAGTCACCTGCAACGCCTGTCGCTGGCGTTTCACAGCCGACGTCAAGTCGGGGACCTCATGTATCGGGTGACGGCGGATACCTACGCCATTCAGAGCCTCACCATGAACGGCCTCTTCCCCATCGTCACGGCACTCCTGCTCCTCGGGGGCATGTTCGTCATCATGGTCCGCATCGACTGGGTTCTCACCGTGCTCGCCCTCGCCGTGTGTCCCGCGCTGTTCCTCTCGATTTCCATCATGAGCGGAAGCATCTCCAAGGCCGCCATGGCGGCCCGACAGCAGGAAAGCGAGGTGTATTCGGTGGTGCAACGCGCCATGTCGGCCATGCGCATCATTCAGGCCTTCACCAAAGAGGAAGAAGAACACCGCAAGTTCATGACCGCGAGTCGCGACAGTCTCGGCGCCAGCCTGCGCCTCTACACCCTGCAAACGTTCTACTCCGGAGTGATCAATGTCGTCATGGCGGTTGGAACGGCCCTGGTGGTCTACGTAGGGGCCAAGCATGTGATGTCCGGCACCCTCACCGTGGGGGAAATCATCGTGTTCACGACCTACCTGGCCTCGCTCTACGCACCCATCAACACCATCAGCCAGACCTGGGGACTTCTCCAGGCCGCCAAGGTCGGCGTACAACGAGCCTTTGAGATCCTGGACGTGGAACGTGACCTCATCGAAGGTTCCAGGACCTTCCCCCGCGAGGGAGCCAGGGGTGACATCGTCTTCGAGGGGGTATCCTTTCGATACGTTCCCGACCAACCCGTGCTGCACAACGTGAATCTTCGTGTGTCGGCGGGACAGACGGTCGCCATCGTGGGGCCGACCGGCGTCGGCAAGTCCACCCTGCTCAGCCTGCTGCCCCGGTTCTACGACCCCCTCGAGGGGCGCGTTCTCATGGACGGCAAGGATGTGCGCGAATTCCAGCTCAAGTCCCTGCGCCGGCAGATCGGCATGGTGCTTCAACCGCCGCTGGTCTTTCCCATCACCGTGCGCGAAAACATCGCCTACGGGCGCCCCGAGGCAACCCTGGACGAAATCATCCAGGCCGCCAAGCTGGCGCGGATTCACGACTCCATCGCACGGCTGCCCGAAGGGTATGAAACGGTTGTCGGGGAGCAGGGGGCGACCCTTTCCGAGGGCGAGCGACAGCGCATCACCATCGCGAGGGCCATCCTGCGCGATGCGCCCATTCTCATCCTGGACGAACCCACCTCATCGGTGGATGCCGAGACGGAAGCCCTCATCATGGAAGGACTGAACGAGCTCACGAAGGGGAGGACCACGTTCATCATTGCCCACAGACTCTCCACGGTGCGCCGGGCCGACCTGATCGTCGTGCTTCGCAATGGAGAAATCGTGGAGCAGGGCTCTTTTGAGACCCTGGTTCAGGGAAGCGGACCCTTCGCGTCCCTTTACCGCACCCAGTTCAACTTAGAGGAAAACGGAGCGCGCGCGATGACGGGTTGAGCGCCCCAACGGGAGGAAGCGGGAGCGGGCGTGAAAGCCAAGCGGTTGGCCGCGAGCCATTTTTTGTTTCCGCGGGAGTCGGTTTTCGCCTATACTGTGAGCCGCCTGTACAACCCCTCCCGAAGCCCAGGTCACCCCGACAGATCGTTTCGCTTTGGCTCGAATGTTGCTTTGCGGCAACGTAGGGGGATGGCTGTGGTCCCGACCGCTGTACCGATGGATGGTTATCGCAACCCTTGGCAAAAGGAGATATACCGGTTGTGCTGCGTTCTTCCTTGCTAACCGCATTGGTCTTGGTCCACGCCGTTACAGGCCCCCTTCCCTGCACGGCTCAATCCAAACCAACCGTAAGCCGAGGGACAGGGCTCGAAGCCCGACCGGCCTTGCTTCCCGACCCGAGCCCGCCTCTGGCCCCGACGCTTCAGAACCAGCGGACCGCGGAGCGGAAGCCCGTCCGCGTCCCGGAAAGTGTGGTCCGAAACACTCCCCTCCGCGTTCCCCCACAAGTCCGACTCATGGTGTTCGCTCCGCACCCGGATGATGAGGCCATCGCAGCCGCAGGCCTTATCCAGCGCGTGGTGGAGAAAGGTGGAAAGGCCAAGGTGGTCTTCGTGACCAACGGGGACGGCTACCAGGAGGGCGTCCGCCTGCAACTCAACCGAAGCGAGACGACCCCGGATGATTTCATCGTCTACGGGGAGCAGCGGCAGATCGAGGCCAGGCAGGCGGCCGCCGCCGTGGGCCTGGCAGAGGACGACGTCATCTTTCTCGGCTTCCCCGACGGCGGCATCGACGACCTATGGTTGGACCACTGGTCGTCCCTCAAGCCCTACACGTCCCCCCAAACCCGGCTTAATTACGCCCAATACCGTTGCAGCTTCTGCCGCTATGCGAATTATTCGGGTACCGGTCTCATGAACCAAATGCTCCGGACCATTCTAGAGTTCGCGCCCGATTGGGTAGTCCTTCCAGACCCCAGGGACTTGCATCCGGACCATTACACCACCGGAGTATTCGTTCTGGAAGCCCTTCGCAAACTGAGGGAGTCGGGGCCGTCGCGTTTCGACGACACCCAGGTCCTGACCTACCTGGTGCACTATCCGGGTTATCCGACCAAGCCGACCGAGTGGATCGAACAGACGAGGCGAGCCGGTCCCGGGGGATCTCGGATGGGCGAGGGTAGCCTTTCCAATACCGAATGGCTGACTTTTTCCATGACGTCCCGGGAACTCGAAGCGAAGGAGCGGGCACTGCGGGCCCACCGCTCTCAGTTTGGACCTCTTGGAGGATTCCTCAAGATTTTTATCAACCACTACGAATACTTCGGACGCCTGGGACCGGCTCAGATGCAATCCCTGCCTGGGGAATACGCGGCGCGTTTGGCCCGCTCCAAAAGCTGACCAAACGGCCTCGTCGGGCTCCCTTTCCAGAGAAAATCCATGAACACATGCGCCTGGATCCTCACCGCCCTGTTGCTCCTGCCCAACCTCGCCTCCGCTACCCCCCGGGAGACGACCTGGAAGGTGATCGAGCACAACGGGGTTCACTGGCTTTCCACGCCCGATGGACGCCCTTTCTACTCCAAAGGGGTCAATTTCATCGACGGCGGCAAGGAAAGTGAAAAAAGCCTCGAAAAGAAAGCGTTCTTCTGGCGCAATTTTTTCCCCACCTCCGACGATTGGCGTCGCTCCGTCACCCAACAGCTCAAAACCTGGGGGTTCAACACACGGGGTGGTTGGTCCGATCCATCGCCGGTGCTCGACCTGCCGCTCATGGTGGACATCGAGCTGGGGAGAAATTCCAAGTTTCACTGGTTCGACCCCTTCCATCCCGACATGGAGGCCAAGGCCCTGGAAACGGCCCTACGCCTGACGGAGCCCTTCAAGAATGACCCCCGTTTGGTGGGATATTTTTCCGACAACGAGGTCGGCTGGTGGAATTCCGCCCTGTTCGTCTGGTACCTGGGCAAGGGCTGGGAAAACCACACCAAGCGGGTGCTCTGGCAGATCCTCTACGATCACTACGACGGAGACTGGAGTCGGCTCCTGGTCGACTGGTCTCCCCAAGGGGACCTCGCCGGCTTCGAGGACCTGAAGCGGG
>CAZGQL010000014.1:45468-53267 GCA_964527905.1 uncultured Syntrophobacteraceae bacterium
CCGACGCCAAGCTGAAGCTCAGGCCGGGCGGCCGGGGCATCCGGGTCGTCGACCGCTTCACCTACGTCTGCGCCCGGCATTATTATGATTTGATGTATCGTACCTTGCGCAAGGCCCACCCCGAGGCCCTGGTGCTCGGCGACCGACTTCCCCTCTACTACCACCAGGATGCCGTCCGCGCCATCGGCGACAGCATCGACGTAGTGTCCACCAACTACAACGTGGACGGCCCGGATGGCTGGGTGGCTCCCTATTTCTTTGAAGGGCTCTGGCAACTGACCGGAAAACCGGTAATGATCACCGAGTTCTTCTTCGCGGCCGAGGAAAACCGGACCGGAAACCGGAATGAGACTGCGCGCAACCCGCACCCGAAGCCGGGCCACCTCATGACGGTGCAAACCCAGGCCGAGCGGGCCGAGGGGCTGACGCGGGCCATCCGCAGCTTCGCCTCTTTCCCCCATGTCGTGGGCGCCCACTGGTTCCAGTATTGCGACGAACCGTTCGGCGGGCGCGAGGACGGGGAAGACTACAACATGGGTCTCATCGACACGTCCAACCGGCCCTACGAAGAAGTGATCGCGGCCTTTGTTGAGAACAATCCCCGGCTGGACCGGATTCATGCAGACAGCCTGAACGCCCTGGCCGCCCGCAAGCCCCTGGCTCGCAGCGCGTCGACGGCGGATGGCGGCTCCCCGGTTCCCATTCATCGCAGTCCGCGACCGATCAGCGTCTCGGACCAGTCCCTCATGGACTGGGACAAGGAGCACTCGCGGGTCGTCGACCTCCAAGCGCCCGAGCCTTACGTGCCCTTCGGGGACGTTCATCTGGCCTGGTCTCCCGATGGCATTCACCTGGCCAGCATTGCCAACACCTTCTTCGACCCGAATTTCCTGGACTATGAGGGGGAGTTTCCCCTGTCGGAATGCTTTCAGCTCCATTTCATCGCGGAGGTCAACGGCTCGAGACGCCACTACGGGATTTTCCTCGTCCCCGTGCCGGACCCATCCCTCCCCGACGGCTTCGATGTCAAACCGAAGCTCTATCGCATGGCCGACGGAAAACCCGTCGAGCCCCTCGAGACTCGGGGCCGCGTCCAGCGCCTGAACAAGTCCCTGCCCCACATGCATCTCGAAGCCTTCTTTCCGGCCGAGTTTTTCGGATTGAAACGACTCGAGCCCGAAACCCGGCTCCACGTGGAAGTCGCGCTCAAGAACTACTATCACGAGTTCTCCATGGGATGGGCGGCGCCGGAGCTTCAGGAGGGATCATCCGGACCCGCCCGCCTCAGGGAGGTGGTTCTCCAGGACACCCTTCCAACCGTTCAGTCCAGGCGGGACGATCCACACACGTCTGCAAGCAACTGATCCATAGAACGGGAATCGCGAAGTCTGTCGCAAGATGACCAGCCAAGGTTTCGCGACAGCCTCCCAGGGGGAATCAGGATGGCGCTGATCAAGGTGGATGCGGTTGGCATGAGCGTCCCGGGGATACAGTGTATTCCCAAAAATGTGCAGGATGGGGACCTCGTCTTCTATGGGGATGAAATGGCCCATCTGCAAACCTATTTCCGCGTCAACCAGAATATCAGAATCGCATATTTTGACCGGTTTTATTGCCTCTCCGGAACATACAAGAAAGGCAAATGGGAGCACACTCAAGCATTCGACCCCCTCAATCCCATCCATTTGGGCTGGGGCGGCAGAGGTACCGCGGACGGCCTTGGCGGTCCTCCCAGCACCAGGGATTTTTTTATCGGTTTAGCCGTTTCGTTTGCATTCGATAAGTTATTCCTCAGGACACACTATTTTGTGGCCTTGACCTGCGATGATAAGCACGTACCAGCTTTAAGGAAATACATATATCATCAGGAATCGGTCAGGGTATTCGCTTCATGGTCAACTAGGAACCCCGAGCCTGCAAAAGAAGTGGCTGATAAAATGACCATAGAGCAACTGTCGAAGATGACAGGCCCCAAGAAAGCATCGGTCACTTTCCAGCAAATCTATGAGGCCATGGCTTGGCAACACATGCCGTAAGGAATTGACTAACTACAGCGCCATACAATAAGGTGAAGATGCCTCGTATACGTCATCCCCGCATGCTTCAGGCGGGGATCCATTCGTTCGCAGGCATCTGGATTCCCGCCTTCGTGGGAATGACGTCTCCACTTTGGGCCCTGTTTTGTGGAGGTGTACTCAAGCATGTGAGGCTTCGTGGTATCCCAATGTTGTTGACTTAAGCCCGGCTTACGGGCGGGGATAAACATCGCCCTCACCCACGAATGCTCGGTTCCCAACGTAGGGGCGGAGTTCATCCCCGCCTGGAAGCACTTCACACAACCCAAATACAAAACGTTGTCATGGTGCTCCCGGCCCTTGCGCTGCAAGCGGTCACCCTGATCGGGGCGGAGGCGGTTCCCTGCCGGACGTTGCCAACCGGCGCGTTGCAGGTGGGCCCGGTCTGGCCCGCCTTTTTTGAGGCCCTCAAACTCGATCCATTGGGAAAGGGGGCCCAGGCGGCTACCTGGGCGCCGTGGGGGCCGGCCTGGAGCGGTTTTCCAGGTATTCCAGGAAACGGGTGCTTAATCGGTTCGCGTAACGCTCGATGAAGATCGAGCCCACGCAGATGAGCGTGATCGCGAGTCCCGCGACCAGCGTAAAAACGGGCAGACTCGAGCCCCGCAACGCATGGCCGACGGTGATCACGTAGGGCTGGTGAAGCAGGAAGATGCCGTAGGAATAAACACCCACGGTCGTCAACAGGGATCCCAGGGAGGGAACGTTGCACAAGATCCACCGCATCAGGTGGGCCAGGATGACAAATAACCCGGTCGCGACCAGGCCGTCGCTGAAGCAATAGAGGACATTGGGCTGGTAAGCGTACAGGCCGAGGACGTAGAGGATGAGTCCGGCGACCAGCGCCCGAGCGGAAAAAAGACCCCCTTCCACGGCGCTGGGCCTCTGCCGGTAGAACACGGCGCCCACCATCCCCACCGCAAACTCCCAGAGCCGCGCCCCGAAGAACGCCCCCTGGATGTAGTTCCCACTCGCCTGGAAAACGCCGAACAGCAGATAGCGGCTCAACACGGTGAACAGGACGCAGCCCGCCAGGAACCTCGCCGGCCCGAAGCGACGCATCGCCTTGTAGAGCAGTGGGTACACCAGGTAGAGCTCAAGCAGGAGCCCAAAAAACCACCAGGACGGGTTGACATAGAAAAAGATCTGGTCCACCGGAACGACGCGGTCGCCAAGGAAGCTCAGGAGGAAGCGATAGTCCAGGGGATCCTGTCGGTGGACGAAGGGCGAAACGAGGTACACGAGGTGGGCCACCCAATACATCGGGTAGAGCCGCAGCAAACGCCGGACGTACCAACGACCCCATCCGCCTGGTGGCTCCCCGGTCTTGGTGAGCCCATAGGTCAGACCGAAGCCGCTCAGCAGGATGAAGACCCCGACGGGCTGGGGACCCCGCTGAAACAACGATGCCACCAGCGCCTCGAACGTACAGACCACCTGGGCCAGGATCCCCCTGGGCCCGCATTGCCCGACGAAATCCGCGATACGCGACAGGTCAAGCGGCCAGGGGTAGCGACCCGTATCGCTCGCGAGAAAGCAATGAAAGACCGCGATCCAGAGGATGGACACCCCTTTCATCGCGTCCAGCCAAATCAGTCGGAACGTCTGGGTCGATGGGGGACAACCCGCAGGGATCTCCCGGTCCGCCGGCCTCACAGCCCCGCCCTCTCCATCAGGCTCCCAAGCACTTTCTCCGCGGCGAAATACTCGGCCGCGATCTCCCGGGCGGCCCGGCAGTGCCCTTCATAGTCCGATTCGATGGCGTCGACGGCGGCCAGCACGTCCTCCATGCAGCTGAATCCGAAGAGTCCCCTCCCCGAAGGCAGGAACTTGCTGAATCCGGTTTCCTCGGTGATCACGGGACGTCCCGCCCCCAGATAACTGGCGCTCCGGTCGCTGAACCATCCGGTCCGGGGCCGCACCACCTGGTCCTTGGCGACCGTGAACTCGCCGCGCGAGCGCTGGATGTATTCCCGATAGCGGTCGATGTCGCTGGAGATGGGCAGGGAATGCGTGAGCCGCCACCCGTGGGATTTCAGGAGCCGTTCCACCTCCTCGTCCACCACCACGGCCAGCTCGAACCCCACCGACCTCCGACGGGGCAGATCCAGATACTTGAGAAATTCCCGGTCCTTGGTCCAGTAATAGGTCTCGCCCCGGTACGTGATGTCCTTGCCCTTGTTGTGCCATGTGGTGATCGTGCTGTAGGGGGCTGTGGCGTCCGGCGGGAAGGGGTTGTCCCAGAGGTCCATGGCCACCGGCTGGCGGGTGGGCAGCCAGCGATAGCGCTCGACGGGGACCTGGCAGTCGGGCTGTCCCAGGTTCTCCCCGAAGCTGAAATGGATGTCGTGCGCGTCGAGGGCGTTGATCGTGGCCGGGTCCCCCTCCGCGACCTTGATCTGAACGGCGAACGGGTCCGATTCCACGTACACGCGACGGGGGATGGCCAGGTGCTCCTCCCGGAGTTCCTGGGAGGCCGTCACGTTGAGGAACGCATCGGCCTCCCGGTAGAGGCGCAGGATCTGCTCTTCCGTCATGCCGTAACACTGCCCCCCGGGATAGCTGCCGCGGAACGCCCATTTGCCCGCGAAGCCGTAGCGCTCCAGAATCGGCGCAATGGCCGCGACATTGCCGCTCGCATCGGGCGAGAATTCAAACCGGATCGGGTCGTAGATCCAGCGCCCCGAATCTTCGATGTAGTACGTGTCGTAGCCCAGGCGACGCAGCCCGTGCAGGTAGTGCAGGAACTGGTACGTGACGCCCGCGAGGGGATACCAGAACAGGATTCCGAATACGATGACCTTCCCCTTTGGGGGCGGTGCGGTGGGTTGCGACATGGTCCGTTTCCTCTCAGTTGCCCGTTGCGAATGCGTCGTCGATCAGCCTGGCCAGCACACCCTCGGCGCCGAAATGATCCCTCGCCACCGCCCGTGCCGCCTCGCTGTGGCGCTCGTAATTCCCCTCAACCCGTTCGATGCCCTCGATTGCTTCCTCGACCGTGCTGAATGCCACGACCCCCTCCCCACAGGGAACGATCGACCGGAACCCCGTGTCCTGGACCACGCACGGTCGACCGGCGGCGAGATAACAGGCCGTCCGGCAGCTGAACCAGCCCGTGCGCATGGCGACGTAAACTTGTTTGGCGGTCGAAATCTCGCCCCGCGACCCGAAGATGAAATCCCTGTAGTTCTCCGGCGTCACGGTGGCCTCCGGGCCGTCCACCACCTGCCAGCCGGCTTCGGAGAGACGATCGAGCGGAGCGTTCACGCCCCCCACGGCCACCTTCAAGGGGTAGGGTACCCGACGCGGCAAGTCGATGATCCGTTCAAATTCGGCACCCTTGCTCCCGTATTCGACTCCCTTGTAGAGGAGCTTCCCTTTGAAAGCGCTCCACGTCATGATGGTGCTCCAGGCCGACCCGGGTCCACTCGATGGCGAGGTCTCCGCAGGGCGCCACAGGTCACAGACCATGGGCATGCGGGTCGTCTTCCAATCGAAGTCCAGGCGAGGCACGATGCAGTCCTCGCCGTGGATGTTCTCGGCGTAGGTGAAGTGCCGGTCGTGGGCGGCAACACTGGCGCACCAGCGCTCCACGTTCTCGGACCATTCAAAGCGCTCGCTCAGCATGATCTGATTGTAGCCGGGGTCGGTGTCGAGAAAAATCTTCACGCAGCGGGGCGACAGATTGTCCGGGATCATGCACGCGCCGCTGACGTTGACAAAGAGGTCCGCGCTTGCCGCGACGGCATCGAAGGCTTCCCGGGTCATGCCGAAGCTGGTCTCGTGCAGGTGCAGGTAATGCCAGCGATCCCGGAGATCGGGCGCGTAGGTCTCCATGAAGTCCCGGAGGTAGGCCGCCGAATAGCCGGCATCGGCCGTGTAGGTCCTCTGGATGGGATGATACGGCCAGCTCCAGGTGTCCTCGTGATAGTAGACATCGTGGCCCATTCGGGCGAATCCGATCAGGTACTGCAGATAGTCCCACGCCACGCCGCCGACCGGATACAGGCCGACCAGGCCGGTGACGATGACGCGGAGCCGAGAGCTCACCATGGGGGTCTCCTCAATTGCCGCCACTCGCATGCCCTGCGGCCGCCGATGCCGCCTCCCGAAGGGCCTCCGAAAAAGTGGGATGACCATGAACCGTCCGAGCCAGCTGGCGAGCCGTCATGGCCGCCTCCAACGCAAGGGTCGCCTCCGCGATCAGCTCGGACGCCCGGGGACCGATGACGTGCACCCCGAGGATCCGCCCCGATCGCGCGTGGGCGAGGACCTTGGCGAATCCTTCCGTCTCCCCGAGACACTTCGCCCGGGGTGTCCCCGAAAACGGGTACACTCCCACCCGGTAGGGCACCCCCAGCTCCTTGAGCCGCTCTTCGGTGTGCCCGACACTCCCCACCTCCGGAGACGTGTAAACGATGGCCGGGATCGCGTCGTAGTTGACCTCCCCCGGAAGACCCACCATGCATTCCACGGCCGCGATCCCCTCGGCCGAAGCCTTGTGGGCGAGCATCGGGCCCGCAACCAGGTCCCCGACGGCACAAATGGAGGGAACGCTTGTACGGTACCGCTCGTCGATAAGGACCTGCCCCGTCCTCGGGTGGAGGCGAACGCCCACCTCCTCGCAGCGGAGTCCCCGGGTGAGCGGCCTGCGCCCCACCGCCACCAGGAGGCGGTCAAAGCGCATCGAAACGGCTTCCCCCCCCGATTCGACGGTCACGGAAACGCCCTCGGAATCCACATTCGCCTGCACCACCCGGGCCCCCAGGCGCATCGCCATCCCCTGGCGCCCCAGCGCCCGCTCGAGCGCCCGGCCGACTTGCCGGTCCAGGGTCGACGCCGCCATCGGCAGCATTTCGATCACGGTGACCCGCGACCCAAGCCGGTTCCACACGGACCCGAGCTCCAACCCGATGTAGCCTCCACCGACAATACCGAGGCGCTCCGGCACCTCCGGAAAGGCCAGGGCTTCCGTGGAGCTCACGATGCGCACGCCGTCAAAGGGCAGCCCCGGAACGGAAACCGGCTCGCTTCCCGTGGCAAGGAGAATCCACTTGGCCTCGATCACCCGGGGCGTTCCGGTGCCGTCAGCGTCTTCCGAAAGGAGGATTTCGACCTCATGGGCCGACCGAAGCGCGGCCGCCCCCCGTAGGATCGTCACGCCGCCGCCTTCCACCAGCGTCCGGAGCCCCTCGGCCAGGTCCCGGACCACCCGATCCTTTCGGGCCATCATCGCGGGCAGGTCCAGCTCGACTCCCTGGGCCCGCATCCCGTGCTCCCCGAGGCGATTTCGGACCAAGTCGAAGTGCTCGCTCGAATCGAGCAGCGCCTTGCTCGGGATGCAGCCCACGTTCAGACAGGTGCCCCCGAGCCGCGCGTCCTTTTCCACGCAGGCGACCTTCATGCCCAGGCGGGCCGCCCGAAGGCAGGCCTCGTACCCGCCCGGACCGGCCCCGATGACCACCCGATCCACCTGTTCGGTCCCGCTCATGGATGCCTTCTCCGAGTCTCGCCGCACGTCACAGGCCGATGAGGATCCGCTCGGGCTGCTCGACGCACTCCTTGATGTGCCTGAGGAACCCGACCGCCTCGCGGCCGTCGATGATCCGGTGATCGTAGCTCAGGGCCACGTACATCATGGGGCGCACCACGATCGCCCCGCTGACGACCACCGGACGGTCCTCGATCTTGTGCATGCCGAGGATCCCGCTCTGGGGCGTGTTC
>CAZGQL010000015.1:0-1062 GCA_964527905.1 uncultured Syntrophobacteraceae bacterium
GGACGACCTTCCGTGCTGCTCGAACGAAGGCATTCGAGCGGAGCAATATCCGTTTCATGACAGTATTTCCGCCATGATCTCATCAGGATTTGCGGGCCGGCACTCGCCCTTGCGCCATTCAGCTCGGGCACTGCGAACATCGCGAGCCAACCCCGTTCTTCGACGCTCGGCGATGCGTCGTGACAGGATTTCCAGCAACTCTTCCTGCTCTTCCTGGGTGAGCCTTTCGGCATCATCCAGGACTTCTCCAAAAGTCCGGGTGTCTCCCATCTTCCGTTCTCCTCTATGTCATGTCCTCAATACTTGAGAAGAGCTATAAACCGCCATGACCTGGCTGTGTCGGCTCTCTGTGTCTGACCGCCAGGTCACGAAAACAGCTGCAACTGCTGGGGTGCCCTGGCCTGGAGGCGCCTCGACAGGTTGAATTTGCTGTCGAATACCTTGATGACCTCAGGGGGACAGCCCTGGAGGATCGGCTGGAGATCGGCCGTTCCCTGGAGCTTCACGAACGCCTTCGTCGGGCCGATGTAGACCAGCACTTTCTTGCCCATCACCAGCAGCTCCAGAATGTTCGAGAGGGTCCCGCTGCTCTGGCCGTCCCAGATCATGAACCCGTAGTCCGCCTCTCTGGCCATGTGGAGGTCCTTGGCCATGTAAAACCTGTAGTCCTTGGTGGCGCGATCAACGGTGACGTGCCGGGTCTCCCAGCTTCCGAGGTTGTTCCTGCAGGAGTTGCCGGCACAGAACACCGTGACGTTTCCGTAATGCTTGTCCGCACAATGCTTCTGCACCGCTTTGTCCACACCATTGGCGTCGCCCACCAGGATGGTGAACGAGTTTGTCATGATGTTATCCAGCCTCTGGCGGATTTCCTTGTTCAATCGCCCCATCTGCCTGGATCCACCCACAAATACTTTCATCACGTCTTGCTCCGCGTCCTGGTGACAATATGGAGCCCTGTGGGTCGTCATCCCCGCACGCTTCTTTCCACTCCACATGGGGCCGTTTGTGTCGTCACCCCCGCGCGCTTTTGGCGGGGGTCCAGAAGCCCTCGCAATTCAT
>CAZGQL010000015.1:1162-9729 GCA_964527905.1 uncultured Syntrophobacteraceae bacterium
TGCCTCCGTTGTGCTTTCGCCCTCGCGTGCTCCTGACCACTCCACATCGCATCCATTGTGTCGTCATCCCCGCGCGCTTTCGGCCGCTGCACTGGAGCCCCCTGTGTCGTCACCCCCGCGCGCTTTTGGCGGGGGTCCAGAAGCCCTCGCAATTCATGGATTCCCGCCTTCGCGGGAATGACAGCCCGGAACCACCACACCCTGCCTCCGTTGTGCTTTCGCCCTCGCGTGCTCCTGACCACCCCACATCGCATCCATTGTGTCGTCAACCCCGCTGCTTTCGCACGCTGCACACGGAAGCTCCCTGCGCCGTCACCCCAGCGAGCATTTGGCAGGGGTCCAGAAGTCCTCGCAATACATGGATTCCCGCCTTCGCGGGAATGACAGCCCGGAACCACTACACCCTGCCTCCGTTGTGCTTTCGCCCTCGCGTGCTCCTGACCACTCCACATCGCATCCATTGTGTCGTCATCCCCGCGTGCTTTTGGCGGGGATCCATGGGGGTTTATAGTCTGGTGGATTCCCGCCTTCGCGGGACTGACACCCGAAGATGCCGGGACCGTATGGACTGCCGGGGGCACCTTGAAAGGGCACGGGAACAAAAGACCCCAAAATAGTCTTTGCCACCTCATGGCGCGCCCGTGCTACACATGCCCTCCTCCTTCAGCCTGAACCGTCGTTCGAATTCGGCCCAGGCGGTGGCGTAGTCCTGTTCCCGGTTGCAGCGGTCGAAGGGGGCCTCGTAGACGAGGGTGCGCTCCCGGGGGCCGCCGGCGTGGGTGTCGTCCAGGATGGTTCGGGTAACGGTGCCGCTCTTCATGGATTTGATGGACTCCCATTCGGGGCGGGAGAAGCCCACGCCCGTGAGCCCCTTGCTGGCGGTGAAGACGATGCGGCCGTTCCGGTCGTACCAGGTGTCGGCTTCATATTGGCGGAGCACCGGGAACTGGACCCGGTAGAGGGTCTGGAGCTCCTCCAGGGTCATCCCCAGGGCCATGGCCGTCAGCACATCGATCTCCACCAGAGCCTGCCTCCGCTCGTAATCGGTCCGCAGGGCGCAATGGCGGGTCCACTCGGGCGTGAGACTTGCGAATTTGGCGTTGTCCAGGCGCGGGTCCTCCTTAGCCCAGCGGTCCTGACGGAAGCTGCGCTCAAAGGCTTGTACCCAGAGACCCGCGTAGTGTGTTGTGAGGCAAGCAAGCATGAGGGTCCTCAAAATCAAACCTCGCGAGCCCTCACAGATCGGCAAAGATGTGAGTGTCGATTCGTACAGGTCCCCTCGCCCTGCCGTCTTGATGAAGAAGTCGTAAACAAGGGACGTGCACAGACTGCTGAACAGCAGGAGTTGTTGGTACTCCTCGAAGGTCGTAGAAATCACGGGATTGATGTGCCCCGCTCCTGGCGGCAAAACTGCCGCAGTCAACGTCCGTTCGCCCGAGAGACTCAGTTGGCGGCGCGCGTAAAGCCTGAAGTAATGCGTCACCGGCTCCTGAGCCCCCCACGGCACCCGTGGGGTGCGCCGCAGGTACTCGTCGGGGTCGCAGGCGGGGACGTAGTTGGTGCGGGGGAGGTAGTCGTCGGGGAGCGTGGTGAGGTCGAGGACGTCGTAGTGTCCATTGGCGGTGCAAATCCTTCGGGGTGTCTTGTAGAAGGGGTTGCCCACGAAGAAGTGGGGGCCCGAGAGGACCCACTCGCCGATGGATTCGGGGAAGCGGGTCTCCCGCCGGATGGTGCCGTCCTTCTGCGAATTGGTTTCGTGCCACATCTCGGTTGAGAAATACTGCCCCTGCAGGTCCCCCAACCGCCTGGGCTGGTTGGCGAACTTTCGGAGGACGCTCACCAACTCCCGGGAGTGAACGGCGGGAAGCCGGGCCTGGAGCGCGGGGGTGCCTTCGGCATCGTAAAGAGTCGCGAAGAGCGCCAGATCCCTTTCCGTCACCTTCACGATGCGGGCGGCGTGGCCGGCGACGTTCCACCGGTTCTCGTCGTCCTTGATGCCGGGGACCTGACCGCCGCCCGAGTGTTCGAAGCAAAGGTCTATCGTTGTAGGCGTGAATAGATTGTTGATCGTTGAGAAACTTACTTGCGTGTTTGGGTTGTTCGAGTAGACGTGGAGCCCAAATCTCATGCGGCCATGGTCATTAGTACCTGTAAAAAGGGCAAACTCGTTCTGAAACTGGAAGTGATATCGTAACCTTCCGTACACGGCTTCCCGGAAGGCACCGCCCTTGGGATCGTCGTAGATCCCCTCCGGGTGGAGAAAAGCCGAAACCCCGCTCTTCCCGCCCGCCATCCAGGCCTGGGGGAGGAAGCACTTGTAGAGGTTGGTCTGCATGCCCTTGAGGGACGGATAGTTCTGGAGGCCGTTCAGGAAGTTCTGGAGCCCCTCCGCCTCCTCAAAGGCCGCGAGGTAGGCGCTCCGCAGCCCGTATCGCTGCAGGGTCTCCTCCCGGAGCCTGGCGAGCTGCGGGGCCGAAAAGGACCGGAGGACGAAGAGCGGCTCGGCGTCGCCCATGACGCCCCCTTCGTTCCACTCCACCTTGATCCACGGCGGGTTCCCGAGCACGAGGTCGAACCCGCCCCGGTCGGCGAAGAGGTCGGCAAACTCCAGCTCCCAGTGCAGGAAGCGGTAGCGCTCCGAGAGCTCGCACACCAGACCCAGGCGGGGAAGCTCGCGGCAGAGCTTGTCCACGTCCACGAAGCCGAACGGATCCACGAGGTTTACGGCCCGTTCCCTGTGATCACTCTGCGCAGTGCTCAGTCCGCTGCCCTCCGCTTTGCCGCCCCCCGCCACTCTCCCAATCTGCCTGCCGGGGACTTCCCCAATCTCCCTACCCGTCACTCCCGCTTTCCCACTGCCCGTCACTCCCGCGCAGGCGGGAGTCCAGACTTTTTCCGATGTTTCGTGGATTCCCGCCTTCGCGGGAATGACCCGTGGAGGTTGACCCCCGCCTGCTGTGGACCTGTTCCCACCGCGGGAATCCGGAAACAGGGTGAGCTGTTTTCCCTCGGGGGGCGTGGACTCGAAGACGTTGCCCTCCAGGATGAGGGAGAGCTCGAAGAGGAATTCCTCCCGGGTGGGGAGAAGCTCCGCCTTCTCGATGGGCCAGAACCACAGGGCGCACCAGTAGTCCATGACGAGCTTGAGCCGCCGGTAGGCGCTGGAGTTGCGGACCTCTTTGGAGTGGATCTTCTGGAAAAAGGCGCGGTCCTTTTCCGTCGTGGTCCGCCGAATCCCGGCCGCCCCTTGATGTTGACCTTCCGTTTCCCGGCCAAACACCGGGACAAAATCCAGGGTCTCCCGCCAGACCGCCCGGCGGTCCTCGGCGTGCCGATCCCAGAGCCGGTCGACCTCCCTGGAGAGCTTCCGGAGCTGAGCCACTTCACTGGAATTGAAGGGGCGGTTGAAATCCTTGCGCCACTGGTTCATGGCGGCGAATTCCGCAGCCGCCATCCCCTTCACCACCTTGTCCGCATAGGCCGCCATGCCGCGGTCGCCCACCAGGAAATGGTAGACGCTCTTCTCCGGACGCTTCTCCCCCGGCGGGATGCGCATCGGCACTTCATCCAGCCAGACGGGGTCCCCTTTTTTGGCGGGCTTCAGGAGATCCGACGCAAAGACCTGGCGCCTGGCCCCGATGAGGGAGTTCCCCGTCACGAGCTGCATCCCGAACCAGGGGACGTGGGCGCCTTCGAAAATGGTGTTGAGCCAGAGGGAGACCTCGGCCAGCTCCACGGCCACGGGGTTCAGGTCGACTCCGAAGACGTTGTTGTCGGCCAGGAACATCTTGACCTTCTGCTTCTCCACCCCGAACTGGTCGTGGGGAAGGATCCGCCCCGTTTCCTGCTGCTTCCGCCTGAGGTAGGCCTCGGCCAGCTGGTTCACGGCCTCGTTCAAAAAGGCGGCGCTTCCCATGGCCGGCTCGCAGACGGTGAGCTGCAGGATCTCGTCGGCACTTTTCCCCGCAAGAAGCTCCTTCAGGGCATACTTCACCAGGCACTGGGTCAGGACTTCGGGTGTGTAGTAGGAGGCGGATTTTTCCCGGTCCCGCCCGGCCAGGCGGTAGATGAAGGTGCCTTTGGGGTACATCCGGAGACTGCCGTCCTCGTTGTACACCTTCTCCTCCTCGGTGTACTTGGGGAGGTCCTCGGCCTTGACGAAGTAGGCGGTCTCCAGTTCGTCGGTGGGTTCCCCGGCTTTTTTCACTTCGTAGAGGTCGGTTTCGGCAAAGAACCCCCGGTAGGAGAGGAGGGCCTCGTAGACGGCGCCCAGCTGGTTGATGCCGAGCTGGGCATAGGAAATCCGGCCCCTCCGGTGTCTCCCGTTCTTGGGCCGGGAGAGGGACATGAGCTCGATCACCTTCTGGAGCACCAGGTTTCGGAACTTCACCCGGTTGAGGATCGGGGTTCGGTCCGGATCGAACAGGTGGGACCGCAGAGGCGGGATGCGGAAGGTTCCGTGTTCGGTTCCGGGCTTGACCAACTGTTGGAGCGGCCCTCCGTCGGCCGGAGGAAATCCCCTGTAAATGAGGTCGAAGAGCAGCTTCAGGGATTCGTGGAGGAAGGTGCCGTTGCGGGATTCCTCGCTGGTGAGCTGGACCAGTTCCAGGTCCCGCAGGGTCTCCAGGCTGTAGCCCTCGCGATAGGCGTCCGCCTTCATGGGGGCGAACCCCAGCTCCGGGCGTGCCTCGATGGTGAAAAGAAAAAGAAGGCGGTACATGTAACGGAGGCATTCGATGGTGAGCTGCGGGGCCAGGTCACGCTCGTAGACCTTCTCGTGGAGCTTTTCCCGGAGGTACCAGACGGCTTCGTTGCCGATGAGCTCGATGGCTTCCCGGAGGGCATACTTGAGGTCCTCCGAGACCGCGAAGGCATGCTTGTGGGAGTTCTCGTCCAGGGTGTCGAGGAGCGGGAGCCCTTCGAGGGGGCAGACGCTCTCCCGGTGGAGCAGGGCCGCCATGGCCTGGAAGGTTCCCGGTTCCTTCCGGTCGAGGATCTCGGTCAGATCGAAGCGAAGGAGCCGTTTCTCGTTCCACTTGCTCCGGTCGAGCAGGAGGACCTGGGCGTGGGAGGTGAGCAGCACCCATCGGGGAGGCTCGGAACGGCCGAAGACCTTCCGGGTGATGAGATCCTCCAGGTTGGCTTCCAGGATGGCGGCATCGGGTTCCGCCCCATCAGGATACTGGGCGGCATGGAGGGAGAGCTCCAGGGGATCTTCATCCTCACCCGGCGTGGCCATGGCCTCGAGAATCCAAAGCTCAGGCCCGCCCCCCGGCCGTTTCACCTCACCCAGGATCGGAATCAGCTTCCCGTCTTCGAGATCCCTCAGGTCGGGGGAGAAGGGATACCCCAGCACCTGGAGCAGGCTCTCCAGGAAGTCCCGCTGGATACTCAGCCGGTCGGCTGCCCTGCGCTCCCGGTCGAACCGGCTCTTCATGGCGAAGAAAGGTTTGGCGAGACTTCGAAGCTCGCCGTATGGGGGCCGGATGTCCTCTTCCTGCTCCCTCCGCTTCCATTCCTTGAAGACGTCCTTGAGGTCGTTTTCCAGGATCGCGCTCAGGTAGTGGTGGGTGTAGAACTCGTTTTCGTTGGTGATTCCCGTGAGGTCGAGGGGCATGGGGATCCTTTCAGCGTTTGTCGTGGCGGCCTGGGGCGAGGATCGCGGCTGGAAGCTCCTACGGGTGGTGGTCGGGTGAAGATCGCGGCTGGAAGCCGCTCCTACCTGCCCGCGTCCGGCCCGTATCCCTCGGCCCCGTAGGAGCGGCTTCCAGCCGCGATGATCTGCTTCCAGCCGCGACGCCGTCTCCATTCGGCTGCTGCACCGGCTTTTCAAGCATGACTCTAACGACGGGCTCCTTTCAACACGGCCACCACCTGGATGTAGGGGTTGTCCTCGGTGGTCATGGACTCCTCGATCCACTCCAGGTAATCCGTGAAAAGGCGATCGATGCGCCTCCGTTCTTCCTCCTTGCGGCTGAGGACGATCCGCTCCGGCTGCCGGCTGTCCCCGAACCGGATCTCCAGCTGTCTGAGCTGGTTCTCCTTGAGCCGCTCCAGGGCCTTGAGGTGCTCCTCGAGCTTCACGTTGATCCGCTCCTCGAAGGCCCTGCGCTGGACGCTCATCCACTCTCGGGCCTGGGCGACGGCCTGGGGGAGGAGGCGCTGAAGGGCTTCGGTGTCGACCCCGTTCCCGCGGTTGGGAAATGTCCGCCTGGCGAGGCCGGTGCGATCGACCAGCCCTTCAAAGTCCTCGATGCCCTGGAAGCGGCCGTTGCGGAAGGACACCCCGAACCAGCGGTGCACCAGGGGATGGCTCTTCCGGTTGGGAATGAGGCCTGAAAGGACAAAGACCACCTCGTCGGGGTCCAGGGCTTCCTGAAGGACCATCACCGGGGCTTCGTGACGCCCGAATGCGGCGAGGACCTTGTCGTTCACCCATTCCATGACCGGGTGGAGGGGCCAGAGATAGTGGATGCGGGGCCAGGCCTTCTCGTCCTTGCGGCTCCGCTTGATCTCCGCCTGGATCACGCTCGGGTCGGCCGACAGGGTAAAGTGGCCGTCATCGGGCCAGATCTCCGGGGGGAGGGTACGAAACCGCTGCTTCAACTCCTCGGGCGGGTTGAGGTCCACGCGCTGTTCGTCGGGATAGAACTCGGCATGGAGCGGTTGGGCCTGGCGCACCTGGGAGATGGCGGCCTGGAGATAGGACAGGTCATCCTTGAAGAGGGACGGGGTGGCGTGGGTCCTGGTCACGGCATCAGTGCCGGTGGGCCGCTCTTCTTCGCCCATGAGGAGGGCCAGGGGATCGAAGGCCTTTGCGGCCAGGGTCGCCTCGAACTGCTGCGGGCTCTGGTTTTGCTCCATGGCCTGGGCGGTGATCTTCTCCTCCTCCTCGATGTCATAGACACCCATGAGGGCACTGGGGTCGCCGATGTTCTTGACGGCCTGCTCGTCCTTTTGGATGAGGAGCTCCAGGATGCGCATATCGCCCCGGATTTTGGCGTTGCGGCTCCGGGTCACGAGATAGACGATTTCCGGGGTGTGCTCCTGGCCGTAGCGGTCGATGCGGCCGTTGCGCTGCTGGAAAACCATGAGGGACCAGGGGATGTCGAAGTGGATCATGCGGTGCGAGAGGAAATGGAGGTTGATGCCTTCGGAAGCCACATCCGATGCGATGAGGAGCCGAACCGGGGCCTCCTCCTTGCCGAAATCCTCCACGATGCGCTGCTGCTCGATATCCGACAGGGTCCCGTAGAGCACCTCGACCTGATTGGCATCCAGGCCGAGATCCTTCGGCAGGTGCTTTTGGAGGAAGCGCAGGGTCTCGATGCGCTCGGTGAAGATGACCAGGCGGTCCCGGGTGTCCTTCCCGGTCCAGCCGAAACCCTGTTTGCGGTCGCGGATCAGTTCCACGAGCTTGCGGACCTTGCTGAAGTCGGCCGGGGTGATCTTGGCGATGTCCTGGGCCAGGACTTCGAGGGCCTGGATGTCCGCAGCATAGGCGGGGTCTTCGGTCTTCCTGAGCCGCGCGACCCGGTTCCGGATGGTTTCGAGGCAGGCTGCGGGGCTCGAGAACAGGGCCTTTTCCAGGGTGGTCTTGAAGAGCTCGCCGGCGGGCTTCCCCTGGTCCAGCTGCGTGAACCTCAGGTCCACGAAGGCGTCGAAGGCCATTTCCTCGGCAGGGGAGGCTTCGCAATAGACCTGGTGGATCTTCCTCTCCTTGAAGGCCTTCATCACCTGGTCCTGGATGTCCTTTTTGAACCGGCGGATGAAGAGCCCCTGGATGTCCTCGCGGGTGTACTCGTCGGGGTTGGCGATGGCCGTGGGGTCGAGCATGTTCATGAGGCTCGCGAAGCTCCGGGCCTTTCCGTCGTGGGGGGTGGCCGAGAGCATGATGAGGGTGTCCGACCGGCCGGCCAGGAGTTTCGCCAGCTTCGCCCGGAGGGATGAGCCGCCGCCCCGCTCGGCCACATTGTGGGCTTCGTCGATGACGATGATGTCCCAATAGGCATTCTCGAGGTAGGTCCGGTATTCGGCGTCCTGCTTTAGGGTATCGATGGAGATGATGGCTTTGTCGTAGAAGTGGAAGGGGTTCTGGTTGGTGGGGATGCGGGATCGTATGCGCTGGATCCCGATGGAGTCGAGGCGGGTGAGGGGGATGGTGAAGCGGCTCCACATTTCCTTCTGGAACTGGGTGAGCATGCTCTTCACCGCCAGCACCAGGATCCGTTTGCCGCGGCCGCGCCGGATCAGCTCGCTCAAAAGGATGCCGGCCTCGAGGGTCTTTCCCAGCCCGACCGCATCGGCGATGAGAATCCGCTGCCGCGGCTGCTTCAAGGCCTGGATGGCCGGATCCAACTGATAGGGCACGAGGTCCATGGCGGCTCGATGCCCGATATAGAGGTTCTCATCCGTGGGGGGCGTCTGCCGCAGCAGGCTTTCCATATAGAGCAGCGAAGCCTGGTAGGAGCTGGACATGTCCTGCACCAGCCTGGTCTTCGCGGGATCGAGGATTTCCACGGGCTTCGCCAGTTCCTCGACCTCGGTCAGGAAAATGGCTTCCTTGT
>CAZGQL010000015.1:9815-20213 GCA_964527905.1 uncultured Syntrophobacteraceae bacterium
TCCCGCACCACCACCCTGGCCCCCGGCGCCAGGACATTCGCTTTCTTGTCCATGACATCGCGCCTTCCATTGCTGACGGCAATTGTTGAACATCCAATATTAGACTCCTCGCCTGAGATCCTGGAACGGCCAGATTCCTTGGCTCCTTCTCCAAAAGGTAGGCCATCGCGCATCCTTATGCTGGGTGGTTTTCCGGATTCCACAAACCCACATCAACCGGGCTGGTGATCCTATGATCGATACGCACGTGACAATCTATTTCCAGGAACATGAACGGCACGTCCCTCGGGATGACTCTCAATACGCGTGAAGGGATTCGGGGGGCCGGTCTTATCGGACCCTCATGCTGAGATACCTTAGTAGGTCTTTGCCTCGAAGGCAAGAATCGTCCCCGTGCTTTTAAGGAAGAACCGGATCGGGAATGAAGATCGTCCTCGGATGACGGTTGGGAGCGGACCACCTCCCCGAATGAAGCGAGGTTGACCTTTCCTTGACCTTGTTTCTCCCCGGGACTCGGCGGTGGAGCAGTGGATGATTCGCCGGGCAGAGCCTCAGTGCCAGCAACGTTCCGTCAAGGGGTATCGCGTTGAACATGGGCACAAGGCTTCGGGTACAGGGTTCTCGAAATGGTAAAGCGCGCTGAAGGCTAGGGGAAAGGCTTCTTTGTCATCCCTCTCATGTGAACCGTCGAACGAAGGTTCGTTTGGTTCGGCCCTTCCCGCCGGTTCAGCAAAACTACCAAGAATTGGAGAAGACCAGCGAGACCATGGTCTTTATCAGTAGGAGCCGCTTGATGATCAGGCGCTTGTCGCCATCACGAAATCATTCAAAAGACATCCTCCCAAAGGTAAATCCATGAAAAGCCTCTCTATGCAGGGGAACAACGCTTGCGTGGCAGTGGGGATCGGATGCGGGCGATTCAGGAGCGGCGTATTCGTCTACCACGATCTGCGGGAATGCTCAAACACATAGATGCGGAAGGCGGGGTTGGCGGAGCGTGTTATCATTAATATTATGGGAGAGTGAACTCGGAGCATGTCCGGCGGGGACAGCCGGACGGAGGAATCATATTGACGACGCCCATCGAGCTGATGAGCAGTCGGACAGGTTTTTCGAAAATGTTGACCATTCTGTTGACCAAGCCGTTGACTGAAAGAAAAGGGGTCGGCCAAAACCTGGCCAACCCCTCGGAATGTCCTGGTGCCGAAGCGGGGACTCGAACCCCGACAGGCGTACGCCCACTAGACCCTGAACCTAGCGCGTCTACCAGTTCCGCCACTTCGGCATGAAACGAAAAAGCGTTGCAATCGAGTGGCCCGTAACGTATTCTAAAAGTCTTTGCGTGTCAAGGAGATTTCTAGTTTGCCGGAGGTCATCACATCGCTTTATGGAAGTCATTGTTGGTATCGACCGAATCCCGAGAACGCTCATCAACCCCGTAGTCACCATCGGCAACTTCGACGGAGTTCACCGCGGCCATCAAACCCTGTTTCAGCGTGTCAAGGACTGGGCTGCCCGACTCAAAGGTGAAACGGTCGTCGTCACCTTCGACCCGCACCCCCTGCGGGTGCTCCGGCCGGGCAACGGCCCCTTTTTCATCACCCCCCACGAACAGAAGCTGAAGCTCATTGCCGCCTCGGGCATCGACGTCACCGTGGTGATCCCGTTCAGCAAAGGCTTTGCCCAGATCAGCGCCACCGAATTCGTCACGGATCTGCTGGTGGGCAAGCTGGGCATGCGCGCCATCGTCGTTGGCTATGACTACCGGTTCGGGCGCGGCCGGGAGGGTGACATCGCATTTCTGGAGCGAATGGGTCGACAGCACGGATTTGAGGTGGAAACGGTCTCGGCCATCGAGATCGACGGGACCATGGTCAGCAGCACCCTGATCCGTCAGTGCATCCAGGATGGAGAGCTCGTCGAGGCCAGGCGGCTCCTCGGGCGTCCGTATGAAATCACCGGGACGGTCGTCCGGGGTCGAAATCGAGGCGGCCGGCTTCTTGGATTTCCCACCGCCAACATCCGCATCCACGAGCAGGCTCCGCCCAAACGGGGAGTGTATGCCGTCGAGGCTTTGGTGGGGGGGAGGCTCTATGGGGGAGCCGCCAACCTGGGCTACAACCCCACATTCGGAGACACCGAGCTCTCCCTCGAAGTGCATCTGTTCGGTTTCGACGAAGACATCTACGACCAGGTCATCACCGTGCGCTTCCTTGAGCGCTTGCGCGACGAGAAGCGTTTCTCGGGCGTAGAGGAGCTGGTGGCTCAAATCGCCAGGGACTGCGAAAAGGCAAAGGGCATTCTAGCGGCAGACCGCCGGTAGCGTCTCACACTAGAACAAACCGTGCTTGAACACCCGGGGCTCGGGCGGGGAAGGAATCCCCGCTCGTTTTCCCATTTGGGGACGTTTCCCAGCGCTCCCGCTGAGATCATGGTCCCTGGGATCATCGGCGAGACTGGGCGGGCGGATCTTTGCCCGGCTCATACCGGGCTCGGCCATCCCTCGCCAGAGGTTTCGCACGGTTCCACGCTCTGTGGCTCGCCGTCGGGCGCCTGCCGTCGCGCCTCCTGCATCTGGCGCCACACGGCCTCTACGGTTCTCTCCATGGCGGCAATCAACGGGTCGAGCTCCCGAGTCGCGAGAGCCGATATCGGGATGCCGTGGTGCCGTCTCACCTGATTTTCGAGGAATTCCCGGTCGACCAGGTCCATCTTGTTGAAAATGAGGAGCTTCGGCTTGTCCTGCAGGTCGAGCATTTCGAGGATTCGGTCCACGGCCGCCATCTGTTCCTCAAAGCGCGGGTTACTGATGTCGACCACGTGGAGCAGCAGATCGGCGTCGTCGAGTTCCTCGAGGGTGGCCGCGAAGGCCTCCATCAAGTCCCTAGGCAGGTCCCGGATGAAACCGACCGTGTCGGTGATGATGACCTCCATATCGCGGGGAAAGCGCAGCCGGCGGCTTGTGGGGTCGAGGGTCGCGAACAGCTTGTCTTCGACCAGGACCGAGCTTTGGGTCAGGGCGTTGAGAAGGGTGGATTTCCCGGCGTTGGTGTAGCCTACGATGGAAAGGGTGGGCATGTCCTTGCGGGTGCGCCGGGATCGACGCTGGCCTCGGTGCTGCCGCACCATCCGGAGCTGCCGTTCCAAGTGCGCGATGCGATCCTTGGTTCGACGCCGGTTGATTTCGAGGACGGTTTCACCGGGACCCCGTGTGCCGATGCCGCCCGTTAAGCGCGAGAGCGCGTCGTCCTTGACTCCCAGTCTGGGCAACAGATACTTGAGCTGGGCCATCTCCACCTGGATCTTTCCTTCGCGACTCTGGGCCCGCTGGGCGAAGATGTCCAGGATGAGCTGAGTCCGGTCAATGACCCTAAGCTCCGTCGTGTCCGTGATGGCCTTGACCTGGGAGGGGTTCAGTTCCTGGTCGAAGATGAGCAAATCCACGCCGCACTGGAGGGCCCGAAGCACGATCTCGCTGAGCTTCCCTTTTCCAATGAGGTACTTGGCATTCACATCCCGCTGACGCTGGATGATCGTATCCGCGACGGCGATGCCGCTCGATTCGGTCAGTTCGACCAGCTCGTCCATCGAGGTCTGGGCGGTTTCCCGGTCGGCGCTGGTGACACTGACCAGGATGGCCCGGTCTTGTTGGCGACCCGCCGGGATGGCCAGACGATTCCGCTCGAATTCCTCTTCGAGGGATTGAACGAGTCTTTGAAAATCGAGCTCCGGATCGTGACAAGGAATCAGCGGAAGCACGTCCCAGCCGACCTGCTGGTTTTCGGATGCGGGCAGCAGGTGGGCGATTTCCAGTTGCGTGGCCCCGCCATGCCGGTCCACGCGCACGGCGGCGACGCAGTCGAGCCTCAGGAAGACAAGGTCCATGAAGTCATCCTGGGTCAGCGGTTCCTCGTGCAAGTGCGTGTGCACCAGTCGGAGTCCGCGCAATCGGTGGCGGCCTCCGCGGCTCTTGGGGAGATCGGGGATGTAGAGGGATCGGGGACCGCCGACCAGGACCATTTCGACGGTCCCGTCGCGGCTGAGCAAAAGGCCCAGTTGGCGACCGGCCTCGAAGGAGAGGCGTGCAAGGTCGCGGGAGAGCTCCGGGGCGATGATCTGCCGGGCGGGCACCCTGCGTCGATACAGGGATTCGATTCGCTGCCGTACGCTGCTCCTGAGGCCGTTGACATTTCCGTATGCCTTGGCGATCTCGGGCACCTCCTCGCTTGGGGGATCAAAGGTTTCGCTGATCGATCAGGCGCACGGCCTTCCCCTCGCCGCGCGGCAAACTGTGGGGTTCCACGAGTTCCACGTTGGGCGTCACGAGGAGCTCTCCGCGGAGCTCCCGGGTGATCTGCTTCTGGATCCGCTGCAGTTCCCGCATGTCCTCCACGAAGTTCCTGTCCGTCACCTCCACGCGCACGGTCATCTGGTCGATGTTGTTGTCCCGGTGCAGCAGGATCAGGTAATTGTTGCCGACTTCCGGGATGTTCATGAGCACCTGCTCGACCTGGATGGGAAAGATGTTGACGCCCTTGATGATGAACATATCGTCCGAGCGGGCGTGAATCCTTTCGAACCGTCGATGGGCGCGCCCGCAGGGGCAGACCCCGGGCAGGATCCGGGTGAGGTCCTTGGTCCGATAGCGCAGGAGCGGCATGGCTTCGCGCATGAGGCTCGTCATGACCAGCTCGCCCATGACGCCGTCCGGTACGGGTTCCAAGGTTTCCGGATCGATCACCTCGACCAGGTAAGCGTCCTCCCACACGTGCAACCCCGTCTGGTAAGGGCATTCAAAGGCCACGCCGGGACCGTTCATTTCGGACAGACCGTAGCTATTGTACGCTCGTACGCCGAAGAATTCCTCCACTCGACGTCGGACCTCCTCGGAGTGGGGCTCGGCACCCAGATAGGCGATCTCCAGTTCGAGGTCTCGCCTGGGATCGATGCGCATCTGAGTCATGACGTCCATGAGGTGGAGGGCGTAGCTTGGGATGACGTGCAGGATGTTGGTCGAAAAATCCTTCATGAGCTGGATCTGACGCTTGGTGTTTCCGGGGCCGGCCGGGATGGTGAGGAGACCGAGCCGTTCGGCGCCGTAGTGGAAACCCAGACCCCCTGTAAATAGCCCGTATCCCGTCAGATTCTGGAACGTGTGCCCGGGGCGTGCGCCGGTCATATGAAGGCACCGGGCCATGAGATCGGCCCAATGGTCAATGTCCGCCTGGGTATAGAACATGGCGGTGGCTTGTCCGGTCGTGCCCGATGAGGCATGCATTCGGACCAACTTGTTCTTGGGCACGCACAGGAAGCCGTATGGATAGGCGTCCCGAAGGTCCTGCTTGGTGGTGAAGGGCAGACGGGTGATGTCCTCGAGGCTCTCGATACTCCTCAGGGTGATGCCGTTCTCGTCCAGCTTCCTGCGATAAAAGACGGAGGTCGCGGCCCGCTGCAGGACCTGCTTGAGCCGGTGCAGCTGAAGGGCTTCGAGCTCCGAGCGCGAAAGGGATTCGGCATACTCATCGTACAGGGGCTTGGTGATGCTCATAGGCCACTCGCAAGATTCTCGAACCGCGTGTAGGATTTGATGTAGGCCAGTTTGACAGTGCCGGTCGGTCCGTTGCGCTGCTTCCCGATGATGACTTCCGCAACGCCCTTCTCGGAGGATTCCTTATTATACATTTCATCCCGGTAAAGGAAGAGGATTACGTCGGCATCCTGCTCGATGGCTCCGGATTCCCGCAGGTCGCTCAACTGAGGTCGTTTGTCGTGCCGCTCCTCAACTTTTCGGTTCAATTGCGAAAGGGCGATCACCGGAATGAAGAGCTCCTTGGCCAGCGCCTTGAGCGAGCGGGAAATCTCCGAAATCTCCTGCTCACGCCGCTCGGAATTGAGTCTTCCCTGCATGAGCTGGAGATAATCCACGACGATGAGCCCGAGCCCTTTGTCCGCCATCATGCGGCGTGCCTTGGCGCGCAGTTCCAGTGCCGAGATGGCTGGAGTGTCGTCGATGAAAATGGGGGCGTCACTGAAGCCTTTGGCGGCCTTGATCATGGAAGCCGCCTCATGCTTGCTGAGGAACCCCGAGCGGATCTTCTGGGAGTCCACGCGGGCTTCGGAGCACAATAGCCGCATGGCCAGCTGTTCCTTGCTCATTTCCAGCGAGAAGAACCCCACGGGAATCTGGCTTTCGACGGCGGCGTTCCGGGCCACGTTGAGGGCGAAGGCCGTCTTGCCCATGCTCGGTCGTGCGGCGACCACGATGAGATCCGATCGCTGGAAACCAGCCGTCAACTTGTCCAGATCCGTGAAATGGCTGGGGACACCCGATATGCCTTGATACTCGTGGAAATTCTCGATGATTTCCACGCTGCGTTTGAGGATGTCCTGTAACGGTTGATAGGAGGAGCGCAGGCTTTTTTCGGTGATGGCGAAGATCGCGGATTCGGCGGCATCCAGGATCTGATCGACGCTCCGACCTCCGGCGTAAGCCCAGGACGTGATCTCATTGGCCGTCTGGATAAGACGGCGCAGGAGCGCCTTCTCGCCCACGATCCTGGCATAGGAGGCCACATTAGCGGCCGATGGAACCGTTTGGGCCAGAGAGGCCAGATAGGTGGCGCCCCCCACGGCTTCAAGCTGGTTACGTGAGGCCAGCACTTCGGCCACCGTCACCAGGTCGATGGGCTCGTTACGCTCGAACAGATCCCTGAAAGCCTGGAAGATGATCCGGTGCGCATCCCGGTAGAACTCGTCCCCCTGAATGAAATCGAGCACGGTGGGGAGGCCGTCGCCGTCGATCAGAATCCCCCCCAGGAGCGATTGCTCCGCTTCGATCTGTTGCGGGGGAATCCTCTGCAGTTCTTCGACAACGCTGCCTTCCACGCCCTTAGTCTTCCCTCTCGACCACCAGGGTCACGTTGGCCGTGATCTGCGCGTCCACTCGGATGGGGATGGAGAATTCCCCAAGCTGCTTGATGGGTTGCTCGAGCTGCACGGACTTGCGGGCCACCTCGAAACCCTGTTCCTCAAGGGCGCTCAAGATGTCGGTTGCGCTGACCGACCCATAAAGCTTGTCCTCCTCGGAAACCTTGCGCTTGAACACGATCTTCACCCGATTGAGTTTCTCGGCGAAGGACAGCATCTGCTGGCGTACCTTCTCGCGCTTGAGAGCCAGCACCTGCTGTTTATGCTCGAGCTCTCGGACGTTCTTGCCCGTCGCTTCGAGGGCCAGTCCCTGGGGCAGCAGGTAGTTGCGGGCATACCCGCGGGCCACGTTCACCAGTTCACCGATTTCACCCAAAGCGGGGACGTTCTCCGTCAGAATCACTCTCATGACTGTCTCCTTCCCTAATCACGTCCGGCCCGTCGGAGGATTCAATCCTCCCGTTCCGGTTTCCTCGAAAACCTTCGAAAATCCATCCACAAATCGAAAAGCCCCAACAGGGCGGTGGCAATCGTTGCAAACTGCTGTAAGAGCAGCACGGCGTAGATGAATGCGCGCGCGAGGCCGGGTAGGCGCCACCTGCCGGCAAAGTGACTCACGATGGCCAGTCCATGCAGAAAGTAGATCAGACCCAGCACCACAAGCGCGTTTGAGGCGACGAGCCGCACCGTTCCGTTTGCGAACAAGAACAAAAAGCCGCAGGCGATGAGCACCCATACCATGGCTTCCGGAGACTTCCACTGGGACCACTCGGGCCATGGGGGCAGCGCCATGCGGTGCATTCGGCAAAACCACGCCGTGACCATCACGTTCAGCCAGGCGATGGCCAGGGCCGAAGCCAGAGCCATCCCGGGAAACAGTCGCACCAATGTCGGCAGGATCTGTTGGATGGCCTCCTCCAAGCCTTGCTTGTCCTGCAAGGTCCCCGCGTACTCTTTCATCACCGCGCTTACGGATTGGCGAAGGTCCCGCTCCATCTCCGTGAGCAATCCTCCCTCGGTGGCGGGTGCGAACAGCCACACCGAGAGCATCCCGGTGGAAAACACGAGCACGGCGGCCATGGCGATCGTCCGTTCGGCGGACCACTGCAGGCGCATTCCGGCTCCCAGAAAGAGCCCCAGAAAGAGCATTTCCAGAAGGTAGGGAATGCTTTGCACCATGTTCAAATAAGCAAGCAACGCCGTGCCGAGCAGGGCGACGCCGCCGGGGATCCAGTATCCGATCGGGCTTCCCCACCTGTAGAACGCCAGCAAAGTAGGGAGTGACGTGAAGATCCCCGCCACAAAACCGAAGATGGGGATGAACATCGCCGACAGGTAAAAGACCACGGTGGCTGCGATGCCGACGGCGATCTCCCGAGTGACGGTCGGATTCCCGGGCACGGCTGCTCGTTTCTTACCAAGATCCATAGGCGAACCCGGCATGGTGTCGGCTCCACCCGCCCACAACGGGGGGAGAGCCGACAGCCGGAACGGGCGGTTTGCTAAATCGTCTGCACGGTCGTATAGGGGAGCAGGGCGATCTGACGCGCCCGCTTGATCGCCAGCGTCAACTCCCGCTGGTGCTTGGCGCAGTTCCCCGAGATGCGTCTTGGAACGATCTTGCCGCGCTCCGTGACAAAATAGCGCAAGGTCTTGGGATCCTTGTAATCGATGCGCAATTCGCTATCCACGCAGAAGCGGCAGACTTTCCGCCTGTGAAAGGCACGTCGTTTGCGTCGAATGACCATGTTTATTTCTCCCGGTGTTTTCGGCCGTGTGACCGGACGGCCGTTAGTGTCCCGTTGAAACCGATTACTCCTCGGCGCTTTCGGATTCCTCCGCCCGCATTTCGTCCTCACCGCCTTCGGTCAGGACGGCCTCCCGCATCGTCTCCTCTTCGACAAAGGCTGGTGCCGATGCGGCCTTGCGGGCTTCCTCCTTGACCGGGTCGAACCGCTCGTCGAGCAACACGGTGATGAACTTCAGCACTCGCTCATCCAGTCTCATGTTGCGCTCAAGCTCGGCCACGAGCTCGGGTCCTCCGGCGTACTCCATGAGGATATAATGGCCCCGGTTGCGTTTCTTCACCGTGTAGGCCAGCTTTTTCTTTCCCCATGGCACGTAGCTCAGGACACTTCCCCCATTGGAGGTCACGACCGTCTTAAATTTCTCGTCGATCACCGTGTTGACCTCATCGGGGAGATCCGGGTCTGTGATGAAAAATGTTTCGTACTTACGCATTGTGGCTCATCCTCCTTACGGGTCTGTAGCCCCTCTCCCTGAAACGGATCGGAGCAAGGAGCTTGGTTCGTGGAAACTGTTCCTGCTAGCATAACCGGCCAAAAAGCGTCAAGAAAAAATTAGGTCAGCGCGACAGTTCAGTTCGAGACGGGCGCGGGGCGAGGCGTGATTTCATGCCGCCGGCCCAATGGGGGACGGGGCTAGGGAAGGATGAAAAAGGTACCTCGGGGGGGATCCCCCGCGCAACCGCGGTTGAAGCTGGCGACCTTGGAGCGGAATCCACCCGAATGGGTGGAGGATGCAACCCCGACGGGTGGGGGCGGTGGGGTCAACGGGATTCCTTTCGGGGGGGCGCTGGGAACTCGAAGACGAGCTCGTTTTCACGGACCCATCCCAGCTGGTCCCGGACCGTTTTTTCCAATTCCCGCTGATTGTTCTTCATGGCTTGGATCCGATGAAAGGCGCGCCGGTTTTCCGCTCGCAACTTTCGAACCTTGTTCGTCATCTCTTCCACCTGCCGCCACTGCTGGCGATAGCCGAGGATGCCCTTCGAGGAAAAAAAGATGCCGTACATCAAGAGCAGATTGAGGGCGAGGAGCGCCACGGCCAGGCTCTGCAGGACGGAAATCCCCGGGGCCGAGAAGGAGGGCAGACGGAGCCACCGCGGTCGTTCAGACGGATTGACGGATGATCTCATGGCCGAATTACCTTGTCGTGGGGTGCGCGAGCCGTAGGGTCTTCATTCTCCGATTAATCTTCATACACCGAGCGCCCGCTCGGGTATTTTAACGGACGGAAACAGGGTCGGGTCGGTGTGCGGGAGGAAGGTAGCTCCCCGGAACTCGTTCATGAGTTCCATGTTCACATTCAGTTCGATGTACGTGATCTGGTTGCAGATCCGCCCCATGTCCTCCAGCAGCGAACGGTCCAGCAGGACCATGACAGCGCCCAGGCCGGCCGTGTTGCCGAGACCCGTATACGTCTCGATGGGAAGGTCCGGGATCATGCCGATGCGGATCGCCATGGCCGGATCGATGTAATTGCCGAAGGTCCCCGCCACATAAAAATGCTTGAGGTCGGCGAAGGTGAGCCCCACCTTTCGGGTGATGACGGTCAGGATCGTGTACATGGCGGCTTTGGACTTGAGGAAGATCCCGACATCGATGTCTGAGATGGTGAGATCCTTGCCGTCCGCGGTCTCGGCTCCATAGGCGACCGTGTAGGTCGTCC
>CAZGQL010000015.1:20239-29960 GCA_964527905.1 uncultured Syntrophobacteraceae bacterium
GCGAATCGATGCGCGCGTTGATCTTGCCTTGGATCGTCAGCAGACCGGCCATGAACATCTCCGCCATCAGGTCGATCAACCCCGAGCCGCAGATCCCCCTCGGCTTCTCATCCCCCAACACATGATAGGTGGGTTCGAAAGTCCGGGAGTCGATCCTGACCCGGTCGATGGCTCCCGGCCCGGCCATCATGCCGCACTCCACGACACCGCCCTCGAGGGCGGGGCCCGCCGCCCCGGCACAAGCGATCAGCCAGTCCCGGTTGCCCACCACGACCTCGGCATTGGTCCCCACATCCACGAGGATGCTCGGATCTTCCGACCGGTGAAGCCCGGAAGCCAGGATTCCCGCGATGAGGTCGCCGCCGAAGTAGGATCCTACATTGGGGAACACCTGGACCAGGGCTGCGGGATGAACGTTCAGGTGCAGGTCTTCGCCATGGAAAAGGGGGAAGCGGTTCACTGCGGGGATGTAAGGTTCCTTGCAGAGTTGAGTGGCATCGAGACCCAGCAGGAAGTGACTCATGGTCGTGTTCCCGGCGATGGCGACCGCGTGAATGCGGGATCGCTCGGAGCCGTGACGGTTCAGGATTTCCTCGATGGTCCCGTTGATGCTCTCGATCAGGAGCCGCTGCAACAGCTCCCGATTCCCCGGTTCCCTCGTGAACAAGATTCGGGTCAGAATATCCTCCCCATAGGGGATCTGGGGGTTGGCGGTCGACGTCTCTTCGAGGATCCGCCTAGCCGAAAGGTCAACGAGATAGAAAGCCAGTCGGGTCGTTCCCAGGTCAATGGCAAGCCCCAAGGAGGGGCCCTCATCGTCCCATGGGAGAATGTCGAGCACCTCCCAGTGGGTGGGACAGCAACCGAGCACCACCGACATGCGGAATTCGAGGTCTCGAATGCGTGAGGTCAGGGCGATGAGGCGCCGAGGCGAAACAACCACCGTTTCGTACCCGATTTGTCGCAATGCCCGCAAGAGACGGTCGAGGTCCGCCGTGTTGTCGTTGAGGTGGGGAAGAGGGAGCTCCACACGGATCGTTTCCACCATGGGGCGACACTGGAGCCATCCTGGCAGTGTAACGGTCATGCGCGCGACGTTCCTCCCTGTTTCGAACGATCGAGGCGACTCGAAGGGAGCCTTCCATTCGTTGCGACGGGAGCTCCAGAGGGGGCTCGGGGGGACTTGAGCCCACCTCGAAGCACCGAAACCCTTCGGAAGCATCCAACCCTTCCGGGTCGCAAGTTAGCCTAATGTCTTGAATAAGAAAAGCATTTTGTTTGTCTGATCCTCGCATGCCCTCTCGCCTCCGACCTCTATTTCTCTGCACGCCGCGCAGGGATTTCGATGCGGGCGGCCCGTTCGACCGTTGTCTCGCGCAACCGCTTATATTTCTTCAGGATCCTTTCTTGACATGCGGGGGGGTTTCTCGTAAGCTCACGACGTCGCACAGAACCGACCGATTCACCTTCGTCATGTACGGGTCTCCCTTCGGCGCACGCGAGGAATTGACTGACGTTACTGACGTTCAATGAGCGAACTCATGATCGAGTGCAAGAGAATGAGGTGAGTTATGGAAGACATACAGGTGAAAGAGCTCGTCGAAGTCATCGCAAAGGCTCTCGCGGAATATCCCGACGAAGTGGAAGTCAAGGAGATCACAGGGCACCAGATCTCCGTGATAGAGCTCCGTGCGGCTAAAGGGGATCTGGGCAAGATCATCGGCAAGGAAGGACGGAACGCGCACGCTCTTCGCACGTTGGTCAACGCGGCGGCGACCAAACTGCGCAAGCGAGCCGTGCTGGAAATCTTGGAATAGCGGGCGGAACCTTTCGGGACCTGCGCGGGGCCCGAGGTCGGGCATGGTTCAGAGCGGATTGGGGTCTGAGAATGGGTACGGAGTGCCGCCCCGGGTGCTTTGGAGATGCGGGGCGCGTTTGTCCCCGGGATGAACGAGGATTCATCGAGCCAAGGTCAGAGTGCTTGGCGTGCGAGTTCGTCAGGGCCTGCCTTCAACAGGCCTTGAGGGCGACCGGGGTGATCCCGACACCGATTCTCGAGACTCCGGTGGTTTCCCGCTTTACCCGCTTTCTCAAACGGTGGTCGGATCAGAAGCTTGCCTGCGGGGGCCGAGATTCGACGCATCCGCCCAAGGGACTCCACACGGAACGCCAGTGATCGTCGTGACCCATCAGGGAGCCCTCGGGGATTTCCTCCTTGCGCTGCCCGCCCTGGAAGGCCTGGCCGCGCTGGAGCCGTCCCTTCGTTTCCACTTCCGTACCCGCGCCCAGCATGCCGCGCTGGTTTCCAACAAGCCGTATTTCGCCGGCTCTCGTCCCGGCGATGATGCAGATCTCGCCCCATTCTTTCTTGAGCGCGGCTGGGAGGCGGCGCCGCTTCCCCGAGACCTTCTCGATGCCCGTGCCGTGTTGGTTTTCGGCCAATCCAGGAGCTCGCCGCTGGCAGCGAATCTCTCCCGGCGTCTCCGGTCTCCCGTCCATTGGATCCAATCCTTTCCTCCGGCGTCTGTCCGAAAGCATGCGAGCCAATTCATCGCGGACCAGCTGCGAGCCCTCGGTTGGGCAATCCGCGTCGCGCCTCTGCGCCTGGAACCCAGTTCCAGTGCCCTTTCCCAGGTCGAGTCGCTCCTATCCGAAAGGGGATTCGGCACGACGGAGAGCTTTCTCCTGCTTCATCTCGGCAGCGGCGGACCAAGGAAGATCGGGCCTCTTGCGGGGTGGCAACGGGTGCTGCGCGTCGGAGCATCCGAGTGGCCCTTGAGGCTCGTCACGGTTCTGGGACCGGCGGACGACCCAGTGCGCGACTTCGTCTGGGAAATGGCCCGGTCGGTTGATCTCGAGGTGATCGAAGGGCTTGACCTTCCCCAATTGGCGGCGCTCCTTGCCCGGGCAAAGGCCTATCTGGGCAACGACTCGGGAGTGACCCACCTGGCAGCGGCCGTGGGCGTGCCGACCGTGGCTCTGTTTGGCCCCACTCTTCCTGACGTGTGGGCTCCGCTCGGGGAATCTGTCCGCGTCCTCCAATTCGACTGGTCCGAATCCGGCGTCCATCATCCCAGTTCGACGCGGGTGGATCCTTCCGACGCCGAACGGGTGGTCCGTGAGGTCTGCGGCATGCTGACGGGAGACAGAAAAGTTCCACGGTCCGACGAGAAAACCTGCTGAAGGCGTCGTGCGGATGGACGCTCGATGGGACGCGGTGTCTTCGTGACATCGCGGGCGCCTAGCCCTCCGAAGGGTGGATCTCCAGGCCGAAGAGGATTTTTTGGAGATGGGCGTCCCGAAAGATGTCCGTACCGGGACCCGAGAGCGTGATCACGCCGTCTTCGATCAAAAAAGCCACGTCGGCCACGTTGAGGATGCGCCGGACATGCTGTCCGGCAATGAACAGCGTCGCCCCCGATTTGCGAATGCGTCGGAACGCATCACAAAAGCGCTTCACGATGAGGGGGCTCAGACCCAGAAAGGGGTCGTCCAGGAGCAACAGTCGGCCGCCGGACATGAGACCCCGCCCCAGTGTGACCATCCGTTGCTGGCCGCCGCTCAGGGTCGAGGCCCGGGAATGGAGAAGGTTCCTCAGCTCCGGAAAAAGCTCCAGCACCAAGGCCAACCGCTCGCCGACGGAGTCCGGGTGGAGATACGCTCCAATCTCAAGATTTTCCAAGACAGACATGTCCGAAAAGACTTTCATCCCCTCGGGAACGTACACGATGCCCCGTCGCACCCGCTCGGGTACCGAAAGACCCTCGACGGCCTCCCCTTCAAACCGTATCTCGCCCTGCTTCAGGGGAACCAGTCCTGCAATGGCTCGAAACAGGGTGCTCTTCCCGGCGCCATTCGGCCCGACGAGCGCGACGATCTGCCGCGGCCATAGAGTCAGGGACACGTCCTGAAGGACTGTGAAATCTCCGAAACCCACGGTGCCATGATTGAACAGCAATTGAGGAGACGAACCGTCGTCAATCATCGTCAGTCGGCCTTTCCCCTTCCGTTCGTTGCCTTTCCCCCAAGTAGGACGCGATCACCTCGCGGCTGTTCAAAACCCTCTCGGGATCTCCCTCGGCGATCTGTTCGCCCTTGTCCAGGGCGACGAGACGATCCGAGACACGGGCCGTCAGGTTCAGAAAATGGTCGATGAGCAACAGGGTGAGTCCACGCTCGCGAAGCATTCGAATGAGCTCCACGGCCTGCTTGATGGCCTGGGGGCTGAGACCCGCGGCGATCTCGTCGAGGAGGAGAAGGTGGGGTCGGGTCGCCAACGCTCGGGCCACTTCCAGTCGTCGTTGCTCGGAAAGGGTCAAATCCCCCCCACGCGTATCGCGCTTGTGGCCGAGTCCGACCAATTCCAGCAGGGCCTCGCAATCATGCGGCCACTGTGAGGAATCGCCCGAGCCATGCCGTCGGCTCTTTCCGAAACGGAGGCCCATCCGGACGTTCTCACACGCGGTCATTTCGGCAAAAGGCCGGGTCCGTTGAAAGGTCCGGGCGATTCCCGCATGGCAGACCCTGTGCGGGGGCCAACCGGTGATGTCTCTGCCTCGATAGGTGACCGTTCCCGATAGGGGGCGGACATTGCCGCAAATCACGTTGAAGAGAGTCGTCTTTCCCGCGCCATTGGGTCCAATGATGCTGACAATCTCCTGTTCGCGGACCTGGATGCTGATATCCTTCAGCACGGGGTCTCCCCCAAGACGGACCGATACATGGCGCAGTTCTAAACAGATGGAAGGTTTTTCCGGAACCATGCCGCGACGCCCCGAGGGAAAAAGAAAAAGCTCAGGATGATCATCAGTCCATATAACCCCGCATGGCCCACGGGCAGCAGGGAGTGGAACAAGAGCTGGTCCGCGGGGTATAAGACCAGGGCCCCAACAATCGGCCCAAGGGTTTCGAATCGTCCCCCGAATAGACACAGAACCAGCGGAATCGCCGAAAGATGCAGGCTGAACACCAGCGCCGGTTCAATGAACCCCATCAGGTGCGCGTAGAGACCTCCGCACACCCCGGCCAAACAGCCGCTCAGGATCAGGGCCTGGGCCCGCACCGCGGCGACATTGACGCCGATACTGGAAGCCGCCGATTCATCCTCACGCGCGCATCGGACCGCACACCCCCAGCGAGAGCGCATGCTGGCCGCCTGGAGACAGGCCATCACCACCATGAACACGAGCATCAGGAAATACTGAGCCCTCAGATCATGCCCCCATTCAATCCGCCAGTCCCCGAGCTCCAGAGTCGGAAGACTCTGGATGCCCACAAGTCCAAGGGAGCCTGCTGTCAGGGAGTTCCAGTTGTCCGCCAGCGTCTTGGGAATTTCCACGGAGGCGAGGGTGGCCAGGGCGAACCGTGGGCCCCGAAGATTCCGAAAGCATAGAGCCCAAAAGCACGCGTACACAGCGCCTAACACCCCCCCGAGGAGGATCCCGAGGAAAGGAGACAGCCGCCAGTAGTGGCTCCCCAAGGCGGCGGCATAAGCCCCGAGGCCGAAAAACGCCGCATGCCCGAGGGAGATGGCCCCCGTCAAGGCACTGATATTCCAGGATATGGCGAGGGCCGCGTAAAAGAACGCCATACCCAGCACGCGGTGATGCGTGTCACTGCTCAGACCGCACACGGGCCATGCTATGAGTACCAGGAGACCCACAGCGGGCAGCAACAGACGTCTTCCCGCTTTCATGCTTCGGTCTCCCGGCGCATGCGCGGCGCGAGCAGACCTTCGGGGCGCAGGACCAACAAGGCGATCAACAGCAGCCCAGTCACCATTTCGCGCCAGCTGGTCCCAAACACTACCGTCGTAGCCGATTCCACACACCCGAGAAGCCAGCCCCCGATCAGGATCCCGCGAACACGGCCCACTCCCGCGAAGATCGTGATGATGATCGCCATCAAGGTCGGTTCACTGCCGGCGAAAGGTTGCAGGTATGCCGACTGGCCATAGAGTGGGCCCGCGAGTCCGATCAAGATCCCGCCGAGTGCGAAGGCGATCCTGCCCATCCGTTCCACCGGGATTCCAGCAAGCCGTGCTGCCTCCGGTTCCTGGATCGTCGCCCGGAGGGCCTTTCCCAGCAGGGTGCGATGCAGGAGTACCTGGGTGAGTCCCGTCGCCACAAGCGAGAGGACAATCAAGAGCACTTGGGTGGGACTGACGATCGCCATGACCTCCGGCAGGAAACGACCGATCTCCGCTTGGGGCAAAAGGCGGTAATCGGCCGAAAAGACGAAGAGCATCCCATTTTGAAGAACCAGGGCCAAGCCGAACGTCATCACAAGTGTGTTCAGCTCGAAAGGCTCCCGCACACGGCGCAGGAGCGTGCACAGGAGCACCGTAATCCCGGGCAGCAGCAGCATGCAAACGGGCAGCGTCGCGAGCACCGGGAGGCCCAGCTTCTTACAGAGAGCATAGGCGAGGTAGCCGCTCAGCAGGATGAGCTCCCCGTGGGCGAGATTGAAGGCCCGGGTGATGCCGAAGATGAGCGAAAACCCAAGGGCCACGAGCGCATAGAAGGATCCGAGTGCAAAGGAGCTCACGGTCAACTGAAGGAGCATGGACGCTTCCGAACCCGCTTCCGCGATTACTTGAGCATGCCTGTCGCCCGGTCAGGAGGATAGACCACGACCATTTTTCCATTCTGAATCTGGACGACCACCTGTTGATAGTCCCTGGGATCTCCTCTTTCGTCGAAAGCCAGTCGGCCCATCGGGGTGAGGGTATCCAACCTCCGCAGTTCTTCGGCCACCGTCTCCCCCGTGAGGGGGCGAGAAGAGGCGGCCAGCCTCTCAAGGGCTTCGAGTACCGCCCGAGCCGAGGCATAGCCATGCATGGTGGTGGAGTTGGGGGACTTGTTGAACCGGCTCTGGAACAATTGGATGAAGCGTGTGGAGAGCTCCTCGGTGCCGGGTCGGCTGATCCCGGGATTCCACGCGCACATACCGAGCAGTCCCTCGGCGGTCGCCCCCGTTTCCTCCAGGAAGGATTCGTAAGCCACGCCCCAGGGGCCGAGGTAGTAGCGGATCGGCACCCGTTGCTCCCGCATCTGGCGGACGAGCATCAGGTGATCGGGGAGAAAACCGGCACAGATGAGGGCATCGACGGCGGCTTGTCGAGCCTTGAGCAGAAATGCCGTGAAGTCGTGGGAGCTTGGGCGGAACTTCTCATAGAGACTCACCCGAAGACCCGCCTCCAGGAGGCATGCGCGGATCTCCTCCCCAAGCTCGTTCGCCCCGGGGGTTGCCGCATAGAGGATGGCAGCCGAGCGTGGCTTCAGGACATCCACGACGAAGCCGCACAGCGGCCTTACAAGGCCCTCCAGGTGGGAGACTCGAAAAAAGAAGGGGTTCTGGCGCCCGCGGGTCAGCAAGCGCTGGAGGCTTGCAGAAGCGACATAAGGGACACGATACTTGGCGGCGAGTTCGCTCACGGGGCCCACCAGCGAGTCCACGTAACCCCCCACCAGGGCGAGGACCTTCTCACGGTACAGGAGGTCTTCCGCCTGGTTAATGGCCGTCTCCGGCTGGCTCTGATCGTCGCGAAACACCAGCTCCACGGGCCTTCCCAAAATCCCTCCGCGCTGGTTCACCTCGTCGATGGCCGTCAGGATGCCCTCGTGTATTTCGCTGCCGTGCTTGGCCAGTTTGCCGGTCAGTGGGTCGATCTCTCCGATCCGGATAGGGGCAGGCTGGGCTAAAAGCCCGCATGGTGCGGCGAAGAAGAGGGCGAGAATCAGGAGGGCGGTGGTTCCAAACGGGATCGAGCACCCGTTTCGATCGCCCGGGCGTTTTCGGCTCATCCACTCATGTCCCCGTTACTTTGCACAAAACGTGTTCCGTCCTGCTCATGTTCTTGTAACATTGATCACATATAACAACTTCCTCTGGAATGCAATCCTCGGGTGTGATTTCATCCGATGCCTCGGTGGCTCGGAATCCCGCTTCGCATCGGCTGATTCATCAGCTCCCCTTGGGAGTCAGGGGAGCTGGCGGAAGTCAACCGGGAATGGATCATGGGCAAGGAGGCACACTTCGGGCGAAACCCCCGTCCTAGGGCGCACTGGGCGAACGCTTTGGTAGAGACGGGCGGATCCCCCTGGAGCCCTGTTTACAGGCGCCATTTGTTCTTTTGACGGGTCTTTACGCTTCCATCCTAGGCGGCAACGGAGAGAGTGAAGCCCACGTGTCCAAATGCGAACCCGCTCTGAAACTCGGAAGCCAATCGGGCGATGGGGCCAAGGCCCGTGCAGTGGCTGGTGGCCAGGATCCGCACATTGGCTGCCTTGAGCAGGGGAATGGTTGCGTTGAGCTGCTCTTCGGGGGAGAACCCCAGATGCGTTCCGCCCAGCACCGCATGGATCCGTTCTTCGCCTGTGCTTTCCCTGGCATGATCGAGGATGTTGATGATCCCCGCGTGGGCGCAGCCCAGGATGACGACGAGTCCCTGCGGGGTCTTCAACACCAGGCTGTAGTCGTCCAAAAAGGGATCCGGAACCCAGTTGCCGTTTTGTCGGACGACGAACTTGGGGTCGCCGGTCTCAAAGGGGGTCTTGCGCGGGACCTCGCCTGTGACAAATACGTTTTCGGCGATTTCCGAGAAGCTCGTCTGCCATTGGAAACGGGCTCCCCTCGTGGTGAGATAGGCTTCACGCCAAGGAATGCCGATCGATACCGGTTTTTCTTCCTTGCCCACCGGCATCCAACGGAACCTTTCGCCCAGCACGTCCGGGTGTGCGACGATGTCGCAAGGGCCGTGAAGGCCGAGAAAGGCCACCAGGCCGCCGGTGTGATCGAAATGCCCGTGACTGAGGACGAGCTGGGACACCTGGCGCAGGTCCTTCTGAAGGCGAAGGGAATTCTGCACCAGCGTGAAGCCCTGTCCCGTGTCGAAGAGGATGCTTGCGGATGGGGTCTCCACGTAAGCCGCGAATCCATGCTCGCCCAGAAGACCCGGGTTGGGCACCGTGTTCTCGCAAAGAACCGTGATTCTGTATTCCATGACATCCCCCTCAAATGCAAACCCCCGCGCGGGGCGGGGGTCGCTCATCTTTGGACCAGGAAACGCTTCCAGACCACTTCACTGGGCAAAATGCCGCTACCGCAGCTTGCGACGGAGCAGCTTGCCGGTCGGCGTTCTGGGAAGCTCGCTGACGTATTCGAAAACCCTGGGGAGCTTGTAGATCGCGATGTGGTCCTTGAGGAATTCCTTCAGCTCCTCGTTGAGCTTTTCCCCGCCCTCGAAGCCGGGCTTGAGCACCAGGACCGCTTTGGTGATTTGGCCCTTGTCGGGGTCGGGAACACCGACGACGCCCACATCGGCGACGGCCGGATGCTTGGCGATGGCTTCCTCGACTTCGGCGGGGCCGATGCGGTAGCCGGAGCTCTTGATCATGTCATCTTCACGGGAAACGAAGAAGATGTTGCCGTCTTCCTGCATGTAAACGGCGTCTCCCATCTGGTTCCAGCCGTTGACGACGCCCTTTTTCTGGGATTTGAGGAGCTTTTCGTTGTCGTCATAGGGCTTCCAGTAAAGGCTGCCGGAAGCGCCCTTGAGCAGCATGCTGCCGATCTCCCCCGGTTTGCAGTCCTTGCCTTCGGCGTCGACCACGCGTACCTGGACTCCAGGCAGGGCCCGGCCGATGGAGTTGGGAACCGGTTCGGGGTTCATGGTGTTGGAGGTGACGAGGTGGAGCATTTCAGTGCCGCCGAGACCTTC
>CAZGQL010000015.1:29976-31124 GCA_964527905.1 uncultured Syntrophobacteraceae bacterium
GTGAGGGCTTTCCAGGCCTCGAGGGTTTCGGCTCCCAAAGCGTCGCCACCCGAGGTGTACATGCGGATCGAGCTGATGTCGTATTTCTTGAAATCCGGGAACTTCATGAGGCCACGGTAGGCCGTTGGGAGACCCGTGAGCACCGTGATCTTGTGCTTCCCGATGAGCTCCATCATTTCCTGGGGGGTGAACTTGGGAATGAGGGAGATCGCCGCGCCGCCCTCGAAGGGAAGCAGGGTGAAGGTGCCGAAGCCGGCTGCAAAGGACACGGGAGCGGCGCCGCCCAAGGTGTCGCCAGGCTTCATCTTGTAAACGTACTTGTTGACGATCTTGGCCTCGATCACGACGGGACGGACGAAGTGGACGCAGCCCTTAGGCATCCCCGTGGTTCCGGAGGTGTAGAGCATGATGCCGATGTCGAAAGCATCCAGCATCGTGGCATCCAGGTTGGGGGCGCCTTTCTCGAGCATCTCCTCGAACACGAGATCCCCGGCCGCCTTGACCTCGTCGGCCTTGCCGCCGATGACGATGATCTTGGTCCCGTACTTGAAGTCCGGCTTGGCCTTCGTTGCGGCTTCAAGGAGCGGGGCGTTGACGATGAAGTATTTCATTTCGGCGTTGTTCGCCACGAAAGCCACTTCCTCCTGGGACCACAGCGGGGAGGTGGGTACGGGGATGGCGCCGATCTTTTCGATGGCAAAGATGGCGACGATCGCTTGCGGGGAGTTGACCAGCCGGATCCCCACACGGTCTTGAGGTTCGACTCCAACCTCCTTCAAGGCGTTGCCGAACTTATTGACCTGCTGCTGAAGCTGGGCATACGTGATCTGCTTGTCCATGAACTTGATGGCGACGTTGTCACCCCTGCCTTCCCGAACGTGTCGATCGAGCAGAAAGTCCGCGATGTTGAGCTTTGCGGGGGTATCGGCGAATTCCTCAGGAACTAAGTACTCCGGCCAAGTGTCCTTCGGGGGTAAGTAGTTTTCGGGTATCTTGCCCATCCTTGTTCCCTCCTTGCGATGGTGGGTCACCTAAGTTGCAACATCCCTGTCCGGGGGCACGCATGGGCAGTCGCTCATGGGCGGCACCGGACACCGCTCGCGCTCACGTCAGTGAAGCCAAACACCTCCTTTCCTCAATCAAGCCCG
>CAZGQL010000015.1:31134-45696 GCA_964527905.1 uncultured Syntrophobacteraceae bacterium
CATACGACACGCTGCTTGTCGTGAAGGCACATCGTCGGGGCGATGCGCCACCCCATGGCCTCTCGGATTCGAGAGCCTCGCCTGCGAGAGCAGGGCTCCCGCGGCAATTCGTGAAAAAGAGCACGGAAGCGAGGACGTGATCACCCGTTCAGAGCAGCAGCGTGATGAGAAGCGGTCGCATGGGAATCGAACGAGAACCGGAAGCCGAGAATTCGCAAAGGACCACCCTCGCTCGGCGCCATGAGCTTGCGGCCCGAGGCGTGCGGCCCGTGAAGGCGCCCGTCAGGAAGCAACTTCGAAACCGCGTTCTTTCAGAGCGGTCAAAATCGGAGCGATGTCACACTTTTTCAACCTTACCGAGTAAACACTCTCCTGGCCGTCGCCGACCGGCAGGTGGCAAATGCTGATGACCTCGGCCCGATGATCATGGACCAATCGCGTGATCTCGTCCAATGGATCCTCACCCGGTGGGATCTTGACGTCCAGCCGCGAGGAATTGCCCAGCATCCCCAGAATCGTGATGAAGGAAGAAAGGATATCGACGACGGTGATGACTCCGACCAGCTTGCCGTCCTCGATCACCGGCAGACCGCCGATCTTCTTGCTGAGGAGCAGCCGCGCCGCCTCTTCGATCGGTGCGTCCGGATGTGTCTTGACCGGCTTGCGCACCATCACATCCTCGAGGCTCAGTTCCTCCAGCATGGACGCGATCAAAACCCCCCGCAGGTCCGCGTCCGTCACCCAGCCAATGAGGTTCTTGGCCGAATCCACGACGGGCAGGTGGCGGATGGAGCCCTGCTTCATCAGGGCCAGGGCTTCCTGAATGGAGGCTTCCTTGTGGATGGTCACGACGTTGGTTGTCATCCAGTTGCGGACGATCACGGCATCAACCCCGCAAGCGCAGTGGTGAGCGAACAGCGAGATGGCCTGTCTTGGTGCTTTGGGGGACTCCGAGCCAGCCCGGGCCACCCGTGGCAACAGCCATCCTTACGCTATGCGAAGACATCGCGGAATGCAAGGGATTTTTACGACAAATCCAAGTGGAGAAGCCGTTTCCGGGGGAATGGGACGTGTGCCGGGAATCGGGAGGCGACGTTGACTTTGAACCCCTCTTTGCTATACTGCGCCTGTCCTGGCCGCCCACGCGGCTCACTGCATCCGGAGGGACACCGCTCATACAATGGCCATCCCTGTGTGCCAGGGACGATCCGAGACAGGAAAGGGGAACGGAATTGCGCCAGCCGAAGTTCATCTTCATCACCGGGGGGGTGCTGTCGTCACTGGGGAAGGGATTGGCGGCGGCCTCGATCGCGGCGTTGATGGAATCCAGGGGGCTCCGTGTGTCGCTCCAGAAACTCGACCCTTATATCAACGTTGATCCCGGCACCATGAACCCATTTCAACATGGAGAGGTTTTCGTCACGGACGATGGGGCCGAAACGGATCTGGACCTGGGCCATTACGAGCGTTTCACTCATGTGAGCATGTCCAAGAAGAACAATTACACCTCGGGAGGGATCTATAACGCCGTCATCACCAAGGAACGGCGGGGAGATTACCTGGGGGGGACGGTCCAGGTGATCCCTCATGTGACCGACGAGATCAAGGCGTGCATTCGGGGAGCCGTGGACGGAGTAGACATCCTGATCGTTGAGATCGGGGGGACGGTGGGGGACATCGAAAGCCTTCCCTTCCTGGAAGCCATCCGACAATTCCGAAACGATGCGGGTCGCGAGAACGCCATCTATATCCATGTCACGCTGGTGCCCTACCTGAAGACCTCGGGGGAGGTGAAAACGAAGCCGACCCAGCACAGCGTGAAGGAGTTGCTCGGAATCGGCATCCAGCCGGATATCCTGCTGTGCCGTACCGAGAAACTGCTGTCTCAGGAACTCAAAAAAAAGATCGCCCACTTCTGCAACGTGGATCCTGACGGAGTCATCACCGCCAAAGACGTGGAATGCATCTACGAGGTGCCCCTGTTGTTTCACCAAGAGGGGCTCGACGAGAAGATCGTCAAGCTGCTCAATATCTGGACTCGGGCGCCCGTGCTGGACGAGTGGGAAAAGGTCGTTCACCAGTTCAAGAACCCGCTCCACGAGGTGCGCATCGCCATCGTGGGCAAGTACATCGACCTCACGGAATCTTACAAGAGCCTCAACGAAGCACTGGTCCACGGGGGCATCGCCCACAAGAGTCGAGTGAGACTGGAGTTCGTCGATTCGGAAAACGTCGAGAAGGAGGGCGGGGACGCGCTCATCAAAGGGGCTGACGGCATCCTCGTTCCTGGTGGGTTCGGCGAACGGGGGATCGAGGGGAAGATTAAGGCGATCCGTTATGCGCGGGAGAATAAGGTTCCCTTTCTGGGCATCTGTCTCGGCATGCAGCTGGCTACGGTGGAGTTCGCGCGCCACGTGGCAGGTCTGGAGCGAGCGCACAGCATGGAGTTCGACAAGCGGACACCCCATCCGGTGATCTTCCTCATGCGTGAGTGGTTCGACTACAAGAACAACCGGCTGGTGCGCCGTGACGAAGCTTTCGACTTCGGTGGCACCATGCGCCTTGGCGCTTACCCGTGCCACCTCGAACCGAACAGCTTGGCTGCCGAGGCCTATCAGACGACGGAGATTTCGGAACGGCATCGACATCGTTACGAGTTCAACAATGAGTACCGCGAGACTTTGGCCGAACACGGCATGCGGTTCACGGGACTGTCGCCCGATCGGAATCTCGTCGAAATCATCGAGCTTCCGGATCACCCCTGGTTCCTGGGGTGCCAGTTTCATCCAGAATTCAAGTCGCGACCGATGGCGGCGCACCCGCTGTTCAAGGCATTCATCGGGGCCGCCCTGGAGGAAGCTCGTCGCAACCGACCCGAGGCCTTTCAGGGCGAGTGCCCGTGCTGAGGGGACTTGAGACGATGAGCGCGACGGGTTTTTGTGTTTCGGGGCAAACCATCGGGAGGGACCGCTTCTTCGTGATCGGGGGGCCCTGCGTCATCGAAAGCGAGTCGCTGGTGATGCGGGTGGCCCGGTTCCTCCGGGACACCTGTGAAGCCCTCGACATTCCCTGCATTTTCAAGAGCTCCTACGACAAGGCCAATCGTACCTCAATCACTTCCTTCCGCGGTCCGGGGATGGAGGAGGGACTGGCCGTGCTGGCCCGTGTCCGCGCGGAAACGGGGCTGCCGGTTCTCACCGATGCACACAGTGTTGCCGAGATCGAAGCAGCGGCCCGGATCGTCGACGTGCTTCAGATTCCGGCGTTCCTGGCTCGGCAGACGGACTTGCTCGTGGCCGCCGGACGGACGGGCAAACCCGTGAACATCAAGAAAGGTCAGTTCCTGGCGCCATGGGACATGGCGCACGCGGTGGAAAAAGTCCGCCAGACGGGCAACGACCGAATCCTGGTCACGGAGCGGGGGACGTCCTTCGGCTACAACAATTTGGTGGTGGATATGCGCTCCCTGCCGATCCTGGCTGAAACGGGCTGTCCGGTTGTGTTCGACGCGACGCACAGCGTTCAACTTCCCGGTGGTCGGGGCACCGCTTCGGGCGGACAGCGACAATACGTGGCGACCCTCGCTTGTGCGGCGGTGGCGGCGGGGGCTCACGGGGTGTTCCTCGAAATGCATGAGGATCCGGATCAGGCCTTGTGCGACGGCCCCAATTCCCTGGCACTCCGGGATGTTCCGGCGATGCTCGAACGGCTCAAGGCGATCTACCTGGTCACGAGAGGGGACGGGAGGCTCTGATTCCGTGGAAATCGACGACGCGCTGCGCTCTCGGGTGCTCCCGATTCGACTGATGATCTTCGATGTGGACGGGGTTCTCACCGACGGGCGAGTCATTTATCACGACGACGGCTCGGAAACCAAGGCCTTCGATGTGCAGGATGGGCATGGGATCAAGCTGCTTCAGCGGGCGGGTGTGGAGGTGGCTTTGATCACGGGGCGCTACTGCCGGGCGGTGGAGCACCGCGCGCGAGGTCTGGGCATCCAGCGTGTGCACCAGGATGCCAGGGTCAAGATCGACGTCTATCGACGCCTCCTCGAGGAAACCGGACTCCGGGACCATGAGGTGGGTTACATGGGAGACGATCTCATTGACATCCCCGTGATGCGCCAAGTGGGGTTCGCGGCTGCCGTCCCCAACGCGTCGCCCCACGTGATGCCCTACGCCCACTACGTGACCCGGGCATCTGGAGGCTGGGGGGCCTGCAGGGAGGTTTGCGAACTGATCCTGCACGCCCAGGGTCTTTGGGAGAGCGTGACGGCCCGCTATTTTGGCGAGTCGGCATCCGGCCGGCTCGGGTCGTGATTGCTTCCGGGGTGAATCGTAACCGTTTGCGGCCCGACACACGGCTTCCCCGCTTCGGCAATGGGGAGGGGGGCTGGACTTGGGGCTGCTGTGCACGTCCCGCCTTGGGTTGGAATGCCTTCCAAAGTCACTCCCCGAGAATATGCCTTTACAGGCATGGCTGTTGCATGTTAAACTCGCTTTTGAACTTAATCTTCTAATTTGACTGGTAAATTGCGGGGCACATCCAGATGTGCCCCGAGATGCCCTGCAAAGGGCGGGTTCAAGCCCGCCGGGGGGTGCGCTGGAGTAGCCCATATGGCGCTACCGCGAAAATTCACTCGGGCGATCATGCTTTTGGTCGCCGCCGCGATGGGAATCATGATGGGGGTGGCCGTTGTCAAGGGGCTGCTCCAGAAGGAGCAGCGGACCCGAGCGGGCGGTGAACCGTCGGATTCCCAGATGATGATCTCGCAGATGGAATACGTCGAGCTGCAAGAGGGCAGGAAGTTCTATGTCCTCAGGGCCTCGGAGGCGCGGTACTTTCAGGACCAGCAGAAATCGATCCTCAAGGCGGTGCGTCTGACGTTCTTTCTGGAGAACGGGGAGGAGGCTTTCTTGAGCAGCGAGGAGGGTGTGTTTTTCGCGGCGACGAAGAACATTGAGTTCATGGGGGCCGTTGAGTCGATCCTGCCTGGCGGGTATCGGTTGACGACGGATCGGGCGGTTTACGAGCACGAGAAGAAGACCCTTTCTTCCGATACCCCCATCAACGTTTCGGGTCCCGACTTTGAGCTGCGGGGCGGATCCTGGAAATTCCTGATTCCGGAACGAAAAGGGCAGGTCGAGGGCGGGGTGAGGGCCCAGGTCACGCTGTTGCCGGCCGGGGGGAAGGTTGCAGGTAGGTGAGGTCATGATGCGCGGGTGGGTGAGTCGGGCAACGCGGAACGCTGCCATCGGCTGGCTGTTGCTGGGAGGTTTTTTTTTGCTCCTGGGGGCGTCCTCGATGGAAGCCGCCGAGAAACGGCCGGCCGGCAAGGTGCCCTCCAAGGCGGGTCCTTTCAGGAGTGAGGCTCCGCTCACGATCACCGGGGATCGCATGGAGGGGAGCCAGAAAGACCGCACGATTGGCTTTGAAGGGCGCGTGACGGTCCAGCAGGAGGATCTCACCATTTCCGGAAAACGGATGAAGGTGTTCGGCGCTGCGGCCGACAAGGCCAAACCGAGCCAGAAGGACCCGGGACAGGAGTCCTCGGCAGAAATGCCCATGATGGGCCGGATCGATCGGATCGAAATGGAGGGAGGGGTCCGAATCGCCCAACGCGAGAAGGTGGCCACGGCCGAGAAGGCCGTTTACTACCACGGTGAGAAAAAGATCGTTCTGCTTGGGAGTCCCATGGTTTCGCAAGGGGCGGACCAGATCAAGGGGCGGATGATCACCCTTTTCCTGGCGGACGGGCGCAGCGTCGTGGAGGGCGGGGAGTCGGCCCCCGTGCAAGCGATCCTGCATCCGAAGACGGACAAAGAGTAGCCCCGATGCTGGATGGAAAAAAGCTTGCCGTCGAGGATTTGGTGAAGGTCTACCAGGGAAGGCGCGTGGTGGACGGCGTGAACCTCGAGGTGCGCGAGGGCCAGATCGTTGGGCTGCTCGGTCCCAATGGGGCGGGAAAGTCCACGACCTTCTACAGCGTCGTGGGGATCATTCGGCCGGATGGGGGGGCCGTCTACCTGAACGGGGAAAACCTCATCGGGGTCCCCATGTACCTGAGGGCGAGGAAAGGGATCACCTACCTCCCCCAGGAACCCTCGGTCTTTCGGAAACTGAACGTGGAGGAGAACATTTTGGCGGTTCTCGAGACGCTCGAGCTTGGCCGTGCGGAGCGGCGCTCGCGCCTGAGGGAGCTTCTTGCGGAGCTGGGGCTGACGCATCTGGCCAAGAGCCGCGCCGACCGGCTCTCGGGCGGCGAGCGGCGGCGCGTGGAAATCACGCGTGCCCTGGTGACCAGCCCGAGCTTCATCCTCCTCGATGAACCCTTTGCGGGAATCGACCCGATCGCCGTCCTGGACATTCAAGGATTGATTCACTCGCTTAAGGACAGGGGCATCGGCGTGCTGATATCGGACCACAACGTGCGGGAAACCCTAAAGGTGTGTGATTGGGCCTACATCATGCACGAAGGGAGGATCCTCGAGCAGGGAGATCCGGTCACCATCTCCCAGAGCGACCTCGCGCGGCGAACCTATCTTGGTGATCACTTCAGCTTGTCCTAGGCATTGGGATTGGATTATGGCAGCACTCGAGCTCAAACAGCAACTCAAGCTCAGCCAGCAGCTCATCATGACGCCGCAGTTGCAGCAGGCCATCAAACTCCTGCAGCTCTCCCGGCTCGAGCTCCTGGAGACCATCAATCAAGAGCTGGAAACGAACCCGGTCCTGGAGGAAGGTCAAGAGGACTCGCCGGAAACGGATGATCTCCTCAAAGCGGAAGGTCCCACGGAGGATGCTTTCGGTGAAGTGGAAGTCGTGGAGCGGGTTCGTGAGGACTTCGACTGGGAGTCGTACCTGGATGAGTACAGTTCAGGGACTCCCGTGCTCATGGAAAGTGAATCCAGTCGGGAATGGCCGTCGTATGATCACAAGCTCACCCTCCCGACCACCCTCGAAGACCACCTTGCTTGGCAGCTCCGTTTTTCCGATATGACCGACGCCGAAAAGGAAATTGGGGTGCTCATCATCGGCAACCTCAACCTGGACGGCTATCTGGACGCGACGGTCGAGGAGATCGCTGAAATGGCCGGAGTGACTCCGGAGGTGGTCGAGGGCGTTCTGTCGAAGATCCAGCTTTTCGAGCCCGTGGGGGTCGCGGCTCGCAATCTTCAAGAATGCCTGCTGGTCCAGGCGAGGAACCTGGAACCGCCCAATGAGCTTTTGGTGGAGATCATCGAGCGGTACCTGCCCTTTCTGGAGAGTAAGAATTACGCGGCGCTGGTTCGGGCTCTGAAACGGCCCCAGGAAGAAGTCCGCGAGGCGGTGGACCGGCTGCTGCACCTGAACCCGCGTCCCGGCCGGGCTTACACGGAGGAGAACGTCGAGTACGTCAGCCCGGACCTGTACGTGCTCAAGGTGGACGGGGAATTCGTCATCGTGTTGAACGAGGACGGCATGCCTAAGCTCAGGGTGAGTTCCTACTATAAAGAAGCTTTGAGCCCGGACGCGGTCACTCCCTCCGATGCCCGTGACTATATCAATAACAAGCTTAGATCTGCAGCATGGTTGATAAAGAGTATACATCAGCGTCAACGTACTTTGTATAAGGTGGCTCAAAGTATCGTAAAGCTACAATCTGAGTTCTTTGAGAAAGGCGTGGCCTACTTAAAACCTATGGTCCTCCGTGATGTCGCCGAGGACGTTGGGATGCATGAGTCTACAATAAGCCGGGTCACAGCGAATAAATACATGCACACTACCCATGGCATTTTCGAGTTGAAATATTTCTTCAATAGCTCCATAAATAGCGTCATGGGGGAGGCTGTGGCTTCCGAGAGCGTCAAGGAGCGTATCCGGCAGCTGATCAAGGAAGAGGACACCGCGAAGCCTTACAGCGATCAGGACATTGTCGAGCTGCTCGAACGGGAAAACATCAGCATCGCGCGGCGGACCGTCGCAAAGTATCGGGAGCTTTTGGGAATTCTTCCATCGAACAAGCGAAAGCGATCCTTCTGGAACGGATAGCTCAAACGTCCCCATGAACCGTTGAAACGCCCAGTGGAGATTCGGACCCAGGCACAAAGGAGGAGAGGACACATGCTGATCAATGTGACATTCAGACATATCGAGCCGTCTGCCCCCCTCAGGGAATATGCTGAGGAGAAGATATCTAGAGTCAGGAAGTACATCGAGGAGCCCATCGAGGCGCATGTGGTTTTGAAGGTGGAGAAGTTTCGCCACATCGCGGAAGTCACCATCGACGCCAACGGTCTGCGGATCAACGGCGCGGAAGAGACCGAGGACATGTATTCGGCCATCGACATGGTGGCGGACACCATTGAGGCGCAGGTTCGCAAGAATAAAGAGAAGTACCGGCGGTACAAGTCCGGGGGCTCCCTCAAGGATTTGGCCAGTGCGGGCGATTCGACCTCGGTGCCCTTGGAGACGGAGGACCGCGAGCGACGGGTGATTCGCACGGAGCAGGTCAACGCCAAGCCGATGGATGTGGATGAGGCCGCCATGCAGTTGAGCCGTTCCAGTGGGGAGTTCCTGGTGTTCACCAACCGGGTCACGAATCGGGTCAACGTCCTGTACCGCCGCAAGGATGGGCATTACGGGCTCATCGAAACGGTAGGCTGAGCGGCGCGCGGGAGCCATCGTCCAACCTCCATACCGAGTTTCATATTGGTTGGATCTTGTGCCGGTCGAACGGGAGACTGCAACGATGAGCGCGCGACCGGCTCGTCCGGCCCGGGGACTCCCGACGCAGGGGCCGCCGGTCCATCCCACCCAGGAGGGGCTTGAAAGGCGCGGCCCTTCCTGGGTGCTTGTTTTTTCCTGTAAGAACCGGGTCTTGGATCGACCCCCCTTGCGATGGACTCTGTAGCGGCGGCGACCGCCACGATGAGGGATTCATGAAGATCCTCGATATATTGGACAAGCAAGCCATTATCCCGGAACTGAAAGGAAGCACGAAGAAGCAGATCCTCGAGGAACTGATCGACGCCTTGATGGCCCGGAAACCCCAGCTTGACCGCGAGCGGCTGATGAAGGTGCTTCTGGATCGCGAACGACTGGGGAGCACCGGAATCGGCGACGGAATCGCCATTCCCCACGGAAAGCTCAAGGATCTCGATCAGCTGGCGCTCTCCTTCGGGAAGTCCACGCGAGGAGTGGATTTCGAATCCATGGATGGCAAACCCGTGCACCTGTTCTTCCTGCTCGTCGCACCCGAAAGCTGTGCCGGGGTCCATCTGCGTGCGCTGGCCAAGATCGCCAGGCTCCTCAAGAACGGCGCCGTGCGTAAGAGACTTGGCACCGTGACAAGCCGGGATGAGGTGTATGCCATTATCCAGGAAGAGGATGAGGATTTTTGACAGCGGGGTGGTTTCGGCATGCGCGGCAACCTTCATGTGGTGGTGGTGAGCGGCCTTTCGGGGTCCGGCAAAAGCACCGCCATCAAGGCGTTTGAGGACATCGGGTATTTTTGCATCGACAACCTGCCGGTCCCCCTGCTGCCGGACCTCTTGCGGCTTTGCGAGGACGACATGCCCGATATCCAGCGCATCGCGCTGGGCATCGACATTCGGGAGCGGCGTTTTCTCAATGACTACGTCAAGATCTTTCAATCCCTGGAGTCGGCCGGTTATGTTTTTGAAATCGTTTTCCTCGAGGCCCCTACGGACATCCTGCAGCGTCGTTACAGTCAGACCCGTCGCCTCCATCCCATCGCGACGGCGGATTCCGCACTCGTGCAGGCCATCCACGAGGAGCGTGAGCAGCTGGCGGCCTTGAGGCAACGGGCCACCCGGATCGTGGACACGGGGACCTTCTCGGTGCACCAGCTCAAGGCGCTCATCACGCGCAGTTACTCGGGAATCAAGGAAAACGAGCAGCTGAGCGTTCAGGTGCTCTCGTTCGGGTTTAAGTACGGCTTGCCCTTCGAGGCGGACCTGGTGATGGATGTGCGGTTTTTGCCGAACCCGTATTTCGTCGAGGAGCTGAAGGAGCTTAACGGGTGTTCGATGGAAGTGACCGACTGGGTGCTGCGGTGGCCGGTGGCGCGGGATTTTTTGCTCCGGTACAGCGATTTGCTCCTCAGCATGCTGCCGCACTATGTCGAGGAAGGGAAGCGATACCTGACCATTGCCATCGGTTGCACGGGGGGCAAACATCGGTCGGTGGTCATCGCCAACCGGATTTCCGATATCCTGAAGCAAAACCAGTTCTTCGTGAACGTGTTCCATCGGGACATGCATCTCGAGTAGAGGGTCGTTGATGTCGAACGATAGCGCCGGGGAACTGATCGGAATCGTTCTGGTATCTCACTGCAATCTTGCCGAGGAGTACCTTCGGGTGGCCGAGTTGATTGTGGGGGAGCTTCCCGCTTGCAAAGCGGTCTGTTTCACCGGAAACGCCGAGGTGGAGGACATGATGCGGGAGCTCCGCGACGCGATCAGGGAAGTCGATCGGGGAAAAGGGGTGCTGGTCCTCACGGATCTGTTCGGGGGCACACCGGCCAACATCAGCCTGTCCTTCCTTGGACCCCGGGTCGAGGTGGTCTGCGGAATGAACCTCCCCATGCTCATCAAGTTGGCCGGTTGCCGATCCGGTTCGTCCCTGGGGGAGGTGGCACTCCTTGTGAAAGAATACGGACAACGCCACATTTCCCTTGCCAGCGAGGTGCTGTCGCGCTCCCCGGTCGGCGGCTGATCACGAAACGACGGGTCAGGCTTCCTGATGCCGTGCGGTTCCCCTCGCCTCACCCCCGTTGCGCCACATGTTACATGATGGAAATCGCTTTCATGACCTTGGAGGATCTCAAGGCGGTCGCGGAGATCGAAAGACGCTCTCAGTTGGAGCCTTGGTCCGAGGACTCGTTCCGGAGCGAGCTGGAACGGAGCTGTGCACGGATTTTGCTCGCTCGGACGGGTGGAAACGAAGTGGGGGATGAGGGGAGGCGCCAGCGGTCGAGACCGATCCCGGCCAAAAGCGGGTTGGCGCGACCGACAAGCGCGTTGTCGGCTACATTTGCTATTGGCTATTGTTGGACGAAGTCCATATTCTAAACGTGACGGTGGAGGCTGAGCACCGCGGGAAGGGTATCGGAACAACTTTGTTGTCGCACGCCTTGAAACAAGGGTGGGAAGCGGGAGCACGGCGGGCGTTTTTGGAGGTGAGGGAGAGCAACGCCGCGGCCTTGGCGCTCTACCGCCGGTTCGGTTTCACGGCGGTCGGCCGGCGTCCCGGGTACTACGGAGTGGTACGCGAGTCCGCCGTGGTCATGGAATTGAGCATGAATGAGTCGTGGCGGCGGAATCTGGGCGACGCCTCGGCCTGTCCGTATTCCCCAGCTGAAAAGATACTCCCATGAACGTGAAACTGTCGACGGCACCCGAGCAGATCCAGTCCGAAGCTTTGATCAAGAACCTTGACTTGACCAAGATGGACGTGGTCATTTCGCCCCTGTTCCTGGTCCTGGAGGAGGCTGTCAAGGGGTATGCGGGCAAGGAGAAGCAGGCCCGCGAGCTACTCATCGAATACCATCACGGGTATCGAAACTGGCGCTTCGTCATCCATGAGACGTGGCGATATGCGACGTCAAACCTGCGTGTCTACCGGGACCTACCCTTCAACGGTACCGTCGTGCATCTCCTGTCCCACATTTTCCTCGAGGCTCTTGAAACCTCGGAGCGTCCCGAAACCCGGGGCCTCGCGGCGGATCATCTCATCGCCTACTGGCTGAAGCTCGCCGACGAAATGGCCGGGGACATCGCCCGGCCGGTGCCCGAAGGGGCCACGATCGACGCGCCTCTCGGTGACCATCAGCCCTTCGTAAGCTGCCACCAGGGAATCCTGCGTCACTTCTTTCTCCGGCTCGAAAAGCTTTCGGATCCGGCGTTCGAAGACTTCATGCGCAGCTTCTACCAAATGAAGAAACTGGCCACCAAGCTCCTCAAGGTCTGGGAAGAGCCCGAATCGTTCGCGGAGCTCAGGGTCTTGCTCACTCGACAGCTGCGTGAAACCTATGCCTTTTGGCTCAGGCGTGAGGATCCCTGCGCATGGTTGTCCCAGCAGTCGGAAGGGCTGCAGGGGGGGCAGACCCGCTGGGCTCAATTGTGTGAACCGCTGACCCATGCCGGCTTCGAGCGACGTCTGAGAGAAATCGAGGTCGAAGTGGCCGCCGAAACCGATCCCAAGCGAGCGGTGGCCCGACTGGTCACGTTCCCCGACTTCCACGACATCGTCAAAACCTATCTCAACCTCCCGGGAGCGCTCAAGGAATTGGAGGATCCGGGCGACACGACCCGGCTCAGTATGCTCATGCGTTTGAAGATCATGGAGATCCGGGGGCTCGAAGAGATCCATGAGGAAATGCTCCGCGCCATCAACTTCGAGGTGGTGGAGTCCATGCGTCAAAGGCCGGCCGAGGAGCTCAGCCGATTCCTCGAACGGATTTTCGATGTCCTGGGCGACTGCATGGAAAAGTATCCGGAGGGTGCCCTCCAGATCGTGCGCAGCATCGGTTTGGAGATCATCAAAAGCGGAGATCGGGTTCTCACGGAATTCTTCCTCAAGCGCGTCATCGCCATGGGGTTCCAAACGCCGCAATTAGGGGCCGTGAGCCAATACTGGCAGACCGAGGTGAACCCCGCTCACCTGCTGAACATCCGGATCTGGCTCGAAATCATCAAAAAGAACCCCGTCCGGGCCCGAACCCTGCTCTCCGCCCTCATCGTCAACCTTTCACTGGGCGGGATCTATGTCCGGGACACCGATCTGTTCCAGAAAGACGTCAGCCAGTTGCTCCACGCGCCCATCGGACCGGTTTATAACCTGGTGAAGCAGCTCGCGAAGTTATTTCCTATTTATTTCAATCAGATAGGGGCTGAAGGTCAGCTTCGGGCCGTGTCCACGGACGTGGATGAGCTCACCGGGCGTAGCGATCGACTGGTTCACTTCCTGCGCAAGCAGAGCCATGTGGAGAGCAGCAACGTCATTGTTCAATTCGTGGAAGCCATTATCGAATTCTGGCGTCATCTGGACAAGACCAAGCTCAAGGATCGAGTGCCACCCGAGATCTATCCGGACATCGCGACATCCGGTCCCTTGGTGGAGGAGATTCACCGGATTTTCGAGGCCATCTTTCAGACCAGACGGGTTCCCCACGTCAAAGACCTGTTGGATCTGTCGGAGGCCGAAGTCCACCAGTTGCTGGATGGAATCGACGGGGTGTCGGACCGCGAGAGGAAGCGGGCGTTTCTGATCATCCAACTCTACCAGTTGCTGCATGAAAAGTACGCGCTGAGCTACAAGGACATGCGGGTGCAACTCCAGCGAGCGGCGGCCTCCGGGCTGCCCGATCCCTCCGAGCTGCTCATGGTGCTCGACGCGCCCAACGCCACCCTGAAATTGAATGCGATCCTCCAATACCTGATGGACCTCACCGAGGTCATCAAGAGTCCGGCGGAGTTGCAAATCGTCGAAAACATCTATCACAAGCGCCACATCGCCGTGGACATCCCTTCCATGTACGGTTCGTACAATGAGCGCAAATTCGACGCGCTCGGGCTGATTTTCCGGCTCGAGAACATGGCCAATGTGCTGTTCGAGGAGATCATTTATTCCTTCGACTTGAGCTTCATCACGCGGGCGACGTTCTTTCGCATCAGCAAAGTCCTGCCGCTTTTCATCCGAGCCCTCGCCATCGACGGGATCACCTCGAACCGTCTCGAGATGCAAGCCGAGCTGTTCTACAAGTCCCTGGAAGTCCGCCGTTTCTCGCATTCCCAGTACATCGACATCTTCCGTGGGTTTTCGGAAGCGATCAAGCAAATCATCCAGACGCATTATCATTCGGTGCACGAGGAAAACCTTGAGGTCATCATCCGGCTGCTCGGCCAGGAACATCTGCTGCCCCGGTATCGGAGGGAGGATCAGGATGTGACGCAGGCGGAGCGGGTCTCCCGTATATCGGAGAGCTTTCTCCGGGACCTCATCGCCCGGACGTTCGGACTGCAGTATTTCGATCATTTCATCAGCAGCATCCTGACCACGCTGGCGACTCAAAAGGAGGAGCTGAGCACGGAGAAGCTGGATCTGCTGCTGAGTTATGATCCCGAAAAAACCATTTCCTATGTCCCCAATCCCAACCGGATGACCTACGATCTCATCCATCTCGGCAACAAGGGGTACAACCTGGCCCAGCTGCATTCCCTGGGAATTCAGGTGCCGCCAGCCTTCATCATCACGACCGAGTATTTCCGGTGTAGGAGCGTGATCGAGAGTTTCGCGCAGTCGAGTCAGGACTTCCGGGACCGGGTGATGGGCCACATCGCCAAGCTGGAGCAGGCCACTGGGCGCAGTTTCGGATCCAGAGGCAATTCGCTCCTGCTTTCGGTCCGCAGTGGGGCCGCTGTCTCCATGCCGGGCATGATGAACACGTTTCTCAACGTGGGGATCAATGAGCGCATCGTCGAGGGGCTCGTGGAACAGACGGGTGAGGCGTGGTTCGCCTGGGACAACTACCGCCGTTTCATTCAGTCCTGGGGCATG
>CAZGQL010000015.1:45813-46394 GCA_964527905.1 uncultured Syntrophobacteraceae bacterium
ACCCTCGCATACAAGGAGGCGCTGAGGAACCGCCGGATCGATCTGTCCGATGACCCCGAAGAGCAGCTCTTCACGGCGATCCGGCAGGTCGTGGCGTCCTGGTACTACCCCAAGGCCATCACGTATCGGGAGATCATGGGGTTATCCCAGGACTGGGGAACGGCCGTCACGGTCCAGGCCATGGTCTTCGGCAACCTGGACGCTCGGTCGGGTGCCGGGGTGCTGTTCACGCACCATCCACGGACTTCCGAGGACACCATCGACCCCAACGGGGATTTCACCTGGGGCAATCAGGGCGAAGACGTGGTCGGCGGGCTGGTCCAGACCCTCCTCATCTCGGAGAAGCAGCGACTGAATGCCGGGGAGCTGCAGGAATTCTCGCTGGAGTCCCTGTTTCCCAACGTCTACCGCAGGCTCGTTCAGATCGCCCACGAGCTCACCGTGGTGCAAAACTGGTCACCTCAGGAGATCGAATTCACGTTTCAGGGAGATACGGAGGACGGGGTATACGTCCTGCAGTCGCGGAACATGGCGCCGCGTGTGCGTCGCGCCTACCCGGTGTTCAAACCGTCCGAGCACCT
>CAZGQL010000015.1:46404-52554 GCA_964527905.1 uncultured Syntrophobacteraceae bacterium
GGGAAGTGGCATCGGGGTGAGCGGCGGAGCGCTTTCGGGGCTCGTGGCGTTCAGCCTCGAGCACATCGAGTCCCTTCGGAAGCAACATTACGGCCAGCCCATCATCTTGCTGCGATCCGACACGGTTCCCGAGGACATCCACGAGATTTCCGTGGCGGACGGCATCCTGACAGGTAGGGGCGGGGCGACCTCGCATGCGGCCATCGTCGCCAATCGCCTGGGCAAGACCTGCGTCGTCGGGTTCGGGAAAATGAAGGTTTGGGAGAAGAATTCGGAGTGCGTCGTCGACGGCCATGTTTTGCGAACGGGGGACGCCATCGGGATCGATGGTCGGAGCGGGGCGATTTACCTGGGACGTCACGAGGTCGAGCACGTCGAGATGGCCGGTTGAGACGTGGTGACGAACGGTTTCTGGCGGACCGTTTGCTTGATTTTTCGGGATGCGAGATCTAATGTAAGTTATTGGATGGAAGATCCATAATGAAAGAAAACGCAGGATGTCCCATGACAGCCCTGCCCACCTCGTGAAGAGTCAACGATTTTGGGTGCGGCTTACCACCGGTGAGCGGCTTCGTTTGCCTCGCGCAACCGGTGACGGCACTCGCTACCCTTGCTCCGTAAGGTCGGAGCATGGACTGTTCATGCCCGACCCTTTCCGGCCTTAGGTTCTTGCACAGGTCCAGGATTCCAAATATTTACGGCGATCGGAGGGAGGAACCCATGAGCGAACAGGAGATGATGGTTCCGATGAAACTGGGCATCAACGGTCTAGGACGGATTGCCAAACTCTGCATCTGGCACCATGTGGAACGGCGGTTCTTTTCGGAGCTGGTGGTCAACATCGGCCGGGAAGTGGGAACCGGTTTGGAGGCGATCGCCCAGTTTTTGGAGAAGGACTCCACGTACGGCCGTCTCCATCACTTTTTGCATGGCTGCCGAGCCACCCGGGTCATTGAGGAGCTGAACGAGGCCGAGGGGACCATGCGGATCAACGGGGTCAAGACGACCTTTCTGCGCAAGGAACGTAATCCGCTCGGCATCGGCTGGCGGGATCACAACGTTGCCCTTGTCGTGGACGCAACGGGGGCGTTCCTGGATCCCACGGTTCCCCAGGACGACCCCAAGGGCTCCCTGAGGGGACATCTGGCGGCGGGTGCCCAGAAAGTCGTTGCATCGGCTCCGTTCAAGATCAAGGACAAGGCGCGGGAGATGCCTCCGGATGCCGTGACGACGGTGATGGGCATCAACGATGAGGCGTACGACCCCAAAAAGCATCTGCTCGTTTCCAACGCCTCCTGTACGACCACGTGCCTGGCCTACATGGTCAAGCCGCTTCTGGACTACTTTGGGGCCTCCCGAATCCTGTCCGCCTCCATGACCACGGTCCACGCGGCCACGAGCTCCCAGCAGGTGCTCGACCGAGCCCCCAAGGCGAAGGCCGGAGACCTGCGCAAGAGTCGCTCGGTGTTCAACAACATCATCCTCACGACGACGGGTGCTGCAAAGGCTCTGGGGTTGGTCATTCCGGAAATGAAGCAGATCGGGTTCATCGCCGAATCGGTGCGAGTTCCCGTGACGACGGGGTCCCTGATCATCCTGGTGGTCATGATCCAGGACGAGAGTATGCGCAACCCCATCAACCGGGAAAAGATCAACTCGATTTACCGGGAGGCCACCCGGCACTTCCCGGAAGGCTACCTGGTCTACAGCGAGGAACAAAACGTCTCCTCGGACATCATCGGCATGCCGCGGGCCGCGGCCGTGATCGAGGGGCACGAGAACCACACGCGGACCGCGGCGGTGCGGATCGATCTCGATCGCATCCTCAGTGCCTGCAATTACTTGAATGAGCTGGGCGAGGGAGCGGCGTCGGCGTCCTTTGATCTGACGCAGATCACCAAGCCTTCGGAGACAACCGGTACGGGCGCTCAACCGGGACGGGTCCTGGAAGTGCCGGTTACGCAGGCCGTCATCTATGGGTGGTACGACAATGAGCTGGGCAGTTACACCAACATGCTCGGCGACCGTGTGGTGAGCATCGCCAAGATGATGTGACGGCTCCACCGAGGGTCGTCAGCGGTTCCCGGCGGGCCGCGGGATCCGAGGGCGGGCTGTTTCGGTGCCGATTCCTGGGTTCTTTCGAGCACAAGGAGGGAGATCATGGCAGTTCGAGTGGCTATCAATGGGTTTGGACGGATTGGACGCACTTTGTTTCGCGTCATCCTCGATCGCGGGGCGCCCCTGGAAATCGCGGCCTTTAATGATCTTTCGACACCGACGGATCTCGCCCACCTGCTCAAATACGACTCCGTCCATGGCGTGTGGCCCCACGAGGTGAAGGCCACGGAGAGCTCCATCATCGTGGACGGCAAGGAATATCAGTGTCTGAAGGTCAAGGATCCCGCCCAGTCGCCCTGGCACGAGCTGAAGGTGGACATCGTGCTCGAGAGCAGTGGCCTGTTCGTCGACCGCGACAGCTGCCTCAAGCACGTGAATGCCGGCGCGAGAAAGGTCATTGTCACGGCGCCGGGCAAAGGCATGGACGCGACCTTCGTCATGGGCGTGAACGAGAGCGCCTATGAACCTCGCTCTCATCACATCGTCTCCAACGCATCGTGCACCACCAACTGTCTCGCCCCCATCGCCGCCCTCCTGCATGACCGCTTCGTGATCGAGCATGGTTTCATGACCACCATCCATTCTTACACCATGGACCAGAGGCTGCTCGACGCCTTGCACAAGGACCGTCGGCGCATGCGGGCCGCCGCCCTCTCCATGATCCCCACCACCACGGGAGCCGCCAAGGCGGTGGCCGAGGTCATCCCCGAGCTCAAGGGGAAGATGGACGGCGTGGCCATCCGGGTGCCCACGCCTAACGTCTCTCTAGTGGACCTCGTTTGCCGGGTCGGGCGGGACGTGACGAAGGAGGAAGTGAACCAGGTCCTGGAGGATGCGGCCAACGGCCCCCTCAAGGGCATCCTCCAGTTCGTGAAGGAGGAGCTCGTTTCGGTGGATTTCAACCACACGGCCTATTCCTCCAGCGTCGATGCCGCCCTGACCAATGTCATCGGCGGGCGCATGGTGAAAATCTTCAGCTGGTACGACAACGAATACGGCTATTCCAACCGCGTGGTGGACCTGGCCGTCATGATCGCGCAATCACTGGAGTGAGTCTGGGGGAGGGGGGAGATGATCAAGACGCTGGATGACGTTGAGCTGGCGGGCCGACGGGTTTTCATGCGGGTCGATTTCAACGTGCCCCTGGACAAGGAACGGCGCGTCAAGGATGATTTGCGAATCCGGGCCATCGTGCCGAGCGCTGAAAAAGTGCTTCAAGCGGGGGGCAGGCTCATCCTGGCTTCTCACCTGGGGCGGCCCAAGGGAAAGGTGAGCGAAGAATTTTCGCTGAAGCCCGTCGCCGATTACCTGGCCGGATTGCTGAAGGTTCCCGTACCTCTCGCGCCCGATTGCGTTGGGGAGGCGGTGACGGCCATGGTCGGCACACTCAAGGACGGGGAAGTGCTGGTTCTCGAAAACCTGCGGTTCCACCCCGAAGAGGAAAAGAACGACGAAGGCTTTTCACGGCAGCTCGCCGCCCTGACCGATGTTTACGTCAACGACGCCTTCGCGGTCTCCCACCGGGCCCACGCCTCCGTGCACGGCATCACCCATTTCGTCGAAACGTGTGCCGCGGGGTACCAGTTGATCAAGGAAGTCCGGTACTTCCAGCAGTCCATGGTGGAGCCCCGGCGACCGCTGGCCATGGTGATCGGGGGTGCCAAGGTCTCGACCAAGATCGATCTGCTCGAGAACCTGATCCGGAAGGCGGACGTCCTGCTCATCGGAGGCGCGATGGCCAACACCTTCCTCAAGGCGGAAGGCAAACAGGTCGGGAGCTCACTGGTCGAAGACGAATTCGTGGAAACGGCCAAGCGACTGCTTGCCAGCGCCAGGGAGCGGGGGGTTGCGGTCCACTTGCCCGTGGACGCCGTCGTTTCGGCCTCGATGGACGCCCCCGGGGATGTAAGCCAAGTCTCCGTGGACCAGGTGCCCGAGGGACTCCAGATCCTCGATGTCGGGACGGAGACCATGGAGGCGTTCCAGTCTGTGCTGCGGGACTGCAAGACCGTCGTCTGGAACGGACCTCTCGGCGTTTTTGAAAAGCCGCCGTTCCATAAGGGGACCTTCACCATGGCGGAATTCCTCGGGGGGCTCGATGCCTTAACGGTAATCGGGGGTGGGGATTCGGCGGCGGCGGTGCGTCAGGCCGGCATGGCCGACAAGGTGAGCTACGTCTCCACGGGGGGTGGGGCCTTCCTGGAAATGCTCGAAGGCAAGACCCTGCCGGGCATCGCCGCCCTCGAGGCGTGCTGCGCGAGGTGATCCGGGCCGGGTGCTTCCCGGAAGCAAGCAGGCTCCATGAGTGGGTTTGGGACGGCACGACGCTCCATGTGCTCTGGGGGGGGAGAAATGGCGACGAAAGTACCGCTCATCGCGGCGAACTGGAAAATGTACAAGACCATCGGAGAGGCGCTGGCCTTCGTGGAGACCCTGCAGCGGGAGACAGAGCCCCTGACGGACCGGGAGGTGGTGATCGCGCCTCCGTTTACGGCTCTTGCGGCGGTGCGAGGCGCGGTGCGGCGGCAGGGGTTCGCCGTCGCGGCCCAGAACTGCCATTGGGAGGAGAAGGGGGCCTTCACGGGAGAAATCTCGACGTTGATGCTCAAGGATATCGGGGTCGATTACGTCATCATCGGCCATTCCGAGCGGCGACACATCTTTCAGGAAACCGACGAAGGAATCGCCAGGAAAGTGACGGCCGCCTTCCAGTCGGGCCTGGTCCCCATCCTGTGCGTGGGAGAAAAGCTGGATGAACGAGAAGCGGGGAGAACGTTCGAGGTGGTCGCCAGGCAGCTGGAGGCGGTGACGCAGAGCCTGACGGGAGACGAGATGTCCCGGCTGGTGGTGGCCTACGAACCCGTGTGGGCGATCGGAACGGGTCGAACGGCCACTCCGGAGCAAGCTCAGGAAGCCCACGCGTTCATCCGCGATCGGTGCGCCGTGTCTTTCGAGAAAAGCATTGCAAACCTGGTACGGATAGTGTATGGAGGCTCCGTCAAGCCGGACAACGTGGATTCGCTCATGGCCCAGCCCGACGTGGACGGACTCCTGGTGGGGGGAGCGAGCCTGGAGGTTCCATCCTTTCAACGGATCGTTCAGTATCGAGCGTAAGAGATAGGATAGCAGACCCGGAATGTATACGCTGTTGATGGTGTTTCATATTGTCGCCTGCCTCGCCCTGATTTTGATCGTGCTGCTGCAGACAGGAAGAGGGGCCGAGATGGGGGCCGCGTTCGGTGGAGCGAGCCAGACTTTGTTCGGGGGATCGGGGGGAAACACCTTCCTGACCCGGCTGACCACCGGCGCCGCCGTGGTGTTCATGATCACGTGCCTTGGGCTCACGTACCTCTCTTCGGGACCTTCGATGAAATCGGTCATGGAAAACGTGTCGGCCGAAAAACCGGCGGGTCCCGCGCTTCCTGAGGCCACCCCGGTTCAGCCCGCGACCGGAACGCCTTCGGGCGGCGCCGTCCAGGGAGCTCCCACCGAGAGCCCAACGCCGCAGGCTCCGGCCGCCTCCGAGGCGCCGAAGGATGCCGCCCAGCCGTCACCGGCGGGAAGCGGGTCGCAGGCTCCAGCCGCGAAGCAGTAGCAGGAGATCTGGAACGTTCGGCGACCTTCGTGGATAAGGCTTGCGAAGTCACGTCGATCGGCTGTATATAAAGTCAGTCACTCGTGCCGAAGTGGTGGAATCTGGTAGACACACCATCTTGAGGGGGTGGCGGGGAGACCCGTGCCGGTTCGAGTCCGGCCTTCGGCACCACACATGAGATTGTTGCAAGAAGGGCCAAGGGCCCGCTTTCACGCCGCGCGATCACGCGCGGCGTTTCTATTTGTTGCGCCCGGCAGGGCGCACTCACTTGGAATTGCCTGTCGGCTTCGGACCCGAGAGGGAAACTCTGACCTACATTCCGCACCCGATTGACGGGTCGAGGGGTATTTTTGCGCCCCCTGGCTTGTCTGGTCATCCGGCGCGGGGTTGGATGGTGAAGAGATCCGGTTGAAGACCGAGGGCCTGAAGCCATTCAA